>JAYVUD010000279.1:0-2539 GCA_043788335.1 Chloracidobacterium sp. | reverse complement strand
TTGCAGACCGGCGGATTTTGCGCCGCCGATTGGAAGCCGGGTCAGAAAAACTTGTAGGCTCAACTTAGACTTAAAAATAGGACAAACAAACTAGAGGGTAAATCACAATGGGAAATGAAACAGAACAGAATGGTAATGGCGCCAAATGCCCGTTTACGAGCGGTGCGATAAAGCACGACGTGAGCACAAACAGGTCAAATCGCGATTGGTGGCCGAATGCGTTGGATTTGAAGATTCTTCGTCAAAACTCGTCGCTCGCCGATCCGATGGACGCGGGGTTTGATTACGCAGAAGAGTTTAAATCGCTCGATCTCGACGCAGTCGTTAAGGATTTACACGCGTTGATGACGGACTCGCAGGATTGGTGGCCGGCGGACTGCGGACATTACGGGCCGTTTTTTATCAGAATGACCTGGCACGCTGCGGGCACATACCGAGTCGGCGATGGACGCGGCGGCGCGGGCAGCGGCGAACAGCGTTTCGCTCCGACAAACAGTTGGCCTGACAACGGTAACCTCGACAAGGCTCGCCGCTCGCTTTGGCCGATCAAGCAAAAGTACGGCAGCAAGCTTTCGTGGGCCGACCTTTTTGTGCTGACCGGCAATGTCGCGCTCGAGTCGATGGGGTTTAAGACGTTTGGATTCGGCGGCGGACGCGCTGACGTTTGGCAGCCGCAGGAAGACGTTTATTGGGGAGCCGAGGGTGAATGGCTCGCAACGAGCGACAAAGAAAACAGTCGTTATTCAGGTGATCGTGAATTAGAGAATCCACTCGCCGCCGTGCAGATGGGCTTGATCTACGTCAATCCGCAAGGGCCTGACGGCAACCCTGATCCGCTTCTTTCGGCACGCGACATCCGCGAAACATTTGCCCGCATGGCGATGGACGACGCGGAAACCGTCGCTCTGACCGCCGGCGGTCACACGTTTGGAAAGGCTCACGGAGCGGGCGACGCGGCTCTTGTAGGCGTCGATCCCGAAGGCGGTTCGATAGAGTTGCAAGGCTTTGGCTGGATGAGCAAGCACGCCTCCGGCATTGCCGGCGACACAATTACAAGTGGCCTCGAAGGCGCGTGGACGTCGACGCCGACGACGTGGAACAACAGCTATTTTGATACCTTGTTCGGCAACGAATGGGAACTCGGTAAAAGCCCCGCAGGCGCGTATCAGTGGCATCCCGTAGGTATCGAACCAAACGTCCCAGATGCGTTTGACCCGAGCAAGAAGCATCTGCCGATGATGACGACCGCCGACATGGCGATGCGTATGGACCCAGCGTACGAAAAGATTTCGCGACGATTTCATGAGAATCCGGCAGAGTTCGCTGACGCTTTTGCACGAGCTTGGTTTAAGTTGACGCACCGCGACATGGGGCCGAAAGCTCGTTATCTTGGCAAACTCGTCCCGGCTGAGAATTTGATCTGGCAAGATCCGATCCCAGCGGATACGAACTCGACAATCGACGCTTCGGATATCGCGATTCTTAAAGAAAAGGTCGCCAACTCAGGCCTTTCTGTTCCACAGCTCGTCTCGACGGCGTGGGCATCGGCATCGACGTTTCGTGGCTCGGATAATCGCGGCGGAGCAAACGGCGCTCGGATCCGTCTTGAGCCGCAGAGGAATTGGGAGGTCAATAATCCTGCTCAACTCACAGACGTTTTAGAAAAACTGACCGCTATTCAAACTGAGTTCAACGGCGGCGGCGGCAAGCACGTCTCGATGGCTGATCTGATCGTTCTCGGCGGAAACGTAGGCGTCGAACAGGCGATCAAAGCATCTGGCGGTGGAGACGTGCCGTTTCCTTTCAAACCCGGACGCGGCGATGCCACCCAGCAGCAGACCGAGGTCGATTCCTTCAAATTCCTCGAACCGCAGGCCGACGGATTTCGCAATTACAAGCGCAGCCATCACACTACACCGACCGAGGAAATGTTGATTGACCGGGCGCAGCTTTTGACGCTGACGGCGCCTGAGATGACCGTTTTGGTCGGCGGCTTGCGTGTGCTCGGTGCAAACTACGACGGCTCTAAGCACGGCGTTTTCACCGACAAACCGGGAGCTCTGACGAATGACTTTTTCGTAAATCTTCTCGACATCAACACAAAGTGGGAATCGGCAAATGGCAGCGGCGATGTCTTTAACGGCATTGACCGCAAAACCGGCGCGACGAAATACACGGCTACGCGTGCCGACCTTATCTTTGGCTCAAACTCGGAGCTCCGTGCTTATGCCGAGGTTTACGGGTCTAGTGATGCAAAGGAGAAATTCGTTAAAGACTTTGTCGCGGCCTGGGACAAGGTGATGAACCTTGACCGTTTTTAAGAGGATTTTTGGCCGCAGATAAACACAGATGACGCAGATCAGAACTAATCATTAGTTTTATCTGCGTCATCTTTTCAGATTGCGGCTAAATTATTTTGAGAATTAGATCGTAGAATTTGTGATCGCCCAGATAAGCCAGCCGATGATGTAAAAGCTAGCCAGGATCGAGGTCACGAGCACGCCTGCCAGCACGACGATCAGCCCTATCACAAACAGAT
>JAYVUD010000278.1:0-2235 GCA_043788335.1 Chloracidobacterium sp. | reverse complement strand
GCCTCCGCGCGTATTTTCATAAGTGAAGAGGCAGATTGGACCACGAGATGCCGGCATTTTCATCACGCGGCGAACCAAAGCGCCGTGTGCAGTGTTTCCAAATAATATCGGCGCTCTTTCGCCCCCAAATTTCCGCACCGCCCCGGTTCGTGTTAATATTCATTTCCAAGACATATCGTTGACATAAAAGAAATATTTTGATTACTTTCGAGCTTCATTTTTCTCAGCCGCCGAGGCTTGAAAGAGTCCGATTTCGGTCAAGCGAACGGCTACCGGAATCATTTTCAGATTTATCGAGATTCGAGAGATAAACGAGAGAAGGAGCGTGCTTGACACGCTGCTCGGCGCCCATCATTTAGGCCGTTCGAACGAATCGACATTTTTAGTTCAAAATGAAAGGAAATTCATCAGTTATGTTATTCAAACATTCAATTAGTACCCTGGCTCTGATCTTCGCCCTCGCGGGCGCCAATGCAGCGCAAACGGCGCCGCGCAATTTGAGAGTTGACGACCTTTTCCGGATCCAGAATGTGGGCGATCCGCAGGTTTCACCCGATGGTGCCTGGGTCGCGTATGTCGTTTCAACGACGGACACAAAGGCCGACAAGAGTTCTTCAGATATCTGGCTGGTCAGTTTCGACGGAAAAACGACGCGCCGGATCACGTTTACGACGGAAAGCGAAAGCTCGCCTCGCTGGAGCCCCGATGGAAAGTTTCTCTCGTTTCTTTCATCGCGGCCCGGGCCGAACAAGGGCAATCAGATCTGGCTGCTCGATCTCGGCGGCGGCGAGGCGCGGCAATTGACGGACATCAAAGGAAGTTTGCAGGGCTACGATTGGTCGCCCGATTCAAAAAGGATCGCGATGGTGATCGGCGATCCCGACCCGGATGAAGAAACCGCACCGCCGGCCGGCGGCGTTTCGGCAAAACCGCCTAAACCGATCGTAATCGATCGATACAGATACAAACAGGACGGCCAGGGCTATTTATTATCGGGCCGCCACAGCTTCATAAATCTCTACGACATCACCGCGAAAAAATTTGATCGGCTGACGAAAGGAAAATTCGATGAATCCTCGCCCGTGTGGTCGCCGGATGGCAGCCGGATCGCGTTTACGAGCGATCACAGCACGGAGCCCGACCGCAATGCTGCCGTTCAGCTCTTCGTCGCGGAGAGCAAGCCGGGATCGACCGAAAAACAGGTGACACCGCTCACGATCCGCGCCGGGCGCGGCGCCCCCGAATGGAGCCCCGATGGGAAATGGCTCGCATTTCTTGACGACGACGAACGAAAATTTGAAGCCTACGGGATGACGCATCTTTCATTAGTCGCCTCGGATGGAAACTCGGCGCCAACGCGCGTTAAAGCCACGGAAGACCTCGACCGCGGTGTGACGAATCCGCGCTTCAGCGCCGACGGAAAATCGATCGCATTTCTTGTAACCGATGATCGGTCCGTTTATCCATCGCGTGCGGCCCTCGCCGGGGGTGCGGCCGAACGTTTGATGAATCCGCCGATCACGGTTTCGAGTTGGGACACGGCGGCCGGAAAAACGGCGCTTCTCTCGGGCAATGATTCGGAGCCGGGTGAGGTTTATGCATTTGAAAATGGTCAATTGCGCCAGCTCACCCATCATAACGATGCCCTTTTTGCCGAACTCGCCATTCCGCCAACCGAAGAGGTCAGTTTTACGAGCAAAGACGGCACCGAGGTTCACGGCCTACTGACCTATCCGGCGGGTTACGAAAAAGGAACGAAAGTTCCATTCCTGCTTCGGATCCACGGCGGGCCAAACGGGCAGGATCAGCATTCTTTCGACCGCGAACGACAGTTTTTCGCCGCTAACGGTTATGCCGTTTTGGCTGTGAATTACCGCGGAAGTTCGGGCCGGGGGCAGAAATTCTCGCGGGCGATCGCCGCCGATTGGGGGCATTATGAGGTTGATGATCTGCAGGCGGGCGTCGATCACGTGGTCAAGATGGGTGTCGCCGATCCCGATAAACTCGGTGTCGGCGGTTGGAGCTACGGCGGTATCCTGACCGATTATATGATTGCCAGCGATACCCGCTTTAAGGCCGGAACGAGCGGCGCGGGAACCGCTTTCACCGTCGCATTTTATGGAACGGATCAATACATCATCCAATACGATTACGAGATCGGGCCGCCCTGGGACCCGAAATCATGGGAAACCTATCAGAAGATCTCCTATCCTTTCCTTCACGCCGACCGAATCA
>JAYVUD010000277.1:0-3006 GCA_043788335.1 Chloracidobacterium sp. | reverse complement strand
ATATCGCGGCAACCTCGGGTGCGACTTCTCCAAACATCCACGGCTGGATGGATCCATCGCGGTTGATCCGGTCCGTCATCATGTCGCCCGTCATCTCGTCCCCACTCCAACCGTTTGGCCATGTCTTTGCCTCGATCAATTCTTCGATCCTCGAACGCTCGGCACGGTTGATCAGCGATACTTCCGGCATACCGTTCAGAACTGCCTTTATATTTATTTCGTTTTGCAGGTTTAAGATCTCTTGCAAAAACCGGATCCTCGCTTCGAACGTCAGCGGGCCCAATCGTCCCTGGTTTGCGGCAAGCGACCCATCCTTGAGTATTTCCCCAAACTTCCGAAGACGGTTCTCCGGCCGCTTCATCTCAGCATAGATCGACCGAAGCCGCGTTAACGGTTCAAGGTGGCCCCATTTCGCCGGATACTTTTTTAAGATCGTCTCGAGAGCAAGGTCCCGGCTCGCCAAATTACAGCCGACACACCCCGTTCGTGCGTTGATCTCCGACGCTTCTTCACCGCCGTACGATTCGGCGATCATCTGCGTTGGAAATCCTTCGGCCGGAGCAAAGAAGTTAAGCCAGTCCCAAACATGGCATACGCGCCAATGCAAGAGAGGTGCCAGCGTATCGTTCAACCCCTCACGAGCCGACTGCTGCAGCCATCCCTGGCCGCATTCCGCTCCGTCCTTGGAGCAGGACAAGGCAATGCGTTCGTCCCGAGCTGCGGACTCGCCCAGGCGGACGCCTGTGATCATTAGAATTTTCTGTTTACCGAAGCCATGGTAAACCAACTTCCCGGCTTTGCCGATTGGTAGCATTTCACCCATCCCAAGATCTACCGCTCGTTGTTCGAGGGCCTGCTGCATCGGTTCGATCTTGAGCTGCGATGTACACCACCGGAATGTATTTGACGGCGGCGGTACGCCTCGGCCAAGAATATAGACAAAAAAGCGGTCGTCCATCTTGGGTAAAATTAGAGTGGTGACGATACCTTGCTTTTCGAGCGAATTCATTATGGCAATCGCCGAATGCTGTAGTGGTGTCAGCTCCATCCGTGTGTCAGCATAAAAAACATCGATGGACTTTGGCTTCTTGACCTTACCGGTGGCGATCAAATGAGCGATCAGCGTGACCGTTGCTGATGAGTCTTTTCCGCCAGAGAAAGCGATGGCCATGTGATCGTATTTTTCAAGATAAACGTTCAGCGTCTCAACTGTCAGGTTAGTGGCCTCATCCATCGTCATACGGGACCCTTCAAACAGTGTCGGGTTTTTCATCGTGACCTCCGCTGGATCTCGCGTTGGCAGTACCATACCGCTTTCTTCAAGTTCTCGATCGCGTCACCTTTTTCGTCGAGCCGCCAGAGATATTTCATCGCGGACCCTATGTTGAACGACAGATGTTCGATAACATCGATACACTCGACACCGGATGGGTTAGCGTTATAGTGTCGCGGATGATCGACCATTTCCGGCATTTGGATATCCATCCCGATCTTGGACCGCTCGATGCCGAAATTGAACTCGATGGCATGCGTTTTGTGCGACGGTATTCCAACCGCGGTTTGACTGTCGGGTTGAGACTCCTCGTTAATCGAAGCGGCGATCGAAACATCGTTATCAACATCATTGACCGGAGTTTTCAGATAGTCCGACATTCCGGTATCAATCTGCTCCAACTTCGCTTCCGCGGGCTCCACTGATGAATACGATATTGCTTCGACCGACGGCTGGGAGGACAGTTCCCTTTCGATGGATTTCCGAGTCTTATACGTTCGAGATTTTCCGGTGCGCTCGATGAACTGCTGGCGGCCGCGTTCGAATGCTTCCGCGATCGGTAAATCCGTAAGACGGCGCGTACGGAAACCGGAGGGGTCCGCATACCCAAGAGCACGAGCGACCTCTTTGGCATTGCCGAAATCTGCGGCCAGACCTTGGACCCTGATCGGGTCCAGTTCAATACGGATTCCACTTCTACCGTTTCTGCCAGCAGCAGGTTTTCCCTTTTTCTCGCAAAATATCGCTAAGCCTCGCTCCATTGCGGCTGCGAGTTCCGGGCTCTCTTTTATCCTCTTCCGGAGCATTGATCCCCCGTCGGCATATCCGAGAGCTTTACTCGTACCCCGAATCGATCCACGCTTTGCCGCCTCGCGTTCCAGGTCGACAGGTGTAAACAGTATTTGGACCTTACGACCTAGGTAGCTTCCTTGGCGCTTGGTGGCAACAATAGCAACGTTCTCGACGCAGGGCTCGGGAATTTCCGGTGTTTCCATTTCGTCGATCGTTTCGAACGTTTCTCGCAAACTGCGGTCAAATGGTTCCGGCAGAAGCAGTTCGTCCGTATCGAGATCTACGATGTCGACGTCAGCAAGGCCATGTTCAATGTGATCGACGCCGGTGACTATTTGGCCGACAGTCGGGGACCGCACCGGTTCCGGCGGTGGCGGATTGCGTTGGAGTTCCTCGTTTTTCTCATCGATCAACTGCTGCAGATGTTTGCGTTTCGCTTCCTCATCCAGCCATTCGATACCGGTAACATCGCCTTCCAGCCACACTCGTTTTGGTCGTTTATCCGGACGGAAATAGAATTGCCGGTCGCCGAATTCCAGCATCATGACAACGTTGCTCTGGATCAGGGCATAAATTGCCGAAACAGTGTTCGCGATGCTTATTTCGAGTTGTGCCCTGCAATTGCAATAGCGATGGATCTGTGACAAGGTACAATGACGGTTATCGATCGCTGTAAGGATTGCTAGATCGATATCCGCGGCGGATGGCTCTTCGGTTACCGGTATTTCTACAGGATCGGTCCCCGGCAGGTCGTAGGCTGCTTCACCTCCTTCCCCGGAACGAACGATCGTGCCGTTCCGCCGCATTCCCGCCAGGACGTTGTAAACGATCGTCTTCGGAATATCTATCCCGTTCGCGATCTGTGTCAGGCCGGATTGCGGGTTAGTTTGAACGAAACCGCTGATCAGCGACTCAACATCCTGACGAACATCATGGTATCC
>JAYVUD010000276.1:0-9995 GCA_043788335.1 Chloracidobacterium sp. | reverse complement strand
CACTGACTGCTTATAGGGCTCGATCAGTCAAGCACGAGCCGACGTTGCGACGCGACTCGTACCAGATCCCGAACCGACGTCCAGTTTGCCGCAACCAAGCATCTCATTGAGGAAAAGTATCGTAAGAATCACAAGATCACATGCCTGACCCTGTTTCTCTGGTATGACCCTGTTTCTCTGGTATTAATGGCGGCCCGACAGGCGATTTATAAGGCCCCGCACCGAACCGCACTCGATTCTCGTCTGCTCGGCCACCTCTCGTGGAGCAGTCTGGAAGCTGTATCTCCCAAGTAGGACCATCAAACTATGCGGTTGCATGAGCAAGAGGCCCCCGCCAGCCCCATCGTGACCAGGGGTTAAGACGACCGCTGTGTCCTCGAACGTCCCAATGGACGAGCCAATGTTCAGAACGGCTCCGTTCTGATGTGAGAATGTTCCGTTGATCCGCGTCTGACCGAATCCAATATAGTTTGGAATGGTCAGAGCTCCGGGGCCGGACGTTCTCTCAAGCCGTTCCAAGTAAGCCGTGACAGCGGCATAGTTCGCGTTGCCCTGAAGCGCTCCGCGCACGCCTTGTACGAAATGGTTCCAGGCCAACCTTCGCCGGGACGCTTCCGTATTGATAATAGTCCCGCCATCTCCGAGATTATTGCTCGCCGAGGGAGGATGTAAAGGGGCGATCGGGGTGGCAGCTCCCACTTGAAGGCGAGCCGGCCGGGGAGCCGAATCCAGTGCGAGACGTGCAAGCACCGGGAAGGTCGAGCCGTGCGGATCTATGTGCCCGTCCGCCCTTATTCGCAAATGCAAGCGTTGAAACCTGAGGATCGCTTCATAAAGGGCGTCCGAACATATCCCGGCCGTGAAGCGGCCCCGAAGCGAGCCTTCCGCACCGCCGCGGGCGGCAGGAATCAAGTTTAAAAATGTTCTCACGATCTCTAGATCAATAATTGCATTTTGACAATTTCTACCTTCTCGTCGGCCGACAGACGCTCTGATGTTCATATTTTCTCCTATGTATTTGTGGACTATGTTGCTTTACCGTACGCTCGCAAAACGAGTCCTCGCCTGTATCAATTGTCCGTGGTGATCATTCTTAGCTGCGTCGACGGTCTGTATGTGTAACGGCATATGAATCTCCTATAAAAAGTTAAAGTTAAGGTTGACTAACAAAATTGGTATCGACGGCTTCGTCGCCGAGAATTACCAGAACCGACGGCGTGGCAAAAACAAAGCGTTTTGAGGAAACGGTCACGACGTAGGTCCGTCCGGTCTCGAGACGGTCGAACTGGTAGTAGCCGAACGGGCCGGCGATGACGGTCCGGGTTTCGCCGGCAGTGTCTGTGAGTTGCAGCTTGGCCCCGGTGATGCCGCTGCCTTGGGCGGTCGTGACCCTTCCGAATATCGAGCCGGCTGCGGCGGACGGTATGCCGACGGCACGGCAACGCGAAAATTCGGAGGTATTACCAAAGGCGTCGGTGGCGGTCGCGGTCAAGAATTTGCCGTCCGGGATGAGCGGCACGATGCTGCGGCCGACGCTTGTCCCGCAAGCCGGTCCGGTCGTCGCGGTAAAAGTGTCGACGAGCGTCTGGCCCTCGCCAAATCCTGACGGGTCGCACGAATCGTTGACGAATACACGAATCGTTGACGAATATCTGTATCGTATAGTCGGCCGACGCCGTACTGTCGAGGCTCACATTGATGTTTGTCGCCCCGGCGGTACTTAGGACTGAGTCGATCGACGGATAATTTAACAGGCCGTTGGGGCCGCCGTCGGCGTCGCACGCATCGTTTGCGGTCGGGCCGGCGGGCGAGAGGTCGATGCCGATACCGGTATTCGAGAAGATGGAATTGGAGACGATCGAGTTCTTGATCCCGTCGAGCAGCATGATGCCGCGGCCACCGTTGAACGCAATAATATTGGAAACGCCGGGCGCCGAGCCGCCGACCACATTGACGGCCGGTGCCGCAACAGAGCCGTCTGTATGACTGATCTGAACGCCGTCGCCGGAGTTAGCTAGAGGGCTCAGCGATCCATTCTTCACTCCGATCGAGTTGTTCTGAATGCGGTTCGATACCGAGGCGTTATCGATGACTACACCGTTGCGGCCGTTGCCGGATATCAAGTTGCCGGTACCGGGCTGATCGCCGCCGATGCTGGTATTTGAGGCCGAGTTGATGAAGATGCCCTCGCCGGCATTGGAGATCGAGGATGTTCCGGCGAGGTCCGTACCGATAAAATTACCCTGCACTACATTGGAATCCGCGCCTGATTCGATAAGCACGCCGGCGCCGCCTCCCGTCGGATAGCCGGGGAACAAGATCGTTCCGGATATAATATTCCGAGACCCCAACAGGGGACCGCCGACCACGTTGTTCGCCGCTTGTATGTGGATCCGGACGCCTGCAAGCGAATTGCCGAGCCGGCCGCCACCGGTGATATCGGTACCGATCAGATTATTCTGCACCTGGTTCAGGTCGGTTCCGGCACCAAAGATGGTGATCCCCGACAATTGATTGCCTGAGATAACATTTCTGGCACGCGGTACTTTCTCGCCGATGAAGTTTTGCGTGGCGCCGAAGCTGATCTCAATTCCGGTAACGTTTGGTACGCTCGCCGTCCCGGATGCGTCAGTGCCCACCAGGTTGCCGTATACGGAATTGAGCCGCGTTCCGGCACCAGTGATCACGATCCCGCATCCGCTACCGGCGCCGGTGTGGCCCGAAATAATGTTGCCGGGCGGCGTGCCGGCAACACTGGTCAGATAGCCGATCCGATTGCTCGACGCGCCGCCCTGCACCTGGACGCCAATAAACCCGTTTGGGAGTGCAGCGTTTCCGGCAGCATTTGTCCCTATACGGTTTCCGGTCACTGAATTGTCTACCGCCCCCGCTCCGATTATCACTACACCGGTGTCGTCGTTACCTGAAATTGTATTTGCGGCGCCCTGGGCGCTCGCCGCTCCGATCGTGTTAGATGGCGCGTTACCGATTATCACCCCGTTCTGCCCGTTGCCGAGGTCCACGGTCCCGGTGATGTCCGTGCCGATAAGATTTCCTTCGGCGACGTTATTCGCCGCCATCGCCCCGGAAATCGAGATGCCGCTGTGGCCATTACCGGAAATAATATTGGACGCCGCCGAATTGCCGATGATCGTAGATGGAACATTATCAATGTTTATTCCATTGAGTTCGTTAGGGACAGCGACGGTCCCCGACGAATCGGTTCCGATCCGGTTGCCAAGTATCTGATTGTTGGCGGAGGCTGCTCCGCCGGTCAGCAGTATACCGTTGTAAGTATTGCCGGAGACGACGTTCCCGGCTCCCGCCGCGCTGCCGCCGATCATGTTAGACGAAGAAGCACTCAGAGCTATACCGGAGCCCGAATTGGCTACCCGGGTAATACCGTCCGCGCCCACGCCGACAAGGTTGCCGACGACGCTGGAACTGTTCGAGGTCGTGAGAACCAGGCCATCGAGAAGATTCCCGGATATGAGGTTGTTCTCTATCGAAATATTATTAGATCGCGCGATGGAGACCCCACGGTCCGAGTTGGCGACCGGCGTATAACCGTTCGCCGCTAGGCCCACCAGGTTGCCGGCGATCCGTGAGTCGTTAGTAAGGTCGACGCCGACGCCATCGAGATGGTTCCCCGACACGAGATTACGCTCGACCAAAATACCGCTGGATTGCGACACCCTGACGCCTTGCGCACCATTTGCCATTGCCGCCAAGCCGTCTGCGGTAGTACCAATATAATTGTCCTGAATAAATATGCTGGAACAGCCAGCTACATTGATCCCGGCGAGCTGGTTGCCGGAGATAATGTTACCTGCCCCCAGTCCGCCGATCGTATTGCTCGAGGTGTCGCGGGCGTTGATACCGGCGCCGAGATTCGGCAACGGGCCGCTGGCGTCAGCAGTCGTGCCAACCCTATTCCCCTGGACTACGTTGCCGGAAACGCCTGCGCCTTCGATGCTTATGCCCGCGATCGCCATATTTGCGGAAACAACGTTGCCTGCTCCGGGTGCCGAACCTCCGATCGTAGTGTTTGTGCCGCCTACGAGCACTCGAATGCCGGCACCCTGATTTCCGACGCCCGCCATCCCACTGACATCCGTACCGACGAAGTTTCCCTGAATCAAATTTCCCGATGCAGTTCGCGGTGCCGGCGACGCAGTGATCGATATACCGATCGAATTACCGCCGGAGATAATGTTTCGTGCCGCCGGAGAAGTGCCGCCGATCACGTTTGCGTCGCTTGCGACAAGCACACCGTTTTGGATGCGGACGGATGGCGCGGTGACGGCCGCAGTTCCAAGGGCATTAACTCCGATAAAATTTCCTTGGACGACGTTACCGCGATCAGCGAGCTCGATGCCGAAGTTATGGTTTCCTGAGATCACGTTTCGCTGGGAGGCAAGGAGGCCGCCAATACGATTGCCGCGGGAATTTACGTAAACGCCAGTAGTATTGCTCATAGGAACGCTGCCGGTGCGGTCGGTCCCCAAATAGTTGGCCTCGACGACATTGCCGCCTGACGTTCCCGGTGCGTCGAATGCGATCGCCTGTCGAAAGCCGTGAATGTTCAGTCCTCTGACGGTCGAGCCGCCCATGTCGACAAAATGTAGGCAGTCCCAAGCCTCGGGATCAGGCCCGCCGTTGATCTCAATCAGCGGCTGGCCCGCATAGCCGGGTTGAGTTGTGCCGTCGATGATCAGGCTTTCGGTGATGAACGGAAACGAGCTTAGCGGCGCGATCAACGCTGGCCCGGATCCAATGGCAAAGCTTATGCTGTCGGGCCCGGGGTGAGCATTTGCTTCCTGGATAGCCGCTCGCAGCGTACAGTTTCCTATCGAGTCAGCACAGAGGCCATCGCCGTTCGCGACATCCGGAGTGTCGGCGCTCGAATTGACAACATAGGTCGACATCGGCGAGAGCACTTGGTTAGGCATCCGAACCAGTGAATCTGCCGGGTGTGAGACCGAATATTCGACAAGTTTGAAACCGAGAGCAGGGAAGTTATGCGGCTCGTCGACGGTCATCCATGCGGGGACGTTGTCGACCGCGGATCTGACGGGTAGGACAAAGGCTCCTGACCACAAAGCTGAAAGCAACAGGCTCGATACGAGATAGTTATATTTATAGTTCCGGGTCGCAATATTCATACACTTTTTGTTAGCGGTTCGCTCGGCAGCGCCACGGCAGCGGACATCACCTCGGACACGGGCAAACTTCGGTCTTGTTTAGAACGGCGTTTGCGGTTAAAATTCCTCAGCTACCAAAAAATAATATCCGAGTGTCCGCTCAGTGTCGTGAGGATTTTGGGATAGTATTATGATGTTCTTGTGATGGACGGATGATGGCCACAGAACAACTGATCTACTCGTTCGAAGACATCGTCGTTGACACCGGCGAGTTTCGGATACTGCGCGCCGGCAATGCGATAAAGCTGGAGCGAAAGGCTTTCGAGGTACTCATCTATTTCCTCGAAAATCCCGGCAGATTGATCTCCAAAGAAGAGCTCCTCGATGCGGTCTGGCCGGACGCATTTGTAACTCCGAACGTTTTGACGCGGGTCATCGCACAGCTGCGGCGTGAGCTCGGCGACACGTCGCAGCGATCGCGTTTTATCGAGACGGTACCGACCCGCGGCTATAGATTTACCGCGGTCGCCGAGCGAAAGGAGAGCGACACCGTGGCAGCGGAAGCTAACGCAGCCGAGCCAACCGCCGCTGAAGTCGCTGCAGCCGCGTCCGGCAATTTTTGGGAAAGCAGACGCGGAACGGTCGCCCTGGGATTATGCGTGATCGTCGTGCTTGGAGCGATCGGATATTTTGTGGGCGTACGGCTTCCGCACTCTTCGGCTTCGACGCCGCCTCCGGGTGCAGAGCAGACATTGGCCATACTGCCGTTCCAGGTAGTGAACCCGACCGACGAGACCGGCTACATGAGCATCGGTATCGCCGATTCCCTGATCACGAAATTGAGCAATGTACGGTCGCTCACTGTACGGCCGACAAACTCGGTCCGGCGATACTCAGCCGCCGACGTCGATCTGGCGCGGGCGGGCAACGAATTGATGGTCGAATCTGTTATTGCCGGAACGATCTACCGTGTCGGTGACCAGATACGCGTAAACGTTCAGATGGTCAGAACATCGGACGGAAAACCGGTTTGGGCAAATTCGTACGATCTGCAGTTCAGCAATATTCTCCAGGTCGAGGACGAGATCTCGGCGCGGATCACGGATTCGCTAAAGATCAAATTGAGTCGGGACGAGAAGACGAAGATCGAACGCAGGCCGACGGCAAGTCTCGAGGCATATGAGGCCTGTATGCGGGGCATCTACCAATTGAGCCAGCTTAAGCCGGAGAGCTTAACGGCGGCGATAGGTTATCTAAATAGGGCGGTCGAGCTTGACCCGGGTTATGCTCTGGCGTATGCAAGGCTCGCAAATGCTTATGCAATATCGACCTCCTACAACTTTCCGTCCGGACCGGAACTGGCCGAAAGTTCCGCCCGGAAAGCGATCGAGCTTGACCCCTCGCTCGGCGAGGCACACACATCGCTGGCGGTGATCGAATTTTGGGGCCACCACGACAGCAGCAAGGCGCAAGACAGCTTTGTTCACGCGCTGGAATTGGATCCGGGGTCGCGGTATACGCATGAATATTATGGATGGTTTCTCGTGGCCATGGGTCGGTTCGATGAAGCCTCGCGCCAGCTTGCCCGTGCGGCGGAATTGGCTCCGAGCGAGATCGGCACGGTCGATGAGGGATTGCCGCTTGTTTTCAGCCGGCGATATGAGCAGGCCGAGGCCTTTTACCGTAACGCATTGCAAGATAGAGATTCATTCTGGTTTTTGCACATGGGCCTCGCAACCTCGTGCGAGGGCAAGGGTGATCTGGCGTGCTCGGAATCGGAGTTTCGCCGGGCGATCGAGCTCATGCCGGCAGATCCGACAATGAGCGTTATGCTAGCCCGCACTTTCGCGATCGCCGGCAGAAACGATGAAGCACGCTCCCTATTGACTGCCGCCGAAAGCGACGCGACGGGCCGGCTCTCTTATTATTACGTGGCCCTCGCCTACATTAGTCTTGGTGAGCCTGATACCGCGGTATCAAAACTCGAGCAGGCCGAGAAAAGTAGCGACAAATGGCTGGGCTGGCTCAAAGCAGACCCGCGCCTCGATCCGCTAAGATCTCTGCACCGCTTTAACGAACTCCTGGTGCGATCGAAGCTTAACTGACGTGCGGAAAGTAAAAGACGGCCCTCGCGGATTGAACGAGTAAGGATCAGGTATGAGATATTGCGATATCAAAAGGATCACAGTATCCCATACCAGACCCCGTTCTACCTTTTAACCGAATTTTAGTGCAAAGTCACGCACGGAGGCCGCGAGGGAGTTTGGCGGACTTTTCGGACATCCTCTTCGGCTTCGAAAGCCGGTCTTGTGATCTTACATTTTCAATATTGATGGTGACGCATGAGCGTTATGTTTGAGTGGCCCCGATCTTCTCCTCGATTCTTGCTTGAAAAAAAAGACCGCCCGGAAATTGTGTTTCCGGGCGGCCCCTTTTGATCTCGAATAAACGGTCATTCCCAAGAACGACTTATTGGATCGTGTAGGGTGTGGTGGCGGGAATATCGCCAGTCTGGCCAAATTGTCGTGCGGCGAAGCCGTTGGTACTCTGGTTGATGTACCAGGTATTTGTCGACGGCCTGAACACGGCTTGATCGATCTTTTTATCGCCATCGTAATCTGCCGGCTGGGGTATGTCTCCAGCTGACCCAAATTGCACAAACTGCACCTGACTTGTGGTAACCGAAGTGCGGAAAATATACCAGAACCCGTCGCTGGGCCTAAATACGGCGATGTCCGTTTTGCCATCACCATCATAATCAGCAGGAACCGGGATGTCGGTCGAAAGTCCGAAAACCAATTGGTTGAGCAGTCCTCCGTAGTTTCCGGCGCTGGTGACGATCGTCCAAAGACCGGTGCTGGGAGTGTACACGGCAGGGTCGATCCGGCCGTCGCCATCATAATCTGCGGGAACAGGCTTATCGCCGGGCGAGCCGAGCCGGAGCTGGGTCCATACGTTGCCGCTGCTACGCAGAATGTACCAATTATTGTCCGAGGGCCTATATACGGCGAGGTCTGCGATACCATCGCGATCGTAATCGCCGGGAACCGGAACGTCGCCGCTGATCCCCCACTTTTGTGCGCCGTAGTTTGTCGCCGCGTTTGACGAGTTGTACCAAGTTCCCTGGCTTGGCCGAAAAACAGCTCGATCGGTCTTTTGGTCGTTCGTGTAATCCTGTGCGACGGGCACGTCGCTGGCCGAGCCGAACTGGACGGTCGAGGTCCCGCCGGTAAGTTTTAACGAATTCCAGGTTGCCAGCGATCCGCTCGGCCGAAATAGCGTCAGATCAGCGCTTCCGTCATTGTCCGCGTCGTATCCGGCCGCTCGACAATTATTCGTGACGTATCGCTTAAATGTATAACTCGGACAAAACGTACCGGCATTAATGTTATGAACCACTATGACGTAGGTCGCGCCATCAGCCACGCTGAACGACATGGAATTAGCGAAACTCCCGCCGGTGCTCAGGCCCGGGTCGGCGATCACATTGGTCAAAATGCTGGCGGGATTGTAACTCGTCAAATAGGCCGCCATGCTGATCTGATTGGTCGCTACTCCGCACCCGGTCGCGTCAAGATCGATATAGATGCACTGCGGACCACCGGACGTATTGGTGAAGGTGTACTGGTCCGACAAATACGATCCGGCGGACGTAGTTTGAGCCCGATTGAAAAGACACGTGGTGCCTCGTCCGTCGCGGAACATTCGCGAGGTTTGAGCCGTGTCAGCGGCCGAAATATCTCCGGTCGTAGACGTTGGTGCACCGGTCGAACGGCACTGAAGCTGCCCAAATACGTGCGTAGTATTTGCGGCTAGCAGAAAAGCAAAAGCAATGCCGATAAGCGTACAGGTAGTCCTGCGAATGATCATAATGAGCCTCCAATATTTTGTCTGTGCGGATGATAGTATATTAGAAAGCCGAGCAACGCAAGGACCTGCATCTCGAGTGGTGGCAGCACATCATTCGTCCGATGTAAGCAGCAAATGCGAAGACCGAGGTCGAGCTTGCGTCGCTGACGCAGGTGCAGACTTTCGTAACGAAATGCAGATCATTGTAACCCCGGAGTATTGAGCTGATAAAAACGGTGTCTCGTTGGCTCGGGGTAGGATCTTTGTTGACGACACAGATCGGGTTCTTTGACAAGCGAAACCGTTACACAACCGTAAATCGGAGTGGATCTACATCCACATCGGCCGACGATCGGTTGTATCGATAGCGAGACAGGTGTGACGAAGACGCTAGCTCCGGCTCACGATATGGGGACAGTGAGGCAGTTCTATGCGTCGATTATGGAACCGGCGGTTGTCGGGACGAGGCTTGCGTAAGGGCGGGTTGGTTCCAGAATATGACCGCTAAAACGGGTCATAAACTAGTGGTCGAAGCGTCCGGTCACCCGGCGACCGTCAAAACGCACGGCTGGGGCTAGCTCCGCCTTGACAGCTCCTACCGTCGTCAGAGAGGCACTTTTGCAAGTCTGCTCTGAAAATTCGTTAACTCGAGTTTCTGTTAGGTTCTTTTGGTGCGCCCTGATTCCCGGGCTGCGTGGAACTCGACCTGATCTACCTATCCTACGAGGGTGTCTGAAAAGTCGGGCGAACGAGGAGATCTACCACATAGGCACATAGGAAACATATGAAAGAGAGATCGGGATCTCTAATTCGTTGTTAGTGTCCGTTCGTGTTAATTCCTGGCTACAAGATTCGCGGAGGCCGCAACCGAGCTCAAATGACGTTGCGGACATCCTCGTAAATGCGAATGTCCATTTGGGACAGACCCAATGTTTTACAGGCTTGTCCCACGTTGTCCCACGGCTGTCCCACGGGTGTTGTGGGACAGGTAAATCGCTCTAT
>JAYVUD010000275.1:0-9243 GCA_043788335.1 Chloracidobacterium sp. | reverse complement strand
TTCCGCCAGCAGTTTTTGAGACTGGCGAGCCAGTGCCCGGGCCGCGTCAGGCCTGACGGATCCGGCCTTTTTAGCCTCGGCGACTCCCCAGTGCGTCATACGAACAAAGTATGGCCGAGACTCAGTGACCCAACTCTCAGCCTTTAGCATCGAGCAGATCTCGTCGCGGCTGGGCAGATAGCCCTCTTTTTTTAGCAGATCCGTGAGGTCTATGTCGACGGACTCTTTGCCGCCGGTTTCCTCGAGAATTCTAACCAAGATCTTATGGTAAGCGTCCATAAACAAATGTTCCTTTTGGGGAGCATACCACGGCTAGCCGTCAAATGCCGACCTCGCCGCTCCAAGTATCCCCGCATCATCCCCAAGCTCAGCGCCCACGATTTTAGCACGCTCTGCCGGCTCGCGAAAGGACCTAACGTGTATCTCTCGGGCAACCGCCGGTGCGAAGAGGTCCCAGGCGGCCGCGACCCCGCCGCCAATAACCACCATTTCGGGATTTAGCGCGTTTATCAGGCTGGCGATCCCGATGCCGAGATAGGAACCCATCTTGTCGAAGACACCGATCGCAGACGCGTCTCCGCCGATGGCGGCATTATAAACGTCAAACGACGTTTTGACGTGCATGCCGGCTTCGCCTGCCATTCGCACGATCGCCGTCGCCGACGCGTACTGCTCAACACAGCCCCGGCCGCCGCACCCGCACGGCACTCCCTGCGACTCGACACAAACGTGCCCGAGTTCGCCCGCTGTTCCATCCTTACCCCGAAATGGCCGGCCATTTAGGATCAGTCCGCCGCCGACTCCGGTTCCGAGCGTTATGCATATTGAATCATCGACCCCGCGAGACGCCCCGAGCCAATTTTCACCGTATGCGGCCGCATTGGCGTCGTTCTCAAGGATGGCCGGCAAGCCCAACCTCTCGGACAAGACATCCCGCAAACATACGCCCTCAAGTGCCCTAAGATTGGGTAATTTTGTCAGAACGCCGGCCGCCATATCAATAGTGGCCGGCACGGCCGCGGCGATCGCAAATACGGTCGAGTCGACAGGCACATTATGACGGCATTGGTCTGCAAGACTGACAATAATATCAACGATCTCGCCGCTCGTCGATTGTTTTGGAGTCGCGGATCTTGAACGGGAGTATACTGTACCGTCCTCGCCGATTGCGGCCAGACGTATATTAGTACCGCCAAGATCCAACGCCAGTGCGATCTTTTTCATCATTTGGAGGGGTTTGATCAAAAGTACTTACTTATTTTTTCGGTCGATCAGCCTCAGGTACGTTCTTAAAAACGTCGTCGAATTTCGCGTAACCGTCCTTAATAACTGTATCCATCAAATTGCTCTTATCGCACGTGATGACCTCAAGCAATATTGCCGGGACATCTTTGCCGATAACATCATTCTTGAACGGCTTGGTTTCGAGCTTTTCTTTTTTTGCAAGCTTGATCGCCGCGTCGACGGCGGCGTTAGCAAGCGGCACGATGGGTTTGTAGACAGTCATTGACTGGGTACCCTCGGCTATCCGCTGAAGAGCATCGATCTGGGCGTCCTGCCCGGTTATGACGATCTTGCCGTCAAGGCCGCGGATGTGCATCGCAGCCGCAACACCGCTCGCCATGCCGTCGTTTGAAACGACGAACGCATCGATCTTGTCGCCGTTCTGGGTCAGCGCATTCTCAGCGAAGTTTTGGGCAAGTTCCGGTTTCCAGTCCTTGATAAACTGTGATGCAACGATCTTGATATCGCCCTTGTCGATCGCCGGTTTGAGCACCGCCATCTGCTCTTTTTCCATTATTTTGGCGTTATTGTCAGTATCGGAACCGTAAACCATTACATAGTTGCCCTTCGGCACCTTGTTGAAAGCATATTCCGCGATCTTTCGTCCGATCACCGGCACCTGGTGTGACACGTAAAGGTCGATCTTGTCTGAATTGATCAAACGGTCGTAGCTGATGACCGGAACATTTTGTGCTTTAGCCTTGTCAACCATCGAGGCGGCCTGCGTTGCATCTTGCGGTGCGATCACGATCACATCGACCTTTTGGGTCAGAAGGTTATCAACGTCATTTGCCTGCCGATCCGGGCTGTTATCGGCAACTGTGATGATGCACTCGACATTCAGCTTCTTACACTGAGCATCAAACGCATCGCGGTCACGTTGCCAACGCTCCTCCTTAACGGTGGCCATCGCAAAGCCGATCTTGACTTTTTTATCGCCGTTGCCACCCGAATTTCCATTCGTGGCGTTCGAATTCACCTTTGGGCCGCCTGAACACGAAGCTGCCATAAAAGCAACAACTATCAATAGAATCAGTTTGATCTTCATAAAAAACTCTCCGCTAAAATCAATAGACAGTTAAATAACAGGAACACTGCAGATTAGAACAAAAAACATCATTTTCGGCAACGGTAAAAGTCCTTTCATGCCCTCAGAGAACAAAAACAAATATAGGGTAGACCCTCAAAATTCCGAATGCGTCGGGTGGCGGTCTAACATCGGTCGGGATGGAACCCGCTGACGTATCCAGTAAATCTCATACTTGCGGCGAGGACAATTTGAAAAGGAACGAGAAAAATGAGCCTCACACAACCTTTTTTCGAAAAATGCATTTGAATCGGACGCGATATGTGGTATAACTAGTTACTAAATCTCGGCTTAGAAATTCGTTGAGCTTGTTTAGTACTGTGATTCGGTTTTTTGCACGGGTAGGTCGGTTTTATTGACATTCGACACTAACTCGTGTAAAACATTGAATGGACTGATTTTTTGATTTATTTGAAATGAGGCGATATAAGAGGAGAACTATGAATAGCAAACTGTGGATTCGCAAGACGACTTCGTCTTGCCTGATGGTCGCAATACTTGCCACTTACTCAATGGTTGCACTGGCAAATGACGGCAGAGCGGCGGGCGAGCTTACGTATAGCGGCTCAAACGTTACTGTTAACGGTGAATCGGCAAAGTCCGGACGCACTGTTTTTTCGGCCAGCACGATCGCGACTCCGGAGAATTTCTCCGCTGTTATCAATCTCGGCAAGGCCGGCCAGATCGAAATTGCACCCAATACAACTTTAATGCTCTCGTTTGACGCGAATTCGGCCCACGCAGACCTTAGTGCGGGTTCGCTGCGAGTGATCAGTTCGACCAATGGCGTGAGCGTCAACGCGAACGGCACAACGAGTGTCATACCCGCGGGCGGATCCGCCTCGGCAGGCAAAGCAAACGACGACGATTACATCGACTCTTCGGGTAAGTGCGTCGATGCCAACAAGAATGGTAAGGAAGAATGCCATTCGTCATATGGTTGGTACTGGTTTGCACTTGTTATGGCCGGTGCCGGCGCAGGCATTATTTATGCAGCGTCGCGTGGATCAAACTACGACTTCGGCGGCACCGGAACTGTCGTTAGCCCAACTCGCTAAATTTTATTGCCATTCGGGTAAGACTTTTTACTACCCGAATGGTATTTTATCCATTCGGAAAGGAATGATACAGGAGGATATTTACTCAAATGCTCGGCAAAAATAGTTTTCGCAAATTTACTACACTACTCACACTGGCTGCCGTGTGGTGTGTTTACTCAACGGTGGCATTCGCTCTGCCAAAAGACCTGGCCGGCGAGATCACCGTTACAGGACAGGTGACCGTCAATGGTCAGACGGCTGTCTCTAACTCAACAGTACTTTCGGGGAGCACGATCGTTACAGGTTCAGACTCAAGTGCGGTTGTCAGCCTTGGCAAAACCGGAAGGATCGAGGTTCTTGCGAATTCGAATCTTACGTTGAGCTTTACTGATAGCAGCATCATCGGCACGCTTTCCGAAGGCAAGTATCGCATCTCCAACGCGACCGGAGTTTCGGCGACGATGGCGACCAAGAACGCAACGGTTTTGGCTGACGCGGGCCAAGCGAATAGTTTTGTGATCGAAGTCGAATGTTCGCACACCCACGTGGACACCACGACCGGTCTGGTCACAATGCGTGAAGGCACAAGTGACAAACAGGTCGTGGCCGGAACGTCATCGACCGCTGGTAATTTGACCCAGACGGGCTGCAAGCCTTGCTTACGCCCGGGTTCAGCCCCTGGCGTCGCTATCGCAGGATGGCCGTGGTTGCTCTTGGTTGCGGCCGGCGTGGCCGGAGCAGGCATCTACTTCGGATCAAAACGCAGCGATACCACGCTCGGCGGCGGCACGATCATCGTAAGCCCCACTCGTTAGAACCTACTGTTCGTTCTCATTTTGTCTGCGGGTCATGTATTCATACGTGACCCGCATTCATTTTTTAAGAATTGTAGTTTTATTTTAATTTCGTCTTAATACTTAACTTATATGCATATCGCGGTAATTGGTACGGGTTATGTCGGATTGGTATCAGGAGCATGTTTCGCCGAATTTGGTGTGGACGTGACCTGTGTTGATGTTGATCAAACCAAGATCGAGAAACTTAATAATGGAATGATACCGATCTATGAGCCGGGTCTCGATACGATCGTAAAGAAAAATGTGGAGGCCGGCCGTCTTCATTTCACGACGGACATTACCACTGCGGTCCGACAGGCCGCGATCGTTTTTTTGGCGGTCGGGACCCCGCCCAAAGCGGACGGGACGCCGGATATGAGTTACTACAGGCAGGCGGCCCTCGATGTTGCCCTCGCACTGAACGATTATAAAGTGATCGTCACCAAATCGACGGTCCCGGTTGGTACCGGTAAGTGGCTCAGCAAATTTGTTGCCGAAAACGCTCCGGCCGGCAGCGAGTTTGCGGTTGCGTCGAATCCGGAGTTTTTGCGTGAGGGCGCGGCGATAACGGACTTTATGCGGCCGGACCGCGTGGTCATCGGTACGAACGACGATCGCTCGATCGAGATCATGAAGCACCTCTACCGGCCGCTGTATCTGATCGAGACGCCGATCATCTTTACGTCGCTCGAGGCAGCCGAACTGACCAAGTATGCCGCAAACGCCTTTCTCGCGACCAAGATCACGTTTATCAATGAAATCGCCAACCTTTGCGACGCCATCGGCTGCGATGTCCACGACGTGGCGAAAGGGATGGGTATGGACAACCGTATCGGCCGCAAGTTCCTGCACCCCGGACCGGGCTACGGCGGCTCGTGCTTTCCGAAGGACACGCGTGCACTGACGACGGTCGCGGATCAGTTTGGCGTCGAAACGCGAATTGTTGATGCCGTCATCTTAGCCAACGAACTGCAGCGTGATGCAATGATCCCCAAGATCCAAAAACTTGTCGGGGATCTCAGCGGCAAACGCATCGGTATGCTCGGACTGTCATTCAAACCCGAAACCGACGATATGCGAGAGTCGCCCGCGATCAAGATAATCAATACCTTGCTCGCGAAAGGTGCGACTGTGAAAGCATTTGACCCGGTCGCAATGGAAGAGTCACGCCAGTATATTAAAGGTATCGAATACGCGACCGATGAATACGACGCGATCAACGGTGCTGACGTGATGGTCATCGTTACGGAATGGAATCAATTTCGGGCTCTCGACCTGGGTCGGGTGAAGAGCCTGCTCAAAACTCCGAAGGTCGCTGACCTCCGCAACGTTTACGAGCCGGACGAAATGTCCGAAATGGGCTTTGAATATGTCGGCGTCGGTAGATAGAATCAAATGGTTCCAGCCAAATGGCGGACACAACATTTAAGATGGCCCTAACAACTAAAGTACTTGTGACCGGCGGTGCCGGCTTTATCGGTTCCAATCTGGCTGACGAACTGATCCGTCAGGGTGCACGCGTCACGATAATTGACGATCTGTCGACCGGTAGTCGCGAGAATCTCGAGGAGATCAAAGGATCTTTCGATTTCGTCGAGGGCGATATCAACGATGACGCGGCTCTGCTGAAAGCGATCGCGGGCGTCGAGGTCGTTTTTCACGAAGCTGCCCTGCCTAGTGTACCTCGTTCGGTCGAAAACCCCGCGGAAACCCATAGAGCCTGCGTTGACGGTACATTTAACGTATTGGTCAAGGCGAAAGAGAACGGCGTTCGGCGGTTTGTCTATGCTGCGTCGAGTTCCGCGTACGGCGATCAGCCAATATTACCTAAGGTAGAGTCAATGTCACCTGATCCGCTCTCGCCCTACGCGGTCGCAAAGCTGACCGGAGAACTCTACTGCCGGGCTTTTAATAACGTCTACGGATTAGAGACGATGGCCCTGAGATACTTTAACGTATTTGGCCCGCGGCAAAATCCTTCGTCGATGTACTCCGGCGTTATTTCGCGATTTATCGACGCTTTAATGAAGGGCACGACGCCGCTGATCTATGGCGACGGTGAACAGTCGCGAGATTTCACATACGTAGCCAATGTTGTCGACGCCAATATCCGGGCCGCGGAGGCGACCGAGGGATTTGGGCGTATGCTGAACGTCGCCAACGGCGAGCAGATCACGCTCAATCATTTGCTTGAAGTTTTAAAAGGGATCACCGACAATCCGGACGTGACGGCGGAATATGTACCCGGACGCACCGGTGACGTCAAACACTCGCAGGCGGACAACGCACTTGCCGTCGGATTGCTCGGTTATCAGGAGCTCGTCGGATTAGAAGAGGGACTGAAAAACACGATCGACTGGTGGAAGAACAGTCGATTTGCCCAATAGTGAGCTTCCTATTTGGGCATGGCGAATACATCGTCCGCGACCTGGGAATTTACGAGGATCACCTTTGACTTAAAGTCCGCATAGACTGTCAGGCTCCCGAGATCGAATCGCTGTGAGTATTTTTCGGGCACGAGCACGCCTTCAACGGTTTGGCATTTGTCGACGACGACCGACGTGGTAACAGTTCGGCCGTCGAAATCATAGCTTGATTCGTAACCCTTTATCTGATTGGTCTTTTCGTCCAAAAAGAAATCTGTGTAGTAACCCTCCGGCGTCGTTATACGAAAGCCGGATTTTTTCCGCTTGGGATCAGCCGGAGTCGAGATCACAAAGCCCGTTTCGCCGATCTTCGGCAAAAGAGGAAAGCCGAGGCTAGTGATCGGCGGCAGCGTAAATCCCTGGACGGTCGAAAATGTCTGGCGACCATCATAGACCTGCTTCATCGGCTGAAACGGATTATTGATCTCGTAATTATATTTATCACCCGACAGGACCATCACAAACGTCGATGGGATCGCCTGATTGAATGCTGACGTCGTGATATCCACCGATCCGCGCAATACCAGGGTCTTGAGTTTCTTTAATTTATCGCCGCCGTGGGCGGCAAGGGCGGCATTTGCCAGGTCGGTCGACGCTTTGTCGGCCACGGCCGGTACCGGCTTTTTCGCAGGATCGGCACCGCCGGGCTCCGCCGTTTTTTGAGCAAATATTGAAAATACTGATGCCAGGATCAACGCCGAAATAATTACGATATTTTTCATAAAAGGTAGTACGCCCAACTCTCTCAAAAAGTTAGAAAAAAGAGATGAAATACGCCGAGGCGTTATCCATCTCCTTTTTCTTTCTTTCAGATTATACGCTAAAAGCGTATTACCAGCTAAATCTCATCTGCAGTTCGATCCGGCGATTGGCCGTTCCGCCGCCACCACCACCGCCGCCCATGAATCCGCCGAAGCCGCCGGCGATCGACGTCGATTGGCCAAAGCGGCTCGAGCTAAGACTGCCGACGGGTGTGCCAAGATTGACATTGTTGAAAAGATTGTTGAAATTTAGGCCTACATTGAGATTGTAAGGCTTTCTGACCTCGGACCCGCCGCCCATGCCGCCCATCATCATTGCTCCGCCGCCCATGCCGCCCATTCGGCCGCCGCCGCCGTCGCGACCACCACCATCACGGCCGCCACCGCCGCCCTGTCCGCCTCGTCCGGCGGCCGGTTCGGCAGATTTGCCAAATCCAAAGTTTTTGCCGACACGCAGATTGACCGAAAACGAGCCCGGTCCCTCGGCGTAATTGCGGGGAATTACGGATGTCGGACTATTTGAGCCGATATTGCAGTAGGCTGCGGTGAGTTGCAGTTCCGTACACCGCGTCTGAACCTGTCCGTACGTCGGGCGTTCGGTAAACAGCGAGTCGCCATTGAGATCGACGCCGCGTGTGATATTAAACGGCCTGCCCGAGGACGCCGTGATGAACGGCGAAAGGCTGACGTTCCACGGGATCGTGATGTTTCCGCCGATGAGAAAGAAATGCCGAATGTCGCCGCTCGACCGTCCCATTTCTCCACTCAGATCGTAGCTGTAGGCCGGGAAACTAGCGGCTCCGTCCGTATCGCCGCTGGAAAATCCGAGGCGATAGTTACCGAAGAGGGATATCTTAGCACTGATCGTTGAACGGAAATTAAACATCATCTGATTCTGCGTTGATCTGCCGCTTGACTCGTACTGATAGATGTTTCCCTTGGTCGGATCGGGACGCGGGGCGTTCAGACAATTGTCCTGAAGCGGACAGATCGGGGCATTGATGTTACGTGCCCGCAGTTGATTTAGTGTGCGCGACGAGATGAAATACGCCGCAAACGTCGTCTTAAACGGCAACTGCCGTTCGACGCCGACCATAGCCTGAATCGTGTACGGGGCGGTGAGCACGCCGGAGATCGTCCGAATCGTGCTCGAACCAGGCAATAGTGCCGCGATCTGTGCAGCGGTCGGTACGTTGGTTACCCCGGATGCGGTAAAAACAGGCTGAGCAAGCAATCCAAGGGCCGCTGCCCGGCGAACCGGATCGGTCTCATTAGCACTAACGATATAGTTTAACTGTTGCACGCCATCAAAACGTTCCGCATTAAGCGTAAAGTTTTCACTGAAACGGTCGTAAAAGATACCTGCCCCACCGCGAAACACCGTCTTAGGAGCCTTGGCACCGCCCGCACCCGGCGACCAGGCAATACTGACACGCGGCGCAAGGTTGAAATTGCTCTTAATGTTTGTCTGATTTTCGTACCGAAGTCCAAAACTCAGAACCAACGCCGGCGAAACACGCCAGTCATCGGTAAAGAAGACGCCAGCCTCCGTTTGCGAAACGACTGCATCCGGGTTGCCCGCGGTCAGGGAAAACTGGGTCGGATTGTACCGAGTGCCGACCGCTCCGAGGAGCTTTGCACGGTACTGTTCGATTGACGAAACGACGCCGTCGCCATTCAGATCGTAGGGATCAGCCCCGAAAAATCCGGGGAATACAAAATTTCCGCCGTAGTTGTTCTCCGAACGGTCATCAATGCTTACGTGCCGGATCCGGACGCCAAATTTGATGGAATGCTGATTAGATTTAC
>JAYVUD010000274.1:0-18714 GCA_043788335.1 Chloracidobacterium sp. | reverse complement strand
GGCACCGGCGACGACAACGTTCATTATCAGGGATTTGAATTGCTGGTCAACGAACTTATTAAAAACAACAAGCTCTTTACGATGATGTCCTATCCGATGCGTTCCCACAGCATCAGCGAGGGCGAAAACACGACGTTGCACCTGCGGCGGACGATGGCAAAATACTGGTTGTCCAATCTCTAGATCGATAGACGGCATTTTATGAGCAGCTACCCAAGTATCTTTAATGACGTCATCGGGCCCGTGATGCGCGGGCCGTCGAGTTCGCATTGCGCGGCTTCGCTCAGGATCGCGAGGCTATGCCGCGACCTGATGGGCGGCGATATCACCCGCATCCTGATCGAATTTGACCCGAACGGTTCGCTCGCGACGACCCACAGAGATCAGGGTTCGGATATGGGACTGTTCGGCGGCTTTCTCGGGTGGAATGCGGACGACGAACGCCTGCCGGACGCGGCAACACACATCAAAGCCGCCGGCATCGACGTCGACATCAATATTGTCGACATCGGTACCACGCACCCGAACACATATCGGATCACACTCTCAAATCCGGCGGGGACGCACAGACTGACAGCCATTTCGACCGGCGGCGGGATGATCGAGGTCGTCGAGATCGACGGAGCGGCGGTCTCGATGGCGGGTGATCAGTTTGTGACGCTCGTTTATTGCGATACGCCGGAGGACGTGTTGGGGATTGTCGCAGGCCGCATTGATCACGACGAGCTCAGCGTTCGAAACGGCGATGTGAGATTTGTCGAGATCAAGTCGCAGGCTTTTCCCGCGGATGATGTACTGCGACAACTGGTCGAAACTCGCGGCGTAGTTTCGGTGTGTCGGCTGGCGCCGGTTTTGCCCGTACTTTCGCGAAAAGGCCTGAGTGTGCCGTTCATCACTTGCGAGGAGATGCTCGCGTACAACGAGGGCAAAGGTCTCGCTCTCTGGGAGCTGGCCGTCCGGTACGAAGCGGCACGAGGCAACATCTCGGACAGTGAGGCCTTTGAGCAAATGCTCGGCATCGTGCGGATCATGGACAACGCCGTAAAAACCGGCCTTCGCGGCACCCAGTATGCCGATCGGATACTTGGGAGCCAGTCGCTGCAATTAAAGGAGCAGCTCGATAACCGACGGCTCGTCGGCGGCGACCTTAATAACACGATCGTAATGTACGTTTCGGCGATAATGGAGGTCAAAAGCTCGATGGGCGTGATCGTCGCCGCCCCGACCGCCGGGTCGTGCGGGGCGTTGCCCGGTGCGGTGCTGGGCACGGCGCAGACGCTTGGGTTATCCGAGGACGAAACCGTCAAAGCGATGCTCGCGGCGGGCATCATCGGCGTTTTCATCGCCGCCCACGCGACCTTTGCCGCCGAGGTCGGCGGATGTATGGCTGAGACCGGAGCAGGTGCCGGAATGGCGGCCGCGGCGATCGTCGGGCTTGCGGGCGGCACGCTCGACCAAGCGATCGGAGCGGCTTCGCTCGCGTTGCAGAATTCTCTCGGGTTGATATGCGACCCGATCGGCAATCGCGTCGAGGCACCGTGTCTGGGCCGCAATGTAATGGCGGCAACCAACGCCGTTTCGTGTGCGAATATGGCGCTATCAAACTATCGGCATTTGATCCCGTTGGATGAGGTCATCAATACAATGAAAGCGGTCGGCGACCGGATCCATCACACTCTGCGATGCACAAATCTGGGCGGCCTGTCGGTCACCAAATCTGCCAAGGCGATCGAGGCCGGTTTGGGTCAACAAACTCTGACGTTTTACAAAAACTGTTGACCGGCCATGATACGTCGACCTCGATCCTGCGTCTCTTTTCCGCCGTGATGTGGTGTGCTAACGTGGTATTTGGATAGGAGTAGAAAATGAAAAGACTGATATTGTTAACCGTGTTTATGATTGCTTCGGCCGTAACCGCAACGGCGTCGAACGGCGAATTTTGTGCCGGTGAAAAGATCGACCGCGATATCACCGGCGACTGGAAGGGGTCAAATAGTTACTATTTGCACATTCGGCACGAGGAATATGGTTATACCTGTATTTCGATAGTCGAACCCGGGAAAAAGACCGTCAGGAACGTTAGAGACATCATCGTCGTCAACGGCGAGTTGCGGCATTTGACATTTTTTACGCCGTCAACCGGTGCGATCGTCGTCTATTCGAATATTAAATTCGATGACCGCGAGATGAAATACGATTGGTTCAGCTCGTTTGACCTCCGGCAGGGCAAGGACACGTACGTTTGGCAGGTGCCGGCGATCCACAAGCCCGGAAAAACCGACTCCGACTAAACCTCGACGATCGTCGTGACGATCACCGGTTTCGAGCTGAGGTGTTTTTGCACGTAGCGTTTCAGGTGAATACGCAAATTCTCTTTGAAAACTGAACGGTCGGCGATCTGTTCGGGTTTCATATCGCCGACTGCCTTTGAGACGGCATCACGGGCTTCCTTGCCAAACCCCTTGAGCAGGTCGAGGCCGGCGACGCCCTGAAACGTGATCTGCGGGTCGCCCGCGAGCGTGTGAGCTTTTTTATTGACCGTGACGACGAGCGAGATCGCTCCTCCGTACGCGAGTTTCTTGCGTTCCCGAACGATGTCGTACTCGATCTCCTCCATCGATTCTTCGTCGATAAAGG
Source organism: Chloracidobacterium sp. (assembly GCA_043788335.1). Classification (GTDB taxonomy): domain Bacteria; phylum Acidobacteriota; class Blastocatellia; order Pyrinomonadales; family Pyrinomonadaceae; genus OLB17. The sequence goes on along the minus strand of JAYVUD010000274.1, from coordinate 16,077 downwards.
TTTTGTGCATATCGTGTTTGGCAACGACCTTGGCGGCAAACTCGTCGAGTTCGAGCACGTTGCCGTTTTCGATCAGGATGATGTCCTCGTCGGTGTAACTTCCGACGTGGTGCTTGATAAACTCCTTTTGCCGGAAAAGCATACGATATTCGCCGTGGATCGGGACGACAAATTTCGGGTGAACGGTCTCGACCATTATCTTGATGTCCTCCTGCGAGGCGTGGCCCGAAACGTGGACGAGGCGGCGTTTTTCCTCGATAATGTTGGCTCCGCGTTTGTAGAGGTGGCCGATCAGGCGGCTGATGCCCTTTTCATTGCCCGGGATGATTCGTGCGGAAAGCACGACGGTGTCGCCCTTTTCGATCTCGAGGCCCTTAAACGTGGACGTTGCCATGTTCCACAATGCCGCACGCATCTCGCCCTGCGAGCCCGTCACCAGATAGCAGATCTCGTCATCATCAAGTGCACGAGAAGCCCCAAGCTCGATCATCGTACCGTGCGGCAATTTGAGCAGGCCCTGTTCCTCGGCAATCTCAACGTTCTTTTGCATCGAGCGTCCAATGACACAGACGCGGCGGCCGTATCGATGGGCGACGTCAAAGACGATCTGCAGACGATGCAGCGAGGATGAGAACGTCGAGATGATCAACCGTCCCTCGGTCTCCTCAAATATCTCTTCGAACGCCGGAATGACGGCCATTTCCGACGGCGTGCGTCCCGGCACGGTCGAATTTGTCGAATCGCACAGCAACGCCAGCACGCCTTCGTCGCCGATGCGAGCGAGTGTCTTGAGGTCATACGGTTTGCCGATCACGGGCGTATCGTCGATCTTGTAGTCGCCGGTGTGTATGATCGTGCCGACCGGTGTGTGGATCGCCAGCGAAAAGCACTCGACCAGCGAGTGCGACGCGTGGATAAACTCGACCTTAAAATTACCGATAGTAATGATGTCGTTTGCCTCGACTCGATGGAGCAGGACGTCGTCCAGCATGTTAAATTCGCCGAGACGCTTTTCGGTCAGCGCGAGCGTAAATCGCGACGAGTATACCGGCAGATTAAATTTGCGGAGAATATACGCGAGCGCTCCGATGTGGTCCTCGTGGCCGTGGGTCAATATAATGGCGGTCAGATCGTCGCGATATTCCTCAAGAAAGTCGAAATTTGGGATACAGATATCCACGCCGAACGGAGTTTCCTCAGGAAAGCCCATTCCGGCGTCGACGATTATCATCTCGTCCAGATAGCGAATGCCCATGCAGTTCATGCCGAATTCGCCAATGCCGCCGAGCGGTATTATTTCAAGTTTTGCCATGTCGAACCTATTTACCTAACGTACAAAGCGTAGATTATAACATAGAGGCGGAAGCGTTCCGTTTTCATCTGTCTTGGCGGCCACCGGGCCCGATGTTTCCCCAATTAAGGCGAATGAATTTCAATATTTCGTGAAAAAGACCGAGTTCAAATACATTTTGTGAAACCGATCCCAATCTTGGCGCGTCAACAGTACAACAGCCCATTAGGGAGTAGATTTTATGAGCAAAAAGATCTCAGATGAAAAGTTTGATGCGTTTTTGGCGGACATTTTCGCCCAGGCTGCTCCGGACGAGCAGGACGTAAACGACATCGCTGACTCGCCCGCGATCTGGTGGGGAGTCCAACGGCAGATCGCGAATCAAAAGACTGCGTCGGCATGGCCGCCGGTCACAAAATTTTGGCAGGTGCTGAAATTTGGAGTTCCGGCGTTTGCTGCTCTGGGATTGCTCGTGGCATTCATCGCACTTCGCACACCGGTTCAACCGTTGGAGAATGCCGGCATTCGGCCCGTCGATTCGGTCCAGACGCCTGAGGCGGTAACGATGCCTAAGCTCAGCGAAACATCCGCGGCAACCATCGACTCGCCGATCGTCAACGCGGCATCGACGCGGCGTGCGGCGACCAAACGAACCGTTACGCCGACAACCGCCGTTCGCAGAACCGTCATTCGCTCTAAGACGCCGACCGTCGGCAAGGACGAGATCAAAACCGGCTTTATCGCTCTATCATACGCCCGTGATGCCGAGAGCGGACAGATCGTGAGGGTCAAGGTGCCGAGTGCGATGATGGTCACACTCGGGCTCGTTTCGACGGTCGAAAAGCCGTCCGTTCTCGTCGACGCCGAGGTGATCGTGGGCGATGACGGCCTGACACGTGCCATTCGATTCATTCGCTAGTTTCTTAGTCATATTTTTTGGAGGAGAGGATCATGAAGAATATCGCTTTCATAACATTAATAATTCTGTCGATCTCAGCATTTTCATACGGGCAGCGTCCAGGCGGCGGAGGGCCTCCGGGAGGCGGCGGACGGCCCGGCATGGGCGGACCGCCCCGCGGCGACGGACCGATGCGTCCCGGCAGCGATCGCAGGCCGGACGGAGACCGCGGGCAAGGCGGTTGGCAAAAGGCAGTCGACACTAACAATGATCAAAAGATCGACCTGACTGAGCTGCAAACCGCTGCCGACGCAACATTTGCCGACCTCGACAAGAATCATGACGGCATTTTAACTGCCGACGAGATTCGCCCGGCACGGCGACCCGACGAAGGCCGTCCGCCGATGCCAGGTGCTCCGAACGGACGCCCGGGTGAACAAATGGCGCCTCGTCCGGACCAGGGCCCGAAAGGTCTGCCTCCATTCTTTTTTATGAAGGCTGCAAAAGATGGTTCGCTGACGAAAGCCGATTTTGACGCCGCGGTTAAAGCCACATTTGATGAAATGGACAAAAACCACGACGGCGTGCTCTCAAAAGAAGAATCTCGCGGCCCCAAGGGTGGGCACAAGGGCCCCGGCGAGGGTCCCGGTGATGGCCCGAACGGCCCGCCGCCGCCGCCGCACGCCCAGTTTATCGGTGCCGAGCTGCGTTTTGGCGATAAGTTTGTCAAAGGCCAGCCGTTTTCGGCAGATACCGTCATCGAAGATAATCGTCGACTCTATGACGGCACCGCTGTGACTAAAGAGATCCGCGGTGCGATCTATCGCGACGCCGCCGGCCGCACACGCCGCGAACAACCGCTCGACAGCGTCGGCGGATTTAACGTGGTCGGCGACAACGCCAAGCCGCAGATCCTCGTGTTTATTAACGATTTTGATGCAAAGACCCAGTACTTTCTGGATATGAATAACAAGGTCGCCCGCCGGAATCAGATCGGCGATGGACGCGGCCCCAAGCCGGAAAAGGACGGACCCGAGGACGCAAAGACCGAATCACTCGGCACTAAGACGATCGAGGGCGTGACCTGCGAAGGGACGCGCACCACATTTGAGATACCGGCGGGCCAGATCGGGAATGCAAAGCCGATCCAGGTTGTGTCCGAAAAGTGGTTCTCGCCGGAACTGCAGGTCGTCGTATTGTCCCGACACCTCGACCCGCTCGCCGGCGAACATGTATTCCGGCTGGTGAACATTAAACGTCTCGAACCCGCCGCCGGATTGTTCTCGATCCCTGACGGATTCAAGATCGAAGAGAATCGACGGCCGCGACCGGAAGAGTAGATCGAACCCGTACGTTACGAACGTCTTGTAAAGTGGCAGCAAATCGAAGAAAATGCTCGACGACGCCTTAAATATCAGTTTGCCGACGACGACTCAAGTATCGACCATCGAGTTTGCCGACGCCCGCGAGGCGTCGGACACTCAACTCGTCGATGCCGTCCTGGCCGGCGATGAGCATGCTTTCGCTGATATTTTTGAACGGCACAAGCGGCACGTGACAAGGGTGGTCAGCCGGTTTTTCCGCGATCGCAACGATATCGAAGAGCACGTCCAGCAGAGCTTTACCAAGGCGTATTTTTCGCTCAAGGGGTTTCGCGGCGGCGAAGAGCACTCGATGGCCGCCTGGTTGACACGGATCTCCGTAAACATCTGTTACGACGAATTTCGTCGGCGGCAGCGGCGGGGCGAGAGCCTGTTTACGGAAATGAGTGATGCCGAGAACGATTATCTCGAAACGCTCATCGACGGCGGAAAGCCGAATGTCGAAAACGCCCTGGCGGCGACTCAATTGGTCGACAAGGTGCTCGCCGGGCTCGATGCCAAAGATCGAATCGCCATGTTGCTCGTATATTCACAGGACTATTCACTGAATGAGGCGGCTGAGGCCGTCGGGATAACGAGCAGCAATTTGAAATCCAGACTGTTCAGATGCCGCAATCAGCTCAAGGCGCGATTCGGCTATTTGTTTCAATAATTTTTAAGCAGTACAAATCACTTGTGGAGTCAAGGTTATGAAAAAACTGAAAATATTCGTTTGTCTCGTATTCGCTCTCGCCGCCTGCGCGATCGGACTTTACCGCGGAGCCTCGGTCGCCGGCCAAACCGGCGGCCAATCGCTCGCGGCCCCGACCAGCATTACGGCGACCGACAATTTGTACAACAACAAGGTCGGGCTATATTGGGAACCCATCTGGGGAGCGACCAACTATCGCGTATTTCGCAACTCGACCAATGACCCCACAACAGCGACCGATCTCGGTACAACGGCCGCCAACTCGATGTTCGACACCTCGGCAGCGGCAAACCAGACATTCTTTTACTGGGTACGGGCCGAAAACGGCAGTTCGGTCAGTCCGGTGAGTTCACCCGACACGGGCATTAGAACCGCAACGGCACAGCAAGGCCCGATCCCGCCGCTCGATCCGCCGCCTGCTCCGGCCGGAAACCCGGTCACGGCCGCAAAGGCGTATCTCGGCAAGGCACTTTTCTGGGACGAGCAGCTTTCGTCGTCGCGTACGGTGTCGTGCGGTACGTGCCACACCGGACGCAATGGCGGTGCGGACGCCCGCTCGATCACGGCCGGAGCGTCGTCGCTAAATCCGGGTCCCGACGGATTGCTGAATACTGCTGACGATATTCGCGGTTCGCTCGGCGTTCCGGCTACAAATGCCGACGGCACATACACATTTACCGCCCCATATGGTGTTAACGATCAGGTGACCGGTCGAAAGACCGTGTCCTATGTCGATGCCGGTTACTCGCCAACGATGTTCTGGGATGGCCGTGCCGGGGGAACTTTTCGTGACCCGATCACGAACAGCGTCATTCTCAATGGCGGTGCCGCTCTCGAGAGCCAGGTACTCGGGCCGCCGGTTGCCACTGTTGAGATGGGCCACACGGGCAGAACGTGGACGGATGTTGCTACCCGCATGGCCGGCGTTAAGCCGCTCGCACTTTCGCCGTCGGTTCCCGCCGGTCTGGCGGCCTGGATCAACGGACGTACCTACGCCGACCTATTTCAGGCAGCGTTCGGTTCGCCTGATGTGACGCCAACTAGGATCGCGATGGCGGTTGCCACGTACGAACGAGTTCTCTTCAGCGACCAGACACCGCTCGATCTCTCTAATGCAGGAATTACCCCGCTGACGGCAGCCGAACAACGCGGCCGCAACGTGTTTGCGGCTCCGGGCAACGGCTGTGCGGGTTGCCACGCGGGTTCGATCGCAACCGACAACATTTTCCATTACGACGGCGTTCGCCCTCAAAATGATGATACCGGACGATTTCAAGTTACCGGCAACGTCAACAACCTTGGCGAATTTAGGACCCCGAGCCTCAGAAACGTCGAATTGCGCGGCTCTTTCTTTCACAACGGCCAGTTTACGACACTCGATCAGGTCATCGCGTTCTACAATCGCGGCGGTGATTTCAACGGCCCCAACAAGCCGCCGCCGATCCATCCGCTAAATCTAACGGCCCAGCAACAGGCCGATCTCGTCACATTTATGAAACGGCCCTTTACCGATCCGCGGGTGGCCGCCGAGGCTGCACCCTTCGACCGGCCGACGCTGTATATGGAATCGAACCGTGTGCCGCTGGTGACCGGTGCGGGACGTGCGGGTGGTGGAGGCTTTACGCCGGTGATCAAGGCAATCTCGCCGCCGCTGGTCGGCAACCCGAACTTTACTGTGTCGGTGACCGCTGCTCTCGGCAACGCTCCGGCCGTTCTGGTGATCGACGCGGCCGACCCCGGCGCAGGAACGACGATACCGGTGGCCGGATCGTTTGCTCGGATCACCGTGAACACACAGAACACCGGCAACGGTAACGGTTGGGCATCGACCACAGTCGCGATCCCGGACAATCCGGTCCTGGTGGGCAAGACATTCTTTGCCCGATGGTATGTGACAGACGCGGGGGCAGCAAGCGGTTTCTCGGTATCGCCGGCGGCAAAGTTTACGGTCTTTGGCACTGCGTCGGCGTCAAATCGTGCAAAATTTGACGATTTCGACGGTGACGGCAAGACCGACATCTCGGTGTTTCGCCCGAACGAAGGCAACTGGTACATCATGCGGAGCAGCGACAGCACCGTAACGGCTGCAAATTTCGGCATCTCGTCCGATACGCTCGTGCCGGCGGACTATGACGGCGACGGCAAAACGGACATCGCTGTTTTCCGTAACGGTGCGTGGTACATCCAAAAGAGCCGTGACGGATTTACGGTCGCTAACTTTGGCCAGGGCGGCGACGTCGCCCAACCCGGAGACTATGACGGAGACGGCATCGCCGACGTGGCGGTATTTCGTCCGGCAGGCGGCGTCTGGTTTGTGCAAAAGAGCCGTGATGGATTTGCGGCGATCCAGTTCGGGTTATCGACAGACAAACCGGTATCCGGCGATTACGACGGCGACGGCAAGACCGATCAGGCCGTGTATCGCGACGGCATCTGGTACATTCAGCGGAGCACTGCCGGATTCTACGCGGCACAGTTTGGTGTAGCCGATGACAAGCCTGTGATAGGCGATTACGACGGCGACGGCAAGACCGACGTTGCGGTTTGGCGGCCATCGAACGGCGTCTGGTACACGCTCCGAAGCAGCGACGGAACGTTTCGCGGTGCCGGATTTGGCCTGGCGACGGATATCCCGACGCCCGGCGATTTCGACGGCGATGGTGTGAACGACTACGCGGTATTTCGCCCGGAAAGCGGCTACTGGTTTATCACCAACCCAACCACCGGCAGTTTCCGTGCACAGCAGTTCGGTGCACTATCTGATAAACCAGTTCCATCTTCGATCGTTCCCTGATCTGGATGCGCACAGGATATTTGGCCGGACGTTCTGATGGACGCCCGGCCATTTTCTATTTGAATTTGTCGGCCAGAGTGAACCACTCGGCCAGGGTGAGCGTTTCGGCACGCCGGCGAGGGTCGATGCCGGCGGCGTTTATCGCGTTCTCCGCGTTTGGCGAATACTGCTTGAGATTATTCAGGAGCGTCTTTCGTTTCTGGGCAAACGCCATGCTGATGAAACGTCGAAATTTCGGGTCATCGCCGACGGAACGCGGTTTCGGCGTCAGCGAAACGACCGAACTCCACACCTTTGGCCGTGGCGAAAATGCACCCGGCGGAACATCGAATAGGTTCGCCGCGTCGAATGCCGCTTCAGTGACGATCGTAAAAAAACCACGATCGGAGTCGCCCGGTGCCGCGGTGATCCGCTGGACGACTTCTCTTTGAAACATAAACACGGCAACTGAAAACAATTCGCGGGCGTCGATGATCCGCTGGAGAATGGCGGTTGAGATATTATACGGGAGATTGCCGATCAGTTTCGCCGGCGGGGCGATCGCATTTGTCTCAAAGATGCCTGCCAGATCAACCTGCAGGATGTCGTCAGCGATCAGCTTAAAATTTTCGAACGCGCCAAATCTCTCCTGCAAGACCGGATGCAGATCACGATCGATCTCGACGGCTATCACACGTGCCCCGGTCGCGAGCAGGGCCGCGGTCAAGGCACCTCGGCCCGCACCGATCTCCAGAACCGAATCATCGGGCTTAAGCCGTAGTGCGCCGACGAGCTTGTCGATATATGTGTGGTCAATAAGAAAGTTTTGCCCGAATGAACGTTTGGCGTACATAAATGCGGTGTTCACACGGCGAACGGGTAGCCGGTGATCTCAATATCGCTGCCGAGTTGGCTAACGGTGATATCTCGGAGTTTCATCGCGTCGGCGAGCGTGTCGGCACCGGCACCGCCGATGGCGTTCGGGGCTTCGCGGCCGCCGATGATGAGCGGGGCAGCGATAAATGTGAGCTTGTCGACGAGGCGTGCGTCGCAAAATCCGCCGGCAACCTCGGTGCCGCCTTCGACCAGGACGCTCTGGATATCGCGCTTTGCGAGTTCGGCGAGGACGCCCACCAGGTCGCGTCCGCCCATTTCCAACCCGATCACCTCAACCCCTCTTGCCGACAATGCCGCACGTTTGTCGCCGTCGCGGCTATTCGTAAACACCATCGTCGGAGCCTCGCTCGTTGTCATGACAAGCGTCGAACCGAGCGGTATCTGAAGCCGATTGTCCAGCACCACACGTACGAGCGGACGCCGCCGCGGTTTGCCGCTGCGGTCGGTGAGGCTCGGGTTGTCGACGAATGCGGTGTTGCCGCCGACCAAGATTGCATCGTGCTCGTGCCTCAGTTCCTGGACACGTTCGCGGGCGATAACGCCCGAAAGTGCGGTCGACACGCTATCGTCGATCGATATGCGGCCGTCGAGCGACATCGCGAGCTTTAGGTGGACGAATGGCCGCATTTTTTTGTGCCAGCAGATAAATTTTTCGTTGAGCTTTGACGCTTCGTCAGCGAGGGTTCCGGTGACGACCTCGACCCCGGCACTCCGCAAATGTTCAAATCCACGGCCCGAGACCCGCGGATTTGGGTCGTCGATCGGACAGACGACACGCTTGATGCCGGCCTTTATCAAAGCGTCGGTGCACGGCGGCGTGCGATTGTGGTAATCGTGCGGCTCAAGCGACACGTACGCCGTGCCGCCCCGTGCTCGCTCGCCGGCCTGCTCGAGAGCGATCGCCTCGGCGTGAATGACCCCGTCCATCGTATACGAACCTTCGCCGACGACCTCGCCGCCCGCGGAGACGATAACGCATCCAACGAGCGGGCCCGGACTGACGAGGCCGGCACCGCGAACAGCTAGATCAAGTGCTCGTTGTGTCAATTCGATGATCTGTGCAGTGGTTTCCATTTAATTAAACAACCCGTTCACATAACTCTCCGCGTCGAAGACCATCAGGTCGTCGACCTGTTCGCCGATGCCGACGTAGCGGATCGGGAGGTTTAGTTCTTTGGCGATGGCGACGGCGATGCCGCCCTTGGCTGTGCCGTCAAGTTTCGTCAGGACGATGCCGGTGACATCGGCGGTCTTCATGAACTGGCGGGCCTGTTCGAGGCCGTTCTGGCCGGTGACGGCGTCGATGACGAGCAAAGTCTCGTGCGGGGCTCCGGCGACCTCGCGGGACGAGATGCGTTTCATCTTTTCAAGCTCAGCCATCAGATGAGCCTTGTTATGCAGCCGTCCCGCCGTATCCACGATCAGGACGTCAGAACCGCGTGCCTTGGCCGCCGCTAGAGCGTCAAACAGCACCGCTGCCGGGTCGGTCCCTTGCTTTTGCTGGACCAGTTGTACGCCGGCCCGCTGTGCCCAGATCTCAAGCTGGTCATTGGCCGCCGCTCGAAAAGTATCGGCCGCACAGATGAGGACGTCATTGCCTTCGTTTTTGATACGCTGAGCGAGTTTGCCGATCGTGGTGGTTTTGCCGACGCCGTTGACGCCGACGACCATTAGGACGTACGGTTTGATCGTCTCGTCGACGGTCCGCTCGTCCGCCACGCCCCGCTCAGTCGAGTGTCGGAGAATGTCGAGCAGTTCCTGCTTCATCGCCTGTTTTAGCGCGCCGAGGTCGCCGATCTCGTGCCGCGTGACACCGCGCCGGACGTTGTCGAGGATCTGCATCGTCGTCGCCACGCCAATGTCGGTGGAGATGAGCATTTCCTCGAGTTCGTCGAGAAACGCGTCGTCGATCTGCTTACGGCCCTCAAATATCGTATCGAGTCGATCATTGATCGTGTGCCGCGTCTTTTCGATCGCTCTGGAAAAGCGGACGGCCAATTCCCGTTCGACCGCCTCTTCCTGAGCCTTTAGCTCCTCGACCGACTTGTCGAGCCCGAGCACCGAGCTCGAAAACGTGTCTTCCTTTTTCCTTCGCCAAAAAAACGCCATATATCCCCTGCTGGCCGCCACGCTGACTGCCGACGGCTGTTACCAAACTAATGAGTATAGAAAAATAAAGCAGGCTCGACAAACTACCGAGATTGCCCGCGGACGCTTTTGATGTTAAATTTCGTTTGAATATGGATCAGCCCGCACCAAAACGCCGCGTCTCGTTTGCCGAGGCCTTTCGCTTCTGGATAAAGCTCGGACTAATTTCGTTTGGCGGGCCCGCCGGACAGATCGCGATAATGCATAAAGAGCTAGTCGATAAACGTCGATGGCTTGGCGAGGAAAGATTCCTGCATGCCCTAAACTATTGCATGCTCTTGCCCGGCCCCGAAGCCCAGCAGCTTGCGGTTTACATCGGCTGGTTGATGCATCGCACCGCAGGCGGCATCGTCGCCGGAGCATTCTTTGTAATACCCTCGATCTTTATCCTGCTTGCGTTGTCATTCGTTTATGCGGCTTATGGACACATTCCGGCGATCGTCGGAGTTCTCGACGGTTTCAAGCCCGTCGTCGTCGCCATCGTCGTCGAGGCTCTGTTTAAAATAGGCAAACGTGCGTTAAAGCGCGAGGTCCATTACCTTATAGCCGCTCTCGCGTTTGTTGCGATCTATTTTGTGCGCGTCCCTTTTCCGCTGATTGTTCTCACGGCTTCAGTAATTGGGCTCGCGGGTTCGCGTTTTCTGCCGACGATATTCGATGCCGTTGCCGACAAGTCAAAAATGCGAACAACAGCGACATACGATAATGTCTTGCCGCTGGTCATCGACGACGACGCCTCTTCGCACGAACACACACGCCCGAGCCGTCGCCGCTTCGTTACCGTCATCGCGGTCGGGGCAGTGCTTTGGCTGCTGCCGTTCCTTGCCCTGTCCGTCTGGAAAGGCAACAGCGGCCTGCATATTGAGGAATACAGGTTTTTCTCGGTCGCGGCCCTCGTCACGTTTGGTGGGGCTTACTCTGTGCTTGCTTACGTCACGCAGGCAGTGACAACGGCTCCATTTAATTGGATAACTCCGGTTCAGGCGGTTGACGGCCTTGCACTCGCGGAGACCACTCCAGGGCCGCTTATTATGGTCTTGCAGTTCGTCGGGTTTATGGCGGGGTGGAATCATCCGCCCGACGGAATGTCACCGTTTGTCAGCGGTGTGCTCGGGTCTCTAATAACAACCTGGACGACGTTTTTGCCTTCATTCATGTTTATTTTCCTCGGTGCACCGTACATAGAAAGGCTTCGAGGAAACAGGACGGTCAGCGGAGCCCTGAGCGGTGTGACGGCCGCTGTCGTCGGGGTCATCTTAAACCTCGCAATCGTTTTCGGCGTTGCCGTGATCTTTCCTCCGAGTGCTTTTAGTACAATAAATTGGCTCGCACTCTGGCTCTCCGCTGCTGCCTTTATTGCTTTATTCAAGCTAAAAATCGATGTGCTGTGGGTCGTCCTCGCTGGCGGTGCGATCGGTATGCTTAATACCTTCCTTATCTAGCCTCGCAGCGAGTCGACCGACTTTTCCAACCCAAGCAATAAGCTCGAAAGTAAATCTTCCGTTTCCTTACGCCAAAAAAAATCCCAAATAGTTTGGCTTAACACAATGCTAGCAAACTATTGAGGATAGAAAAATATCGCCCACCTAACAACGTGCCGCTCCGAACGGCACCGTCCCGTAAATCCACCGAGGTGAAACGGAGTGGATTCAAAAAGCTCCCCTCCTTACGAAGGAGGGGAGGCACCCGCTTCGGGTGACGGGGTGGTTCTCTCGCACGCGACTGACTCAACGCCCTTGGGATCCAGTCCCAAAACGTCAGAACAGCCCAAGGACAGGTCGCCGCGTTCTCAACAAAAATCGCGATGCCCGCCCAAAAAAGCCAAGCACCGCGAAATCATCCCGTCAAAACCGCCACCCGCTGGGATCAGGCTCACCCACCCGCCTTCAAATCGTAATAACGAAGGGCTTGCGTCGCTCGCCTGCTCAATCCACCACCTCGTCCAAATGTCACCAAGCCCCCGCTTAATCGGTACGATCGGAGGCACGCCGACGACATAAGAGCTTCTCGTGGTCGTCGTCCGAGTGAAACACCCCCCGACGGTCATTTCCGCGCGTAATCAAAACGATACCACCCCGCCCTCGACCCTCATCCGTCTTGCCATGCCCCGATGCTAGCACCACTTGCAATAGATTTGCACTGTTGCAAGTTTGACCCCGATTCCTTTTTGACTCCGGTGCGTGTTGTCCACCAGATCCGCAATTCACTGACCTATGTCTCCCACAAAGAAAAAAAATCAGTGACGCCGATCTGAAGCCGGTTTATTCCGCGGTAACCGAAGATGAAGCTCTCGCCGCCGTCGAAAACAAAAGTGGTCGTATGGGCGTTATTTATCAGAAACAAAAACAGTTGGATGAACTTCCATTGAACTAAGCATTTTCTGAATTGCGATAAGGCTTGGTTCGAAATATCTGTCGTCCGTATTTTCGAGTTCTGCTTGAACGTTCAAAAGGTATTGCTTATACTCCCGCAAGTTCTGATCTCGACGTTCGACTGCATAGAAATCTTCCGGCCGCGCGTAGTTTTTATAGGTCGCTGCACCCCGGTCATCGGGAAGATAAGAAACACGGACCGGAAAGGTGGCCGAGATAAAGTATTTATTGTCAACAGTTATTCCTTGAAAAACATAAAGAAGTTCATCGTTATTGATTAAATCGACGTCCATATTGAATTGCGTCAGGCAGCCAATGCCTTTCCCGTTCTTAAACGAAATAAATTTCTTATGAGCATTAATTGCCTGCGAAGCACCTATCCAAGGGATGAACGGGCAGTCTCCGCCATTTTGGCTGTCTGACAAAGTTTGTTGCAGTTTCCGAAATCTATCGGTCACTCCAACAAAATCTCTGGCTGTTCGTTTTGATAATTGCTTAAATTGTTCGACAGAAAATATATTTATTTCTGTCGGGTAATCGCCTTGTTTTACGGTCCTTAAAGATGCTCCCTTAAACTGAAAATTCAAATGTCTTGCCTCAAAAGCATCCGGCAAATATGTTGGGCCCTCCTTCGGAATGTACGCCTGTACGTCACGTACTTCTATGCTTTCAATGAGATCACTGTCATAATAAAGCTCAACCCCTTTGAATGAAACCAGTTTATCGGCGCTTCGTGCGGTTTGTGTGGCCAAATTGCCATTGGTCGACTTGATTTTCGATGGTTCAGGTGAGTAAGACAAAGCGTTCGATTGGGCGGTATTACATCCGATCATCAATAACAGTACAATGCTTACAAGCGTTGAGACCGTTATACGCTGGGACCAATAATTTTGATATGAATTCTTCAACATATGTTACCTCGCAATAAGTTCACGGCTCGATCTTCTTGATTGAAATTAATACCACCGGGACTTTTCACTCCTTGTCAGGAACCCAAGTATTAATAACAAAATAGACTCTGAAGTCATAGGTAAATTCCTTCGTTCCAGGCGTTGGCATCGGCGTGTTCGGTTTAGGTATGGTAATCCTTATGGCGCTAGGAGTTTTTCCTATACCCGGATATTGGCTCATTAACAACATATACTGCTCACCCCTGTAGGTGGTGAAACCCCAGAAATAACCCGAATGATTACCGTGATTCAATCCGGGCCATCGACCGTTAGCTCCAAACGTGGCAATAGCTGTGCCCTTTGGGGGCCCCCCAATGAAATCCATAACCGCCTTACCAGCGCGCCAATTTCCAGTCCATCCAACACCTGGGGTTAGGTTTTGTAAAAGCCTAGGGCATTGACTATCGGCCTGGACAGGAATATTGCCACTGTCAAGATCGGTTATTTGCGACTCGGACAATACGAACGGGCCTTCAACGTGACCCGATTGATGTCCCACAAGAAGCGAATCAAACAACTTTATGCCAACCGACGAACTCTGTGTGCTTATGGCCTCGCCATTCAGGAACTCTTCTACTGTTGTTGAGCTGGCAATTGTACGACGGACGTTAGGAGCCGCAAAAGGACTGCCTGTTGAAATGGTAGTAGTCGTTTTGGTTTTTGTATACTCGACATAAGGTATTGGTTGCCTTACACTTGCCCCATCATTCCACATAGGTGTAAAAAAACCAGGCTCATAGGAGGTCCATTGACTGTCTGACCACATCCCAGTGGAATCCGTAGAATTTATAGGGTTGTTTGATACATATGCATATCGGTTAAATGTCTGTGGATTAGCAGATTGTCCACTTGCAAGCAAGGGGTCAACGGCTGTGAACCTGCCGTATCTATTGTCATAATAACGAGCCTCGGCGAAATCCAGCCCGGATTCAACATCCTTTTCATACCCGGTAAAACGTTTTCTAACATTGTCCATGCCTACGGCGGAGTATTTTACCGCTTCAGTTCGGTTGGCTGTCCCTGCATATAGTTCCTCACCAAAGGGCATGAAATCTCGACGCGAAACAACGGCTCCACTATTGTCGGTAACGACGCGAGGACTTCCCAATGTATCGTTTGTCAAATAGCTGATTGTCGGTGATGCTGCTATCTGCTGCGAATATTCGGCCACCAATTTACCGCCCGCGTCATAAACGAAAACGGTTGTGTCCGAAACCGAAACTTTCTTCACCCGCTTTCCGCCGCCATCGTAAAGATAAGTCCCGACGATGTTGTTGTTGCCATCCCGAATTTCCGTTTGCTTGTTGTCGCCATTAAAATTAAATTGCCGTCCCTGATTGTCGCTCATTAAATTTCCATTCAAGTCGTAAACGAAACCTTGTCCCGTGACAAACCTATTCGTTGCAGGATCAATTGTAGGAGTAGTTGTGATTTCCTGTTCGCCCGTCTTTTGCTGGCTGAAACTGATTCGGTTGCCATATCGATCATATCCGAAATTCTGCAGCCACGTCTGCGTCGAGCCGTTCATCTCTTTGGCCTCGGTAAGACGGCTTAAACTGTCATATTTGTAGCTCTGCACAAATGGCTGGCTCAAACCGGAAAAATTAATAGTTTGTTTCGCAACCGTCCCGTTATTTTTTAACGCTTCGAGATTGCCGTTTGAGTCAATCTCGCCGTAGTCGTAATTTACTTTCCAGATATTCGCTGCGTTTTGCGACGTACCCAACGCGATTTGCGTCACTTGCAGGCGTGAGTTTAACTGGATCGATTCCCAACGGCCATTTCCATACCGCATCGAGGTAACCGCGCCGCTCGCTGCATACGCAAAATCATTCGCATACCTGTGGAAATTTGTTTGTCCACCGGCCTTGCCCGATACATCAACCAGTTTTCCGTCATTATCAAGCGTGTTTTTGACAACTCGTCCGGACGGGTACGTTTCTTCAACTAAGCCACCGGACAAATTGTAGGCATAACCTGTCGCGTAAACTTGTCCATCGGTCGTTTGTCTATGACCAGTCACTTTACCTAAGATGTCGAACGACGTGTATTCGGTTGTCGAGAAGGTGGAGTTCACCTTCGTCAGCTTTCCCTTGCTGTTCGCAATGGCAGCGTTTTCATATTCATAGGAAACCGTTGGCGTGCCGTCTGAATATGTTGCCGTCAATACACGGTTCAAATTGTCGTAAGTCTGCGTGATCAAAACACCCTTAGCATCAAGCGTCGTCAAAACATTGCCATTTGCGTCGTAAGTCGAGCCGGTTGACCATAGACTGTTACCCGTAATTGGATCGCTTAATGTCAAGCTGGCATTTGTTCCTTGTTCGGGCTGTCGGACGCGCAGAAGTCTTCCAAGAGAATCGTACAAGAAATAGCGGCTCTGCTGGCCTTGGGCAACCTTAACCAAATTGCCGTTTGTATTGTAGGTGTAAAATGTTGACTGTGTCGGACTCGCTATATCCCCGAGATCATTTGAGCCGTTCGGTTCATCCATTCTTGTGAGCTGTCCGATAGCATTTGTAACACTTCGGCGTTTTTTTCCGGCCTGGTCAGTTGAGGTTTTTATATTGCCATAATATTATAGTTCAAATGGAAAGGCAGTGAAGGCATGTTTCGGGTAGTCTTTATTAGGGAGACTATTATGAAGCAAAACGAGAGGGGGAAAGGCCGTCGGA
>JAYVUD010000273.1:0-9395 GCA_043788335.1 Chloracidobacterium sp. | reverse complement strand
GAGTTCCGTGCCCGCCGGCAGACGGCGCTCGAGCAGCGATGGGTCGACCGCGTAGTTTGCCATTATCAGATCTTGCCAACGGGCGGTTAAGAATTTTCGCATCAGAGGATCACTCGTTTGTCGGCAGCACGCCGGGTTATCTTTTCACGGTCAAAATACTCAAGCAGCGGTATCGCGTATTTTCGCGAGACGCCGGCGATGTCCTTAAACCGGGACACGTCTATCAGGCGGTCGGGGCTCGCATCGGCAAATTTTCTCAACATCGCGGTGAGCCGGTCGGTCGCCTCACGCAGAAAATAAAACTCCTCTGTCACTTTAACAATTTCACCGGAATCGAGAAACATCTGAAATACCGTGCGGACCTTTTGCGGCGGCGATCGTGTCTCGGCGGCGAGCTCGCCTATCAGCTGATCGAGCCGCGGCACGTCGAACCCGGCCGATCGATAGATCTCACGGATTCGTCCGGCGACGAGCGCCTCCTCCGGCGAGAGCTCGGCTCGATAGGCGGCGAGGCGGACGGTATCATTATCGACCATGACCTTGCCGGCTGTTTCGAGTGCCGCGAGCACGAATCTATAGATGCCGACGGGTGAATGGCGGCAGGCAGTCTCGCGTAGTGCCTCGATGCCGACGCCGCGGGCCAGTGGTTGCCCTCTGTGAAAATCACCTACTGCCGTCAGGACGGCTTGGGATATTTCGCTTAGGGCGTGTTGAGACAATAGGTGATCGCCCGCCTCGACCAGCGAACCGTCGCGAACGACCGCTGCGACTGCCTCATTCAGGACCGGTCGTCGCATGCCGGTGCTTGACTGCAGACGGGCGGCGGTCATGCCTTTTTGACCGGCAGCGTCGACGAAAATGCGTGTTTTCGCTTGTGGGTCTGCTTCGTTTTCAACCAGTTGCCGTAGATACAAACGGACGGGATCGAGCTCTTTTCGGCGATGCTTTTCCGCCATCGCGTCTATGACGCTGCCGCCCGCGATCGTGATTTGCGGAGAATAACTGCGGACGATGAACCGCTCGCCCGGCACGGCGACGACCGGCATTTCGAGCCGCAGCTGTACGAGATCCGTCGCACCCGGTGCAATGACGCCAACCGTATTTAGCACGGCAACGCGTGCCAAGGCCTCGACCGTCCCGATGTGTACACGGACGCGCTGACGCGAGCGAAGTCCGTTATTGGCAGTTTTCAGCACCTCGATCCTGGTGTCCAGTATCTGTGTCGGCCGCAGCACGCCGCGTTCGCATAGCGTCATCCCGCGTCGAATCGCCGAATGGTCGATGCCGGCGAGATTTACGGCAGTCCGTTGGCCGGCGTGTGCCGCCTCGACCTTTTTGCCGTGGGTCTGAAGACCGCGGACGCGCACCTTTAGTCCGTCAGGCATCAGTTCGAGCTCGTCGGCGTCGCGGATCTCGCCCGAGACGAGCGTTCCGGTCACGACCGCTCCAAAGCCTTTTACGGTAAAGCTGCGGTCGATCGGAAGACGTGCGACCGATTCGTCACGGTGCCGCGTTACCGTTCGGGCGGCGGTGAGTACGGCATCACTCAGTTCGGAAATGCCGAAACCGGTTCTCGCGCTCATGACGACGACGGGCGCGCCCTCCAAAAATGAGTTTTCGACCAACTCGGCGGCGTCGAGGCGTGCCAATTCGAGCGTCTCCTCGTCCGCGAGGTCGCATTTTGTCAGCACCACCAGGCCGGAGCTAACGCCGAGCAGACGGCAGATCTCAAAATGCTCACGTGTCTGCGGCATCACGCCCTCGTCAGCCGCGATGACCAGTATCACGAGATCGATGCCGCTGGCGCCGGCGAGCATATTTTTGACAAATTTTTCGTGCCCCGGCACGTCGACAAACCCGATCCGGACATCGCCGAGATCGAGTTCGGCAAACCCGAGATCGATCGTGATGCCGCGCTGCTTTTCCTCG
Organism: Chloracidobacterium sp.; assembly: GCA_043788335.1. Classification (GTDB taxonomy): domain Bacteria; phylum Acidobacteriota; class Blastocatellia; order Pyrinomonadales; family Pyrinomonadaceae; genus OLB17. The sequence goes on along the minus strand of JAYVUD010000273.1, from coordinate 7,466 downwards.
GGCAGACGGTCGGCGTCGACACCGGTGAGCGCTTTGACCAGGGACGTCTTTCCGTGATCGATGTGTCCGGCGGTGCCGATTATGACATCCATAGGTTGATGGTCATCTCAAAACGGGAGCGGTTCGCCGACTAGGACTCGGGCTGCTCCGATTCGTAGATCTCGAGCTTGCGATAGAGCGTCTTTCGGCCGATGTTGAGGAGCTTGGCGGCCCGCGATTTATCGTTAGCGGTATAGTCGAGCGTCGCCTCGATCGCCTGTTTTTCGATCTCGTCCATCGACGCCGGCAGCGATAGTTCGATCACGATAGCTCGCCCCTCGGCGGCCGCGACGGCACGTTCCTGACGGGCAAATTCGCTCGCCTCAAAGGCACGGTGGCCGATCGCCTCAGGCAGATCGTCGAGCTCGATCTGACGGCCCGACGCGATAATGACGGCACGCTCGATCGCGTTTTCGAGTTCGCGGACGTTGCCCGGCCACGGGTGATCGACGAGAGCCCGGATCGCTTCCTTAGAGATACCGGCGACGAATCTGCCTGATTTTTCCTTATAAAGTTCCAGAAAATGGAATATCAGCAGGTGAATATCCTCGGGCCGATCGCGCAGCGGCGGCATCGAGATCGGGAAAACCGACAGGCGGTAAAAGAGATCTTTTCTAAATCGGCCGTCGGCAACCGCGGTTTCGAGGTCGGAGTTTGTCGCGGCGATGACGCGGACATCGGCTTTGATCACCTGTTTGCCGCCGACGCGTGTAAACTCGCCGTCCTGGAGCACGCGGAGCAATTTTACCTGTGCCTGCAGCGACATCTCGCCGATCTCGTCCAAAAAGAGCGTGCCGCCATCGGCCTCTTCGAATCGGCCCTGCCGCTGGTTTCGGGCGTCGGTAAAGGCGCCTTTTTCGTGACCGAAAAGCTCGGACTCGAGCAGTGTCTCGGGTATCGCACCGCAGTTGATCTTGATGAACGGGCGGCCCTGGCGACCGGAGTTGAAATGGATAAGGTTTGCGATCAGCTCTTTACCGGTTCCCGATTCGCCTAGCACCAGAACGGTCGTCGCCGTGTCGGCAACATTGAGCCCGAGTTCGATCGCACGGCGTATCGACGGTGCCTGGCCAACGATATCGCTATGCCGCTGGTGTAGTTCGCTCTTGAGCCGCATCACTTCGGCCGAGAGTTGGTCACGCTCTAGAGCGGTTCCGATCTGGTCGGCGATGCCCTCGACCAGAGCTACATCGTGGTCCTCGAACGCACTTTCCTTGCTCCACACAAAACCGAGCAGCCCGTATGCCTGGCCGGCGACACGCACCGGCGTGACGAGAGCCATCTTGCCGCGAAGCTGTGTGTTAAAGAACAGCCTGATCGCAAACGGCAGCTGCGAATCGACGAGCCGCAGCGTCTTATCGTCACGCAGCAACTCACCGAGAGCGGCGAACGAATCGAGCGGTAGCGATTTGTCGTGCTGCTCGATCATTTTCAGCAGCCGGCCGAGTTTTATGCCGTCAGCCGATTTGAACGAGGCGAGCGAGATGCGTTTTCCGCTATTATCGAGTACGCCGAGAGCACCGTAATCGGCACCTACCAACCCGATCGCCCGCTCGAGCACACGTGCCGAAACCTCCTTGAAATCAGAGTGCGAATTTAGCGTATTGGCGATCTCGAGCAGAGCGTTGGTCCGCCGTGTTTCCTGCTCCTGTGTTACATAGAGGCTCGTGTATTGGTACCCGATCGCAAGTTGCTGGGCGATCGACTGCAGAAACACGACCTCCTCGTCCAGCCAGACTCGCGGCGAATGTGTGTCGTGCAGCCCCAACAGTGCCAAAACCCGCCCGCTGAGCACGATCGGAACGATCAGCAGTGAGCGTGTTTCGAGTGCCTTGGTAAAAAACTTGAGGGTCGGGTCTTTGGTCTTAAACGTGTCGTTGATCCGGATCGGCTTACTGATGTCGAAACGTTCAGATATCTTGAGGGCGTTAAACGGGATGGTCGTGCCTTCGCTTTGCGGAACGGAATCATCCTTTCGCCATTCGTGGCTGATCCGCAGATCTTTGCCCTCGCCAAGCTGTAATAGATCGCAGCGGTCGGCCTGAAGCATCCGGCCGATCTCGGACACGACGACGTTCAGAAACCGCTCGAGATCAATGTTGGTCGGCAGGTCGCGAGCGAGGCGGTCGATGATCGCCTCGCGGGCCTCGTGCATCTTGTTTTTGCGTTCGAGCGAAAGCGTTGGGGCAGTTTCTGGTTGTGTCATTTTTGATACCGCGAAAACATCTTAAAAGAATGCACCTCCGTAATATCCAATGTGATATCTGACACACCCGATGTCAAGTTGACACACATCGGCGTCCAAATGTGTATTTTCGCGTCACCTACGGACGTCGGTCGTTTGGCTTTGACGCTCCCTTTTTGTCTTTGTTTTCAACCGTTCGTGGCCGCGAATCAGCGTTGGCGGGCTTTCGGGACGAGTTGGTCCCGCTCGCTGAATTCGAGCTCGAATTCGAGTTTGAGCTTGTATTCGAGTTGGAATTTGAGCTTGACCTCTTGCTCTCTGTATTTGTTCCGGCAAAATCGATGCGTTTGGCACCCGCCTCGGCGTCCTCGAGCAGTTTCTCGGCCCGCGAATTGTCGGGGTCGATCTCCATTGCCTTTTTCAGCGGCGGGATTGCGTCGTGGTATTTGGCAAGCTTGACCAGGATCCCGCCCAGTTCCGTCTGATACTCAGTGTCGCCGGGCTTGAGTTTGACGGCCGCGCGGAAAGCGTCTTCGGCCTCGTCGTCGAGATTGAGCTTGTTATACGCCCGCCCGAGATTAAACTGGGCGATGTCATCTTTTGCGTTTGAAGAAAGCAGTTTTTTGTACGCGGTAACAGCTTTTTCGAAAGCTTTTTGTGAATTAGATTTTGCCGGCACACCTTTCTTACCGTCGGAGTTTGTATTTGTACTTGTATCAAGGCCGGATGCCTGCATCTCCGTCTCGATCAGGGCATAGGCGATGCCTAGTTTGAAATATGCCTCGGCGAGATTGGCGTCGAGCACGATCGCCCGTTTATAGGCATCGACGGCGAGTTCGGTCTGGTTATCGTCGAGCAGGCGGTTGCCCTCGGCCAGAGCGGCCGCCGGATCGGTAATAGCGGCAAACGGCGATTCCTTGACCGGTTCGACCGCGACATTGGCATCGACATCGGCGTCGATATTTGCCGCCGGCTTTTTGGTACAGCCGATCTGGAAGACGACCGAAACCAACATGATCAGTATTAATGCAGTAATTCGCATAGAACTCAACCTAAAAATAGATATAGAGACGAGTGGGTCACCCGGGCGGAAATATAAATGGCCGGCCGCCGAGTAAATGGACGTGGAGATGAAAAACGGTCTGCCCGCCGTCACCGTTCGTATTGATCACGACACGATAGCCGTCGGTGGCAAACCCCTTGGCACGGGCAATATCGGCGGCGGTCAACAGCAGATGCCCGAGAGCGGCGCCGTCAGACTCGGCTGCCTTATCGAGCGAATCGATATGGCGGCGCGGAACGATCAAGATATGAACCGGAGCCTGCGGGGACAGATCGTTAAACGCGAGGCAAGTATCGTCCTCAAACACCTTGGTCGACGGTATGGTACCGTCGACAATTTTACAAAAAATGCAGTCTGTAACTCCCATATTCGTACATCCTTAATTAGAACACACGAGGCGGAAATTGTTAACGTCGAAACCGGAGCGGCAACCTAACCGGCGTGCACCGAGCTCTCACTGATACGCTCGATATCGGCTCCGAGACTGCTAAATTTTTGGACGATCGTCTCGTACCCGCGATCGATATGGTACACGCGGTCGATGACCGTCTCGCCCTCCGCGCAGAGGGCGGCGAGGACGAGCGAGGCCGAGGCACGTAGGTCCGACGCGATGATCTTGGCTCCCATAAGTTTTGTTTTGCCTCTGACGACGGCCGTGTGGCCCGCGACGTGGATGTCGGCACCCATCCGGATCATCTCGGAGGCGTGCATAAAACGGTTTTCGAAGATGGTCTCGGTGATCGTCGATACGCCCTCGGCCTGCGTCATCAGGGCCATATATTGGGCCTGCATGTCGGTCGGGAACAGCGGGTGCGGCTCGGTCGTCATGTCGCGGGCAAACAGTCCGGCCGGACTCTGCCGCACGAGCAGCGTGCTCGGGTTTAGTTCGAGGATCTCGACGCCGGCCATTCTGAGCATTTCGATGACGGCTGTCAGATGCTCGGGCCGGCAGCTTTTGATCTCGATCTCGCCACCCGTGATCGCCGCCGCGACCATAAAGGTTCCGGTCTCGATGCGGTCGGGGATGATGGTGTGTTCGGCACCGCCGAGAGCTTCGACGCCATCGATCTCCATCACGGGTGTGCCGGCGCCGCGGATGCGGGCTCCCATTTTATTGAGCAGATCGGCGAGGTCCTCGATCTCGGGTTCCTGAGCCGCGTTGCGGATCATCGTCCGGCCCGAGGCGAGCGAGGCGGCCATCATCACGTTTTCGGTGCCGGTCACGGTCACCTTTTCAAAGTCGATCTCGGCTCCGACCAGGCGGCCTTTCGGGGCACGGGCGACGACATCGCCCGACTCGAGCGAGACGCTGGCACCGAGCTGCTCGAACGCCTTGAGGTGCAGGTCGATCGGCCGCGTGCCGATGGCACAACCGCCCGGCAAGCTGACCTTTGCCTGGCCAAATCTCGCGAGCAGCGGCCCGAGGGCGAGCACGCTGGCTCGCATAGTTTTGACCAGCTCGTACGGAGCCTCGTAGATCGCCACGTTTTTCGCACTTACTTTGTGCGTACGCAGTTCGGGCGTCAGCACGGTCGCCCCGAGGTCCTCGAGCAGGCGGCGTTGTGTGATGAGGTCTTTGACATACGGCACGTTATGCAAAATAACGGTCTCGGCCGTCAAAAGCGTCGCCGCCAAACACGGTAGCGCCGAATTTTTGGCTCCGCCGATCTCGATCTTTCCGTGTAGCGGATTGCCGCCGCGGATTAGAAATTTGTCCATAATTAGATGTTCTCGCCGCCGCCTAAATGTCGCGAGCGTTCAGCTTTGGTTATGTATGCGAAAACCAAATGTTATCACAGCGGCCAAAAAGACAATAGAGAAAAATGCCCGCGAGTGTTCCGGAGACCGTTGGAACACCCCAATTGGAGGCGGACCACCTAAATTTCGACGCCGACGAGACAACCGTCGGCGTCTGAGCAGAATCATACGACGGTGACCGAAACGTTTGAAACCGCCGTCTTGATAATGTTCGCTTACGAACCATTGGTTCGGCGAGACCGAACGTTGTACGATGTCGGTAACCGTCGTTTGGGAACCAACACAATCGAATGATCAAGATAATCAGAACTATCGCCATCGGCATTACGTTTGCGGCAATCTTCGCCGTCTCGATCCACGCCCAGGTGCCCGTCGCGACGCAGGCTCAACCGGGACGTGTATACGTCATTAACCCGCAGGCTTTCGGAGACGAAAAGGCCGGGATCACCAAATACGTCGCGGGCCTCGCGGTGGTCAACGGCTGTTTTTATACCGAGCAGAATCAGATAATCGCTGTGGCACAGCGGATCCAGACGCTCGGCACCGAACTGAAAGGAGCCGCAAACACGCCTGAAACGCGTGCTAAGGCAGATGAGTACGAACGTCTGCAGCGTGAATTAAAATTTAAGCAGGAGGACACCCGTGCGCGGTATGCAAAGCGTGAGGCTGAGGTGATGGGCCCGATCCGCCAGCAGATCGGCGTCGCTCTGCAGGAATTTGCCAAAAAGAACGGCTACTGGATGATCCTCGATGCATCAAAGATCGACGAGGTCGGCGGATTTCTGACGATCGACGATGCCGCGGATGTCACCAAGGCGTTCATTATCTATTTCAACGGCCGGCCGGCCGGCGCCAAATAGACCGGTCGGGTAACTGAGTGTAAGCCGCGGCGTGGCAAGGAGATCGAGTTGGTAATTTTCGGCTCGATCTCGATCAACGGAGAAGTATCAATGACATCCTTAAAGCTCATAATTGTGATCGCCGCGACGCTCGTGTTTGCAATCGTTTTGCCGGCTCAGGAAACACTCCGCACCGAAATCAACGCTGATACCAACGTTCCGAAAAAGGCGATCCTGATCGATGAATTTGGACCGAAGGGCGAAGAGGAGATCGGTGCGATAACGGATAGTTTCTTTATCCAGATCAATGACGATCCGACTGCCAGAGGATATATCCTTAATTACAAGGGCCTCGACACCTTGCCGTCCGATCTTGAGACGTGGCCGAACAAAGCACTGATGATGCGGTCGATCGTGTTTCGCAAATATGATATGGCCCGGGTCGTTTTCATTGATGCAGGGTTTCGCGAAAAGCAAATTACCCAACTGTATCTCGTGCCCGACGGTGCGGAACCGCCCGTCCCGACCGAGACGATCCGCAAACCAAAGTTGCCAAAAACGACCTATCTTGGGACGATCCTGGGTCGATACCGGCGAGAGTGGCGTCGATTTCGAGTCCGAATTTGTCCTGCCCGCCGTCAAGCTTAGGAACCAATTAGCCGCCGCCGAATCGGAAATCGCCAATGCTGATAAGGACGCGGCGGACACGGCAACCACCGAAACCAATTCAACGATCGAGGGCCCGCCGGCTGATATACCGCAGTACGTTGAACCCGAGATAAGCCCCGAGGAGATCGAAGCCGCAAGGTTCGCGTGGGCGGACGGCAAATTTGGCGATGCGATCGCAAAGCGAAGAGCCGCCCGAGGCGTGATAATACTCTACGCGGACGACGAGTATTACGATACTACTCTGCTGCTGCGGTTTATCGAGCAAGGCCGCAACCGCATCGCCGCCGGTGCCAAACTGCCTCCTGACCGCATAGACGTTGTTTATGGCGGATACAAAGCCGGCCTCAAAGTGGAGTTTTGGATAGTTCCCAACAATGGCGCGCCGCCGATGCCCACACCCGAAGTACGCAAGCCCGACACGGCCGATTACAGTCGAGATCCAAGTTGACGCATAGGACCGATTTGACTACGGACAGCTTAACCACGGTTGCTAATTTTGGGGTAATGTTCCAGAATTTTCACCAACGTGCGTAATGGCGAGACGAATACAATGCAATTTGCGGCAAAGGGGCTCGAGCGGTCGGACGCCGAGCTTGTGCGGGCGTGCCAGCGTGGTGAGCAGGCGGCTTGGGACGGCCTCGTCGAGCGGTATCAGCGCCTGATCTACGCAGTGCCGCGGCGTGCCGGGCTATCCGAGGAACAGGCGTCGGACGTGTTTCAGGAGGTTTTCCTGACGCTGCTGCAGAAGATAGGCGATATCGAGCAGCCCGAAAAGATCCGTTCGTGGATGGTGACGACCGCAAAATTCAAAACCTGGGGCATCGTCCGCGGCAGCAAGGGGCTGTACTCGCCCGCGACCGAAGACGAGATGGATGCCGAGATGGCGAGCATCACCGACGAAGCACCGCTCGCC
>JAYVUD010000272.1:0-3199 GCA_043788335.1 Chloracidobacterium sp. | reverse complement strand
GAGTAATCGCGCGGCTTTGACGACTGCCATCCGCCAGCTTAATTTCGGCGGGGGCACGAGTCTGTATGAGGCGGTCGATCAGGCGATCAGCCGCGAACTCAAACAGATCGAGGGCCGCAAAGCAATTGTTTTGTTTACGGACGGCGTCGATACGACATCGCGCCGTTCGACATATCAAAGTACGGTCGCAAAATCGGAAGAAGCCGACGCAACGATTTATCCGATTCGTTTTGATACCTCGACCGATATGAGCGGAACCGGTAACAGCGGCGGGAATAACCCCGTGCCGAGACGCGGCGGGGGCGGAAGCATTTGGGGACAGATCCTCGGCAGCATTTTGACGGGCGGAAATGTGCAGATCGGCCGCGGCGGCGGTACGACCGCAGGAGATTACGAAAAAGGAAAACGATATCTCGAAGATCTGGCGCGGACCAGCGGCGGAAGAAGTTTTGAAGCGCGAAATACGGTCAATCTCGATGCGGCGTTTTCCGGAATCGCTGAAGAACTGCGGCGGCAATACGCGATCGGCTACTATCCCGAAACGGTCGGTCAAGTGGGCCAGCGGAAACAGGTCAAGGTGAAGGTTGATCGAGCCAACGCGGTGGTCAGGGCAAAAAACAGCTACGTGATCGGCGACACCGGTTCGAAAAATACTGCGATCAAAAAGGCGCCTCCGACCGTACGAAATAATTCAAGACTTCCGTTTTAGTTTGCAAATGGCATCTTTTTGGGCGTTTCAAACATCAACCAGATGCCATTTTATTTTCTGCGGGGAGCGATGACGAATGGGAAAACTTTCCCTCCTTTGGCCGGCAGTGATCGTATCGTTGAATTTTATCAGCGTTACCGCCCAATCGCGTCCGCCGGCCGAGCCGATCGTTAAGAAAACAAATCAGCGCCCGGCTTCGGCCCCGACACCGCTCCCCACCGTAAAGTCTCAGAATACTGAAGAAAATACCACCAACATTGATGCCATCGCGCAAATTCCCGAGCCGGCAAAAGATGACGATATTTTGGAAGTTGATACGAATCTCGTAACGATTCCGGTGAAGGTATCCGATCGAAACGGGCGGCTGGTTTCCGGATTGCAAAAAGTCGATTTCCGGGTTTTTGAAAACGATGCCGAACAGGATATAGCCTATTTTTCCAACGAGGAACAGCCCTTTATCGTTGCGCTCGTTTTGGATATGAGTTATTCGACGACGTTTAAGATCAATGAAATTCAAACGGCGGCCAATGCGTTCGTCGCCGAATTGCGACCGAATGATCGGGTAATGGTGGTCGCGTTTGACGAAGAGGTGCACGTTTTATGCGAACCGACTAACAATCGCGACGTGTTGCTCCGCGCGATCCGAAACACGAAAATCGCGACCGGCACGAGCCTCTATGAAGCGGTGGATCTGGTGATCAACCAGAAATTAAAGAAATACGCGGGGCGCAAAGCGATCGTCCTTTTTACCGACGGCGTGGATACTACTTCAAGAAAGGCGAACGATAGCAGCAATCGCAGCGATGCCTCGGAACTCGATGCGCTGATCTACCCGGTTCAATATGATACTTATGCCGACGTCCAGCGGATGAAGAACAAATCGGCAATTTCGAAACCGACGATTCCAAGTCCAATTCCAACCTCATCGCCAACCGGTCTGCCTTTTCCGATTCCGATTTCGGGTATCGGCACTCCGAGCAGCCAGGGAACGACCGTCGAAGAATATCAAAAGGCCGGCGAATATCTGAGCGATATGGCCAATCGCACCGGCGGCAGGGTATTTCAGGCGACGACGATTGCCAATCTTGGAGTGGCGTTTTCAAATATTGCGAGCGAGTTGCGCCAGTTTTACAGCTTGGGATATTATCCGCAAATCGAGGGAAGAGAAGGCGAGCGCCGCAAGATCAAGGTGAAAGTTAATCAGCCAAAGGTCGCGGTCCAATCGCGTGATGGATACATTGTCGGTAAGAAACGTTGATCGTCGGATCGGGCGGCTCGAAGTCGCCGATGCGGCGAAAACGCGATTATCGGTTTTTCGGGGTTAACGTCGCGTGCTTCAACTCCTCATTTCTGAATTAAACAGGTGATTCGTCATTGAATCAAATGGATCAGGCGGCGGGAAGCGCTTTCACCACTCGAAACAACGGCAGGCGGGTTTCTCCGCTTAATTGTGTTAAATTCAAAAAAGAGTTGACTTTGCAAACTGAATGCTTACAATTTGGCAAACAGCGTGTTGATTTCGGAATCCCCGATTCTGCGGGAACGACGCTTGAACCGGATCCATCATTTGGAGCAATCTCATAATTCGTGCCGAATTTACCAGACAATGCATTCCAGCTCCTGCTCGCGCGGCTCGACGCCGATGAGGCGTCGGCTGCCGCCAAATACGAAGAACTTCGGCTAAAACTCTCGAAGTTTTTTGTTTGGAAGGGATGCCCGGAATCGAATTCCGACACGCTCGCCGATGGGACCCTCGATCGTGTTGCGGCGAAACTGGCGCAGGGAACCGAGATCAAAAGCATCAAAGCCTACACGTGCGAGACCGGTCGATACATCTGGCTTGAATACCGACGAAAAAACAAAGAGGATAATTTTGGCGAAGAGACGCCTGAAATTCCGGTGTTTCCGGATTTTCCTGAAGATCCGGATGTTCGGATCGCGTGTCTGAGATCCTGTTTGGTGGAAGTTTCGTCAAACGATTCTGACCGGATGCTGATATTGGGTTATTACGACACCGAAAACGTAGCCAAGATCAAGGATCAAAGAAAGACGCTCGCGGAAAAACTTGGGCTGACCGCGAACACGCTTAAGGTCAAAGCATCCCGGCTGAGAGACAGACTCGAAAAATGTATCAATGATTGCGTGAGGAAACGTGCCGCGGTGTAACCAAATAACCGCAAACCATCACTAGGAATAGGGTTCTGTATTATATGGATTTTAAAAGCACCGAAAAACACGAGGAATTGAAGCGTTACCTTTTTGACGAATTATCGCAAAAAGAACGCGAAGCACTCGAAAACCGGTATTTTGAGGACTCTGACTTTTTTTATGACCTGGTCGGTCTCGAAAACGACCTGGTCGATAGTTTTGTCCACGGCAACTTACATAATGGTGAACTGACGCGATTTGAAAATAGTCTGCCCGTGCATCCGGACCGGATTGAAAAGATCGCGAATGCACGGGCGATCCACTCGCTTGTCTTAATCGAAA
>JAYVUD010000271.1:0-33340 GCA_043788335.1 Chloracidobacterium sp. | reverse complement strand
TGCCCCGTTGCAGCTACGGCCGTGCGTCAAGGCTGACAGCCAGATGTGGACCATACCCACCTACGGAGCGTCAGGGTCGCTCATTGTGTCAAAAGACACCGGCCGCGTGCTCCACGTAGATCTTGGTTTGATGGATGACGGAGCGGCCATCTACCTTTGGGAACGCAACAATGGGCCGTTTCAACTATGGCGTTTCGAAACCGTCATTACGCCGGCAACCTTTCAGTATCAATGCGAGTCGAGTTTGGATGGCCAAGTGGCGTGGAACCAAGCAGGGATCACTAAATGGGATGTCCAAAACCGAAAATCGTTGTGTGCGGGTACCAAGAACCCGGACGCGACGATAGCTTGCTTCGTCAATTTTATCAAGACGATAAAGGATGACTGGGTTCAAGCCATCGCCTCGTGCAAGGCGAAGTGATCACGGACACTCAATAATTACGATTGGCTTCGTCAGGTTCGGGACGAAGCCTTTTTTTCGAATGCGATAGCGTAGAGCCCCTTGCTTATGTGCGGGTTACTGACACGGAGCGGACGATAGTGTCTGCGTTCCGTTTTACATTCCCAAGCCCATGCCCCGAAACCCAGTCGCTACCGCTGCCGGTTCTGACAGGTCATATCCGCAGGGGCATGACGATGTATTTGTAGTCGTAGGTCGAGTCGCCGTGGATCGACATCTGGGTTTGGGCGTTGGCGTCCTTGAATTCGAATGAGATTCGCAGCGGGGCCCGGCCTGAGTCGCGTGCCGGGGCGGCGGCGGTGCCGTCGGCCGCGGGAGTCTCGTCCGATCCGTCATCGGCGGAGGCGTCGTTCGAGCTATGGAGCGAACCGGCATTGTTGAGAAATTCGAGCAGGTACTGCCAGTTGAACCCGAGTTGAAATTCATCGCCCGTGTACTCGGCCTGGACCGCCTCGCGGCCCTCGCCTTCCTCACTGCTCTGAGCGGTCAATTCGATCTCGCCGGTGCGGACGATGACACGGATCGAGCGGTTGCGTTCGTCGGCCATCAGGCTGACGCGGCGGACGGCGGCACGCATCTCGTCGAGGTCGAAGATGGCTGCTTTGTCATTGTCCTTGGGCATCACCATTTCGTAATTCGGGAAGTTGCCCGAGAGCTTGCGGCTGATGAGCAGGCGGCCCTCCATTTCAAAATATAGGTGATTTTGATCTTCGCCAAAGCTGATGTCGCTGGCGGTGTCGCGTGAGACCTTGGCGAGTTCGAGCAGGGCCTTTTTCGGAATGAGCGTGTCGATCGCGTCGGACGACGAACCGTCGGGCAACGCCCGCTCGATGTATGCCAGACGATGGCCGTCGGTCGTGATCATCTTGGCGACGCCGTCGTTGACGATAAATTTGGCACCGGAGAGCGTAAACCGCGAAACCTCGTTAGTGATGGCAAATGCCGTATTTTGGATGAAATAGTTGAAAACCGCCGCCGGCAGTTTCATCGGCGTGCTTTTGAAATTGGGGATCTCTGGGAACTGCTCACGGCTGACGCCGGCGAGGCGGAAATTGGCACGGCCGCATTTGAGCTTGACCCACTCGTTGTCCTCTTTTGTAAAATGGACGTCGCCGCTGTCGAGGGCACGGACGATGTCAAACAGCTTGCGGGCCTGGATGCACATCGAGCCGCTCTTGCGGATATCGGCCTCCGCATCGCAGCGGATCGTCACGTCGAGATCGGTGCCGACGATGCGGATCTCGTTTTCGCCGATAGACTCGATCAAAATATTGGCGAGCACCGGGATCGTCGTCTTGCGCTCGACAACGCCCTGGATAAACCCGAGTTCCTCTTTCAAAATGCTCTGCTTGATCACGAATTCCATTTTTCAAATACTCCTGCAAAAACTGACTCGACCGTCCGGTCCCGGCTTTTCCTAAAACTAATATCTAAAATATAAGATAAATCTTTAGTACTAGTAATAGGGCCTGTGGATATGTGGAAAATCGGGTTAACCTATTATTAAATCAACGTTTTTTCGTCCACAGGCGGCTGTGGAAAACATGTGGAAAAATCCTCGTGTCTGAGGATAACTCCGCTCGTCCGACTTTTTCCACCGTTGTCCACAGGCACTTTCATCCACCGCCTGCGGAAATGTGGAAAACTAATATTCAAATACCTGTAAACAAACAGTTTACGCGATTATTGCCGTTCCACCGATTGTGGAAAAGATTTTTGCCGCACAAACTCTAAAATCCTGCTAATTAGCTGCAAAGACTATCAATTAGCTCAGTCACGATCCTGTGGAAAACGCGGTCGGTGATGATCTGCGTTTCAACCTTGTCGACAGAGTGCATAACGGTCGTGTGATGCTTGCCGCCAAACTCACGGCCGATCTCGGGAAAGCTGTGTCTCGTCAGCTTTTTGCAGATATACATCGCGATCTGACGCGGGCCGGCGACGGCTCTCGAGTTGTTTTTAGATTTGAGTTCCTCGACCGACATATTAAAGTGGCCGGCCACGCTGCGTGCGATGCGATCCATCGTTAAACCGACCGGATGCTCGCCGTCGATGATGTTTTTCATCGCTTCCTGAGCGAGCGTCTTGGACAATGGCAGATTCTTGAGCGAGGCGATAGCGACGAGACGCACGAGCGAGCCTTCGAGTTCGCGGACGTTGCTCTTGATCTTGCCGGCGATAAATATCGCTATGTCGTCGGGAAGATCGTAGCCATCGAGATCCGCCTTGCGTTTAAGAATTGCGACCTTGGTCTCGAGGTCCGGCGGTTCGATATCTGCGATCAAACCCCACTCAAAACGCGAGTGCAGACGCTCCTCGAGGGTCGGTATCTCACGCGGGGGGCAGTCACTCGATATGACGATCTGCTTTTGATCGTTGTGCAATGCATTGAACGTATGGAAAAACTCTTCCTGCGTGCGTTCCTTGCCCGCCATAAACTGCACGTCGTCGACCAGCAGCACGTCGATCGAACGGTATTTGTCTCGAAAGGCCGGCGTCCTATCAAACCGTATGGCGTTGATAAGCTCATTCATGAAAGTTTCGCTGGTGATGTACGCCACTCGCATGTGACGGTTGCGTTCCTTGATAGAATGGCCGATCGCGTGCATCAGATGCGTTTTGCCGAGGCCCACGCCGCCATAGATAAAGAGCGGATTGTATGTTGTACCCGGCGACTCGGCAGCACCTAAGGCGGCAGCGTGAGCAAACTGGTTGCTCGAACCGACCACAAACTTGTCGAACGTGTATTTTGGATTTAACGAACTGTCGACCTGCTCAATATCCGTGAAACGAGTCTGTGTCGGCAAAAACGCCGGCCGCGGTTTAGGGGCGAAGTACAGATCGGTATCGTCCGGTTGATAAGCGGCTTTACGTCCGCCATCATCGACAACTACGTCCTCGGGTATCCATTTTACGGAAAATCCGGGCAGCGTTAGTTCCGAAAGGGTCTGGTCGATAAGTTCGTGGTAATAGCGGCAAACCCAATTTTTGGTAGTGTCGCCGGCCTGCAGTGCTATCTCGCGTGCATTGTAATCGAGATCGACGAACTTGATGGGCCGAAACCAAGTGTCAAATATTTGCTTGTTCAGACGCTCGCCGATAACCGCGAGTATATCGTCCCAGATCGTAGTTTTTTCCAATAACAGTTCCAATTTCGAGCTCCGAAAAATGACTTTAACGTCTAACAGGTCAATTCAAAATAATCGGGTTCAAATAGGGCCTTAAGCGCCTATTTGGCAGAGTGTCGCCGGCCCCTTGAGAGTCGTTGTAAATTGGTGACTTTCACGAATTTATCAACAAGTTGTACTGTGTTTTCCACAAGAATATCCACAGGTGTTAAAACAAGGCGCTTAAACCTTAAGGTACAGCTTTAAGCCGTTTATTTTCAATACTTTACAAGATTTGACTCTTAAGAAACGGATAACAGACTAACACGAAAATCAGGCAAGAGCAAACGGAAATCCACAGGTTCCGGCGCAAAAATTCAAGATGGAATTAACATCCTTTTTTGCAGACACTTGGCTTGCTTTTTGTGCGTTTTGGCGTTAGGTTTTTGGTGGGTTTGTGACCAAAAAACCACTCGAAAATGACAAAAAAAAATAAAAATTTTTCAAACGACGACGCTAAGGACGCCATCGGTCCGTCAGAACGTATTTCCCGGGCAGCCGAGGGGTTGATCTACATCAGCGAAACCGACTCGGAGATAGCACCCTTTGTGTGGGGAAGGGCCGAATCCGTATCAATCGAATCGGTCACCGCGATGGCCGAGAGCACCGGCGAGCGGCGGTTCGAAGAAGTTTCGGCGGCGGATTTTTTTGCTCGATTGACGGGGATCCGTGACTGGTACGGCGACCGGGACAAGGAGCGGGCGGCTAAGTTTGGCGACCTTTACGCCTCCCTCACGTCGGATCTAACCGATCTTAAGGTGTTCAGGATCGGGACGATCCAGATAGATATATATGTCGTCGGAATGGACGCTGACGGACGGTTGGCGGGTGTATCGATGCGAGCAGTCGAAACGTAAGGTGCCACGCCCCCCGAATCGCAGGGGGCGTAGCGTATGGATAGTCTATTTTGCTTGGATGCTACTCGCTCCGGATCTGCGCGTTACGACATGAGGAGAGCCGGAGTAGATGACCTTTGACGCTCCGGAGAGGTCGGACGTGAGCTCACGGCTAACGTTGACGGTGATCTGGCTGGCACCGCTCGCATCGATAAGGGCGGTCTCAGTTTTCAATTCCGCGGCGTCGATCTTTGATGCACCGCTAAGACCGACATTAAACTTTGATGTCTCGCCGGCGATCGTGACCTTGGACGCTCCGCTGGCTTCGACCGCAAGACCGGAGTTTTTGATATCGCTCAGGGTGAAATTAGACGCCCCCGAGGCATCGATCTTTTCGATGTCCGGCGCTGAAACGCGGACGAGCATCGGCCGCGTCGGCCGCAATCGCTGGTCGGTCTCGATCCGCAGGACGCCGTCGCGGACCTCGGTACTGATCAGAGGCAGAAGATTGTCCTCAGCCTCGACCTCGACGCTGAAATCTTTTTTTGCGACGATGATGACCTGAAACACTCCGCCTGCCTCAACGGAGGCGAACCCAGCCGCGTCACGCTTTTCGGCAGAGACGTTGCCTGACCCGCGAACGCCGCTCCAGCGATCGATCGAAAATTTAACTGACCTGCCCCCAAAATGTCTGAATGAGAATAAATTGGACGCGATAAGCCCGGTAATGAGTGCGGCCGCGAAAATAATTAAGCCCGCCTTTTTCATAAATTGTCTTCTATTGCTGTAAATGATATCTGAGACTATGAACGGTTTTTGATTTTGAAAAGTTCGTTTTTTTGCAGAAAGGGCGGGGTTTCCTGCTATTTGTACCGGAGCGATTCGACCGGCGTGCACGAATCGCAGGCATCACGCAGGCTACGAACGCAATCGAGCAGACGAGGAACCAAGGCGTGCGACCGGAACACGGATTGCAAAAACGAAACGAGCATGGAACACGAAAACGGCGGAGCGGGCGGCTATTTGGCGTAAATGTAGAACTGGATCGCCTGCAGAATGCCGATGATGAATCCGAATAGGGCACCGAACGCCTCGATGGTGCGGAGGTGCTCTTTGGCCACGGACATCACGAGCGACTCGAGCTTTTCGGCGGGGTAATTACGGATCTTTTCGCGGACGACACCGCCGACGTCAAACTCGGCGACGGCCTCGGGCAATTTGGCGTGGACGGCGGCGATGATCGTGTCCGTGAGCGATGTGCTGGCTTCGCGGATCTTTTCTTCGGAGATGTGGTCGCCGATGCGGCCGATCGGTTTTGAGAGGAGAATGTCGATCTGGCCGGCGAGCATCTTATTGATCTTGTTTGCTGTTTCCTCGCGGGCGAGGATGTCGAGCAGGCCGCGTGAGAGCATAGATTTGAGCTTTTCCTCGGCCTCGGGGTGAATGGTCCGGAGGATCGTATCGATGCTGTGCGGCCGCAGTTTGTTGAGCGCTTCGGTGATGTAGGACGAAATGCCGCCGATCATCTCCTCGCCGCGGATCAGGGCGAGGACCGAACGGGTCACCTGATCCTTGAGGCGTTCAAGCTGCTCGGGGGCTATCTTGCCAATGACGATGGGCAGAGGTTTGGCGAGGGCGTTGTCGATGCTGGTGCCGATGAATGTGCGTGCTTCGTCGGCGAAAAACTCGCCTCTGAGCGTTTCCTCGATCCGGCGCGGCAGGCTCTCGTTTACTAGGTTGTCGACCTCCTGCAGCAGGTTTTCACGCGAGACAAAGATCTTTTTATAGAACGGCAGATTTTCGTAATATTCGTGGACCTCTTTTTTGATCAGTGCCCCGATCTGGCCGCGGGTCCGCTCGGAGGCGGCAAGTTCGGTCAACTGGCGGATCGCCGGCTCGATCTGCTCGTTGGCTTTTTCCTTGAGCAGCGAGACAGCATCCTCGGTAAACAGATCACCGAGCGGAGTTTCGGCGCCGGCGAGGTCGTTGATGCGGCGGCCGACGAACTCGCGGATCTTGTCTTCGAATGACCTCATCTCGACGGCAGCCCGGATGCGAAGGTCGATAAACGCGATGATCTTGGCAAATGCCTCGTCGTCGATCACGTCAGACACGCGTTTGCCGAGAACCTCATCGACACGGCGAGTGACAAAGGAGCTGATGGCCGTCGTCGATTCCTCGCTATGGAGGATCGCCGTGATATGCTCGGCGAGCCGCAGCTGCAGGCCGGCGATGGCCTCGAGTATCGGTTCGCGGATATTCCTCGGCAAGGCCTCGATCAGCGACGGATAGTCCTGCGAGAGCAGATCGTTTGTGTACGAATCGACGACGTTCTGGATCTTTTTGTGGAGGAAATCTTTGCCGGTCAGTTGTTCGACGATGGTGTCGGTCGAGACCAGTTCCTGGCCGACCGCCTTGCCGATCGCGGTGGCGAGACGGTCGCGGTGACGCGGGATCATTCCCTGCGGAAAGACGGTGATACCGAGCAGCTTGACCGGATACCGCGGCCGAAACAGCATCCGCACCGCCAACCAGGCCCCGGCGTAACCGTGCAGCGTCGCAAAGGCAATAAGGAGCCCGATCTGTACGTACAGATGCTTAAATATCGGCTCGATGCTGTTTAGTAAATCTTGCACTCCGGGTAGTTGATAGAATCTAAATTGCGGCCAAGGCCTAATACAGCTGAAACCCTTTTGATCTCAAACAAAACTCGGCAAACTCCGTCGTCCATTCGTATCCGACGCTGTAATTTTTCCATTGCTCATCGCCATCGCGGTGGAGCGTCATATCGTCCGGAGCGTCGGTGATGCTGAGATCGGCGTAGATACGCTTGTTCGGCTCGAGCTTTGGCAAGATCCGATCGCGGATACGTTCGCCGAGCAAGTGAGCATCGTCGAGCGAGACCTTGACGCCGGTGCCGGCGTAGGTCATCTGGCGAATCGCGCCGTCGCCGATGACGTCGAGACTCTTGATCACCTCAAGAGCCGCTTTCCACTGCCATACGCTAGCCTGCATCTCGAAGTTCTCCGAACCCAGATCGATCAATGTAAAACTCATAAATTGTCCCCAAGGGAAATGCTAATCGGGATGACCTGGAATAGTCAACGGAGTTTTGGTGATGTGTGCCGCACTTTTGTCATACTTTGCGATCTTAGCGGCTCGGTGTGAAAAAATATCACGCCAAGCCGCAAGGTTCGCCAAGGCAGAGAAGAGCGAATATAATCTAAAATTTATGACGAAACCAATCTCATACGCCGACGCGGGCGTTTCGATCGACAACGCGAATAAGGCCGTGGCGAAGATCCGCGAGTATGCCCGGAGCACGTTCAACGAACGGACGCTGACCGAGATAGGCAGCTTTGGCGGGATGTTCGCCGGGGCGTTTCCTGATATGGCTGAGCCGATACTGGTCGCGTCGGCCGACGGCGTCGGAACGAAACTCAAGCTGGCGTTCGAGACGGGTATCCACAACACGGTCGGGGCAGACCTCGTCAACCACTGCGTCAACGACATTTTGGTGCAGGGTGCGAGGCCGCTGTTTTTCCTGGATTATTTTGCTACCGGCAAGCTCGAGCCCGAGGTCACCGCCTCGGTCGTCGAGGGCATGGCCCGGGCCTGCCGCGAGAACGGTTGCGTCCTGCTCGGCGGTGAGACGGCCGAGATGCCGTCGATGTATGCGGACGGCGAATACGATCTAGCCGGTTTTATCGTCGGCGTCGTTGACAAGCCAAAGGTCATCGACGGCAAGAACATCGTACCCGGCGACGTCGTGCTCGGCATTCCATCGAGCGGTTTGCAGACGAACGGATATTCGCTCGCCCGCAAGCTGTTCTTCGAGGTCGGCGGCTACAAAACAGACGACTTCATCGACGAACTCGGCACAACGGTCGGCGAAGCACTGCTCGCGACCCACGCTAGTTTTCTGCCGCAGATCGGTCCGCTCCTCGACACAGACGGCAAAGCGGACAAGAGTGTCCGCACTCCGCTCATCAAAGGCCTCGTCCACATCACCGGCGGCGGTTTCCTCGAAAACATCCCCCGCATCCTGCCCGACGGCGTCTCCGTCGAAATAAACCGCGGCACCTGGCCCGAACTCCCGATATTCGGAATGATGCAGCGTCTTGGCAATGTCTCCGAACCGGAGATGTTCCGGACGTTTAATATGGGCATCGGAATGGTCGTGATTTGTGCAGAATGCGACAGACAAGAGTTTAAGGCGTCGGTCAGCGGTGTTCGTGAAATCGGGAGGGTTACTTCCGGCGCAAAAGCCGTTGATGTCGTTTAATGAGCTGGCGATGTAGGAGTATTCAGTAGGCCGGCCAGCACGAGTGCGACTCGCCTCGAAAAATCAGCCAGTCGTTTGCTGTCCACGTTCTGCTCATTTGTGCATTTCGGATCAGCAACCTCTTCTCGGTTCAGGTTGGCATTCATCGAGACGTAGTACGTGCCCTGTCGAAATCTGATCAAGGCTCGACTACACCGGTCCGTTTCGATCTCTTGTTCCCCGAGCCCTTCGACGATTCGCCATGAGGGAGCACCTTGGAAACTCAATTCAGATTTCATCATGTCCTTGGCGTCATCGGCTGTCGAGAGGTACTCAATGTTAATTGACACAATCAAATCGTCCTCGGTGCATAGCGGGTTAATAGCCGCCCATGGGTATCTGGTTGTTTGACTCCCCAGAAAACACCTAACGTCTGGGTAGACGGAAGCGACCTGTTTTCTGAATGATTCGTATCTATACGCCATCGAAGTAAGACGTCTGTCGATCTCCTTTTCCCATGCTTCTTGGTCCGCCTTCCTTTTTTTCTCGTCCTCTTTTTCAAAAAACAACAAGCGAAATCGCCCCCGCTCGAACAAATATACATACATGCCCATTCCGTTGCCGTAAACATCGGGACGACCTATAAAGGCAAACAACTTACTATCGATCCGCCAGGATGGATTGTCCCCCTTGTCGATGAATGGAATGCCATAACCGGTATTTCCTATCTCGCTGAATGGTGGAAAATATACTTTGCCAGTCCTAGCATCAACAACGGCTGCTGAGAAGACACCCAAACCAGCACCCCAGGTGACTATCGTATAGTGACCCGCGAAGTTTGGGCCTTTCTGTGTACCTTCTCTAAGTGCTGTGCGGTACAATCTGGCGCGTTTGCTATCCAACAAAGGGCGGACAGGCTTTCCTTTATATTCCTCGTTCTTCGACACAGGGTAGTCCTCTGAACGAGGTGGTTTACGTTGGGCGGCGGCCTCTATCGACACTAGAATTATTGATGCGAAAATCAAGGAAAGGATTCGAGGTGTATTTGAAAAAAAGTGACTTTTGATCATGGCCTTCAGAGTATTTATTTAATCGGCCTATAAAAATGTGGACGGGCAAGGTGTAAACGTTCCTACGATAGAATCAGCAAAATGGCGTCCTGCGGGAGATAGTCATCCACGAACAATCAAACGATCTCAAAATGAACCTTTTTACCCAACGCCTTTGCATACTTGCGTAGGGTCGAGAGCGTAATATTATCGGCGTGGTTTTCGATGCGTGAGATGGCGGATTTTTTTGTTCCCATTCTTTTGGCAACTTCTTCCTGGGTCAGCTCCGCCTGTTCCCGAGATAACTGGAGAAGAACGCCGATCTTGAAGTCCGCGTAGCCTTCGTCGTAACCGTCGGCAAATTCAGCGTCGATTCTTTTCTGTTCCTCAACGAATTTTCTCAGATCGCTCATTTCGTTCTCCGTAAATAATCCTTCTTTCTGTCTTCAGCTATTCTAATCTCCGAGAGAGGCGTTTGTTGAGATTTCTTGGCGAAACCATTCGTCAGAACAACCAGATTTCCGCGACAAAAGAAACCAAGCAGCCTAAAGGTGTCCGACCCACTGTCAATTCTGACTTCCCAAATATCGTCCGTTCCCGACAACTTCTTAAAATACTGCCGCGGAACAATAGCCAATTCCTCGACCAGATCAAATACCCAAGTGACCTTTTGCCGTTGCTTGGACGGAAGGGATTTCAAGAATTCTGCTACGGGGCAATCACCCTTTTCCGTTTTATAGAATATCACGTCTCGCATTCAAGGTTAACAAATATGTGAACATGTTTCAATTTCTAATTTTCAACAATTGATCGGCATTTTCTCAAAATAACACGGATCATTGGCTGGCCGAAAGCCAGTACTTTCACGCAAAGCCGCTAGGGACGCTAAGTTATGAGTATGAAATTTCGATTTTTGAGAAAGTGGTTGTACATCCCTGCCTGGGGTGGCAGAATACGGGTGAGGAAATAATATGTCGTCAGGTGATCTGTTTGAGGCGCACTCCAAACGGAGTATCGATCCGAAAAAGTGGATCATCGGCGTTGTTGCGTTCGTGGTGATCGCGGGGACGGCGTATGGGATATATCTGTACAGCATTCCGGTCGGGCCAACGGCGGATGACATTTTGGCGGTCGAGGTGCGGGACAATACAGTGATGCTGCTCAATTATCGAACGTATTCCGGCGAGGAGTTTCGGCAGCAGGTATTGGGCAAAGGGCGTCTCGAGAGGTATATCAAGGCGATCGACGAGGCGTTTTTCACCTATCCGCAAGCGCCGGAGACGGAATTTGCGGATTTTCTTGCCAAAAATTTCAATGATCCGGCCAGAATCGAGTACGGCACGGAAAAGAATGGTGAGCTATGGCTCGGCGACTATCGCGCACCGATATCGCCGCAGATGGGACACTTTTTCCGGACGGATCTGGCAAATATCCGTGTAGAACCGCGGCAAAAGCTCAGTTTTCAGTTTAACGAGGTCAAGTACGAGCCGTCTCTCGATGAGATATTTCGTTTGACCAATAATACGCAGATCTATGGCGGCCGGACGATCACGCAAGTTCCCGAGCGGAGCTTTAAGCCAAACGTCGTTTTCGCCAACCACGGCATAATGGTGGCAAAACCGGGCGAGCCGTCGATGAAACGACTCACCGACGACCTGCTCAAAAGCGTCGGGCCGGACCGCGAGGCACGCATCCAGCGGCTCGTCGATTTTGTTTCCAACGAGATCGAATATAGCTACATCGAGGCCCTCGGCCGCGGTGAGACGCTCAAACGCGGCGACGAAACGCTGATGACGCGGACGGGCGACTGCAGCAACAAAACGATTCTGCTCGCGTCCCTGCTCGAACAGATCGGCGAGGAGTATGTTTTGCTCTATTGCCCGCGTCACATCACCGTTGCTGTGCCGCAGGGTAATTATGTCAACGGCAACAAGCTCGACTTCGCGTGGAACAGCAAGCAATGGATGATCGCCGAAACGACGCTGCCCGGGTTTCAGATCGGCAAGACGCTCGTCAATAAAGCTAACCTGCTGACGCACGTCGAGTACGTCCAGGATCCAAAAAACGCGGACGTGATCTTTGACGCAAGTTCGTACGAGGTGCTGAAATTCTTGTAAGGCTGGAATAAGTCGGCCACAGAGATCACCGAGGGAGGAAAGATCTGGCTATTTCGGTCTACCGGACATCGTCTACTCAACCGGTTACGAAGACTAACGAATGGCCCGGATCTGGTATTTGTTATTCCTCAAAAACTCTGTGCACTCTGAAGTAAAACGACATCAACGGCGAATTCTCAATGAAAATCGGCATACTCATCTCGGGACGCGGGTCGAATATGGTGGCGATCGCCGATGCGGTCGCAGGCGGAGAGATACCGGACTCGGAGATTTCGGTCGTTATCAGTGACCAACGCGACGCGGGCGGTCTAACGCGGGCTAAAGAGCGCGGTATCGAGACCGTCGTGGTCGAGCGCATGGGCCGGCGGCGGGCCGACCATGATGCCGAGATCATCGGCGAACTCGAAAACCGCAGCGTCGAACTGGTTTGCCTCGCCGGGTATATGCGTCTGTTGTCGTCCGATTTTGTACGAGCATTTCCCGGCCGGATCGTCAATATTCACCCGAGTTTGCTACCGGCGTTTCCGGGCCTTAACGCCCAGGAACAGGCTTTCGAGGCCGGGGTGAAGGTGACAGGGTGTACCGTTCACTATGTTGATGAATTGCTCGATCATGGCGAGATCATACTTCAGACAGAGGTCGACATACATGAGGATGACTCTATCGAGACTTTGTCCGAGAGAATTTTGGAACAGGAACACAAACTATACGTCGAGGCCATTCGGATGATTTAAATGCCGCAGGTTTTCCCGACTGCGTCGTTCTAATGGTAACCGAAGGTACACTTATGAAATTTGTATTTGCCATTTTACTTTTGATATTCGCCACGATCGGTTTGAATGCGCAAGAGGAAACGCAAGTAATTTCGGAAAAGCTTCCGCCAAAGATCGCTGAATTCTTAAAACCCGGCGGCGAATTGAAACGGCCTAAGACTACTTTCAGCGGGGAGATTATCCCGATTCCCGGCGACCTCCGGCAACGTCTCGCACAGGATCTCTACCTGCATAATTTTACAATTGTAAAGATGAAGATAAGCCTCGATATCAGCTCCATATATGAAGAACTCCTGATAATCACAGATGCAAAGAGCGGCAAGGTTGTTTCCTATTTATGGCAACATGCCCTCGGAGGCCCGCCTGAATCCTTCTCAAAACTCTTGATGGCATACCCAAATGAAACATGGCGCCTAAACACCTATTGGCCCGAAATGAGTGTCTTGCTCAAAATGTACACCCTAGGTAGCATGATGCTTTATATGGAAAGAGATACGGGCATGGCGAGCAGGATCGGGTTAAAACCGAGGGTGGGATCATTGGGCTCGGAGGAGAAAAACAAGAACTATGTACTCACGGCCGACTTGATTCCATGGTTTTCGCCAACTGCGAAGATAGTCTTGAACCTGAATTGGGTGAGGGATATAGATGATGCGGCGAACAATTACTTTCAGAGAGAATATGCCTACGGACAGCTAAAAATAGTGGTGCCGAAGGAATAGCGTTAAGCCCATCTCGATATGAACAACCCTCGACGCGAACGCGAAAAGTGGCCGGGTGTGTGGTGCATTTTGTGGATGAATTACTCATAGAGGACACAGAGAAATTATGCGCACTGATTTGGCTATTTTCTCTCAGTGCCCGCTGTGACTCTGTGGTGAATCCCCTTTGACAATGCCATACTAGAGCGCGTAAACTCTAGGTTTTCACTTTTGAATGAAGTGATGGAGAGTAATTATGCCGAAGAGAACCTATCAACCGAACAACCGCCGCCGAGCGAAGAAGCATGGCTTCAGAGCAAGAATGGCGACGAAAAACGGCCGTGCCGTGATCAAACGCCGCCGCGCGAAAGGACGCAAGAGATTAACGGTTCACCATTATTAGATCTCGGGCTCGCGAAAGATCAGCGTTTGCGCAAGCGCGCCGAGTTTTTGCGGGTCTATGAGAATGGAAAGCGTTTTGAGGGCCGTTTTATGACGGTTTTCATTTTGCCCGCGATAAAGGGTAACCATCGGGCGGGCATCACGGCGACCAAGAAGGCGATCGGCAACGCGGTGTCGCGCAACCGGGCCAAGCGTCTGTTGCGCGAATGCTTTCGGTTGAGCCGACCGCAACTCGATGATATCGACATTGGATACGATTGGGTCCTTAACGCCCGCCGCAGCATACTGCGTGTAAAGTTAGAAGGGCCGCTTGCCGAGTTTAGGGCGATCGCGGCACGTGTACAACGAGGCGAAGTAAAATTGCCGCAGAGGACACCGAAAATAACAGAGAAAGTTTAGATCGGCCGGCATTTTCGGTCTTTTCATCTCTGGTAAACGGTGCTCGCTGTGGCAAAATCATTTTTAGATGAAGTTTTTGGTTTTAGATCTGCTGGGTGTCTATAAGGCGTTCGTTTCGCCCTTTCTGCCGCCTGCGTGCCGGTTTGAGCCAAGTTGTTCGGAATATTCGCGCCAGGCGGTCGAAAAATACGGTGCGGTTCGCGGAACGTGGATGGGAATAAAGCGTATATTACGCTGTCAGCCGTTCTGCAAGGGCGGACATGACCCGGTAAAGTAATGGAAAACAACGAACCTAGCAATCAAACCCGTTTTATAATCGCCGCCGCTCTGTCGCTGGTCGTTTTGGTCGGATGGTCGTATCTCTTTCCGCCGAAAAAGCCCGAGACCAACACGGCGAACGCCAATGTCGCCGCAAACGCCAATACAGCGCCGGCGACGCCCGCTCCGACCGCGACTCCGGCCGCGCAGACTCAAACGGCGGTTCCGGCGACGCCCGACAGTGTTCCAAACAGACAGATCAAGATCACCACTCCGCTCTACGAGGTAACGCTCGACTCGAGGGGTGCGGTGGCGACGAGTTGGATCCTGCTAAAGAACAAGACACCGAAAGAGGAACGAGCACTCTACGCGGACGGTTCGAATCCGGTCGAAAAGAAACCGCTCCAACTAATATCGCCCGACGCCCTCGCCCGGACGCCGCGTGAACTGCCATACCGTTTGGCTACCGACGATGCGGGCACCGATGCGTTGGTAAACGACCGAAACTATCAGATCGCAGGTGCCGACGGCGACGTAACGCTGACCGACGGCCAGGAACGGAAGATCGACTTTACGCTAAATGACGGCGGCGTAGAGGTCACCAAGACATTTGTATTTCGTGCCGACACTTACCTTTCCGACCTGCAGGTCAAGCTGACAAGGGGCGGCCAGGCGGTACCGAACACTAAACTGCTGATCGGTGCGAGCATCGGCGATCAGGGAATAGCCCATCACAGTTTTTACCACATCGAGTCCGAGGCTATCGCCAATGCCGGCGACACGATCTTTCGGCATCCGGGATTGTCGTTCACCTTTGACGCAAACAATCAGAGCACGGTCGCCGTACCGGGCAGCGTGGACTGGGCAGGCGTCGGTGACGCGTATTTTGCGATGGCCGCTGTCCCTGCCCAGCAGACGCAGGGTCTCGAGTATCGGGCGTCAAAGTTTGAGTTTCCGCAGGCTCCATTCTATGACGGCATCATAAGTTGGGTATCACGAAGCCAAAAGACATCTGAAACTCGGCACCTGATCACGGCCTATCTGCCAATAACCGCCGACGGTTCGCTGACGCGGATATATACCGGTCCCAAAGACTATTTTGCACTGAAAGAATACAGTGCAGTGCTGACCGCGGCGACCGGCCGCAAGATAGACGTCGTGCCGATGATCAATTTCAGCAATTACAGCTGGATACGCCCGATCACGTCGACGCTCGCCGTGCCGATCATCTGGTCGCTCAACTTTTTTAACAATCTGACGAACAACTACGGCGTTGCGATCATCGTCTTTACATTTCTGTTCTACATGCTGCTGTTCCCGCTCAGGTGGTCGCAGTCGAAATCCTTCAAAAAAGCCTCGGGCAATGCGCCGAAGATGAAGGACATCCAGGACAAGCTCAAAGACCTGCAGAAAAAAGGTGTGCCCGCGGACGATCCGAGGATGCGTGCCCTGCAGGTCGAACAGCTAAAGATGACCAAGGACGCTCTGCCGATCGGCGGGTGTCTGCCGATGCTCCTGCAATTTCCGCTGCTGATCGCCTTCTACACGGCTGTGACCGTGTCGCTCGATCTGCGGCAGGCAACATTCCTGTGGCTGCCTGACCTTTCGGCGGCGGACCCGTTCCACGTTCTTGAGTTCGGCTTTGCGATCTCGATGGTGCTGTCGATGAAATTTACACCGACCGCGGCCACCGTCACGCCTGAACAGCAGATGCAGCAAAAGATGATGACCTACTTTATGCCCGTGATGATGCTGTGGGTTATGTGGTCTGCACCGTCCGGATTGCTGTTATACTGGTTTTTTGGCAACATCGTCAGCTTTGGCCAGCAGATGGTCATCAACCGGATGAACAAGCCGAAGGATCAGGGTGGAATGATGGTGGTCAATTCGATACCGGCGAATGCCAAGAAGATCAAGCCGTCGACGGCGTGAGAGGTAAAAAGTTTAAGAGTGAAAAAGGAGGGCGATTTACAAGTTCGGATCTTTTTCACTTTTGACCTTTTTTACATTTCCACTTAAAGACTATGAAACAGATTTGTGACAACGCTGCTGAATTGCTTTCCGGGATCGTCGCCGATATGCGGTTCGATCTCAACGTGACATCTGAGGTGACGGACGAGGGTTGCTGGATAAAGCTGAACGGCGAGGACGCTCACTATGCACTAGCCGAAAACGGCGAACTGCTCGATGCGTTTGAGGTCATACTGTTTCAGGCGTACGGCCGCGAACTCGACCGCGAGCACCGATTTATCGTCGATGCTGACGGATTTCGCCAGACGCGCAAGGCGGAGCTGCACGCGATGGCACGTTTTGCCGCCGAACAGGTTCGCAAGAGCGGCCGGCCGTTTACGTTTGGCGTGCTCAATTCGACGGAACGCCGCATCATCCACATGTCGCTGCAGAAAGAAGAAGACCTCTTCACCGAATCGGTCGGAGACGGCCGCGATCGGCGTCTGCAGATCCGGCTGCAGTAAAGTATGGGCAAAAGTGAAAAAGTGAACGAGTGAAAATGCCTGCTTTTTCACTTTTGGACTTTTTCACTTTTTCACTTTGTATGCCGGAAACTATCGTCGCATTAGCAACACCGACGGGCCGCAGCGGGATCGGCGTGATCCGACTGAGCGGCAGCGATTCGCTGCGTATTACCCGCGTACTGACGGGTAACGACGGATCTCAACCCGAGCCGCGTGTTGCTAATCTAAAACAACTCCGCGATCCGGCGACCGGCGACGTCATCGACGAGGCCGTCGTC
Organism: Chloracidobacterium sp.; assembly: GCA_043788335.1. Lineage (GTDB taxonomy): Bacteria > Acidobacteriota > Blastocatellia > Pyrinomonadales > Pyrinomonadaceae > OLB17. Next base: position 16,162 of record JAYVUD010000271.1, on the reverse strand, counting down.
ACCTGGTTTAGATCACCTAATTCATTTACAGGCGAGGATGTGGTCGAGATCGGCTGCCACGGTTCGCCGGTCTTGCTTAGGCAAGTGATCGATATTTGTCTCGGGCACGGTGCCCGGATGGCGGAGGCGGGCGAATTTACGCTTCGTGCTCTGTCGAACGGGCGCATGGACCTCGCCGAGGCCGAGGCCGTTCGCGACTTGATCGACGCCCAGACTAAGGCATCGGCGCGTCAGGCGATACGGCAGCTTAGCGGCGAGTTTTCAAGGCAACTGCAGCCGCTAAAAGACGACCTGCTGAACGTGATCGTCGTGCTCGAATCTGCCCTCGAGTTTGTCGAGGACGATCTGCCTGAGGCGCAGGCGGCGGCGCTCAGAGAGCGTTTGATCACCGTTGCCGAGGCAACGGAGATGATCGCGGAGACATTTACAGCCGGCCGGCTCTTACGCGAAGGGATCAAGGTCGCCATCGTCGGCCGGCCAAATGTTGGTAAATCCAGCCTTTTCAATGCTTTGCTCGGTAGTGAGCGGGCCATCGTGACCGAGATCGCCGGCACGACCCGCGACCAACTGCACGAGCGTTTTACGGTGGACGGTATCCCGATCTCGCTGATCGATACGGCGGGGTTGCGTGAAACCAGCGACATTGTCGAGAGCATCGGCGTCGAGCGTTCGCGAGCGGTGATGGCGGACGCAGATGTCGTCGTCGTGATGGTCGATGCCTCAGAGGAGTTGATCGCTGAGGACATTGAGATCCTTGCGAGCGTCGCTGACATCGAACATCTGATCGTATTGAACAAGATCGACAAGGCCGCCCCCGAACAGATCGCCGCCATTCGCTCAAAGATCGAAGATCAGAGGTCAAAGTTCATCGATACCTCAGCGAAAACGCGTGCCGGCCTCGACGCACTTCAACGGGCCTTTGTCGAACCTTTTTCACCGGAGGATATTTCGAATTCCGGTTTTCTCGTCACCGATGCCCGTCACCACGATCTGCTCGTCCGATCGGCCGCTGAAATTCGATCATCTGTCGACCAAATCGACCATAAAATGAGCGAAGAGATCCCTCTCATCGGTCTCCACAATGCCCTCCGCTACCTCGGCCAGATAACCGGGGAAACCACTACCGAAGACATGCTCACCCGCATCTTTGAAACTTTCTGCATCGGAAAGTAGGTGGCTAAAGAGCCTAAAAATGAGCGAAAACTCACGGTTTTCCGCAGAATTTTTCATAGTTTTAAGCGGTCCGGCCCACGCAGAACAACGCTCGCAGTCGTTTTTTCCATTAATAATAAGGGTTTCGCGAAATCGACATGTTTGGCACGTGGCTTGCGAACAAAGTGGGTTGTTAGCGACGTTTGTTCTTCAAGAGAGCAAAGTTTTTTGCCGTAAAGTGAAAAGTTTTCGGGCTCCGGCTATTTTTTTCTGTTTGCCCTCCGCTGAAAGCCGGGGCCCGAATTTTTAAACGAAAAACTGTGAATGAAATTATAACTACAAATTTCGAGATCATCGCCCGCGAAGATTACTCGGACGTCACTTTTATGTTGGAGGTCCTGCATCCGTTGATGGCACGTGCCGCCCAACCGGGCCAGTTTGTGATCATCATGTCTCACGCTAAGGGCGAGCGAATACCGTTGACGATCGCCGATTTTGACCGAGAAAGAGGAACGATCACACTTGTGATCCAGGCGGTCGGTAAGACAACGTTGGAAATGCAGCAGAGCTGTCAGGTTGGGACGACGCTATATGGGTTGGCAGGCCCGATGGGTATCCCGAGCCATCTGAGTGCGGCCAAAAAGGTGGTGTGTGTCGGCGGCGGGCTCGGCGTTGCACCGGTCTATCCGCAGGCGAGAGCCTGGAAGCAGGGCGGCGCGTACGTAATCGGCGTTTTGGGATTCAGGAATAAAGACCTCGTGTTCTGGGAAGGCAAGTTTCGTGGGATCTGCGACGAACTGATCATCTGCACGGACGACGGTTCTACGGGTATCAAAGGTTTTGTTACCGATGGCATCAAGCAGGCGATCGAGCGTCATCCGGACATCGACGAAGTGGTCGCCATCGGACCGCCGGTAATGATGAAAGCGAGTGCCGATGCAACCCGTACCGCCAGCGTCAAGACGATGGTCAGCCTCAACCCGATAATGGTCGACGGCACGGGAATGTGCGGTGGTTGCCGCGTCAAGATCGGCGACGAGGTCAAGTTCGCATGCGTCGACGGGCCGGATTTTGACGGGCACCTGGTCGATTTCGACGATCTGATGGTGCGTTTACGAAGATATAAGGAAGAGGAGCGGGTCGCGACCGAACGGTGGTCAGATACATGTCGGATGACGACCGGCGACGGCGTCGTTGCGGCCCTCCCGGAATAGATCAAGAAAGTTAACGGAGCATTAATCGGATGGCAAAAAAGCGGACCATACGCAATATTCCACAGGAGCGAACCGCTGTTCGTGAACTCGACGCGGTCGTGAGGAGCAGAAATTTCGAGGAGGTTAATTGCGGCTATACTGAGAGCGAGGCTTTGCTCGAATCGGAACGCTGCCTCTTCTGCCCGGACCCGAAGTGCATTGCCGGCTGCCCGGTGAGCATCGATATTCCCGGATTTATACAAAAGATCGGGTCCAGGGACTATCACGGAGCATACGACGTGATCACCGGAACCAATCTGCTGCCGGCCGTTTGCGGGCGTGTTTGCCCGCAGGAAAACCAATGCGAGGGTGTCTGCGTCGTGGGCGAGAGCCTCGTCTCAGTCGCGATCGGACGGCTCGAACGGTTTGTCGGTGATATGGCGATCGCGAACCGCTGGGTGAATATCCCGTACATTGAACCAACAGGATTTCGCATCGGGATCGTCGGTTCGGGCCCGGCCGGAATGGCATGTGCCGCCGATATGGCCAAAGCCGGGTGCGAGGTCACGGTGTTTGAGGCGTTTCACGAGGCGGGCGGAGTGCTCAGGTACGGCATCCCAGACTTTCGGCTGCCGAATACGGTCGTCGACGCCGAGATCGAGAAACTGGAAATGCTCGGGGTCAAATTTGTCTGCAATACGCTGGTCGGACGGCTATTTACGATCGAGCAGATGCTGGGTGAACTAGGCTTTCACGCCGTATTTATCGGGACCGGTGCCGGATATCCGACGATGCTCGGCATTCCGGGTGACTCGCTGAATGGGGTGCTCTCGGCAAACGAACTTCTGACCCGCTGTAACCTGATGGGTGCACGCAATTTCCCGAACGTCGACACGCCGCTGCCGCTCGGCAAGCACGTCGTCGTCGTTGGTGCCGGCAATACGGCGATGGATGCCCTGCGTGTCAGCAAACGGCTCGGAGCCGAATCGGTCGCCTGCGTTTACCGCCGCTCCAAAACAGAAGCCCCGGCACGTGCCGAAGAGGTTCACCACGCTGAGCAGGAAGGCATCGATTTTCACTGGCTCGCCGCTCCCGTCGAGGTTCTGGACGACGGCGAAGGCTCGGTCTGCGGCATTCGCTGCATCAAGATGGAACTGGGCGAGCCGGACGATTCCGGACGACGGCGGCCGGTCCCGGTGGCCGGGAGCGAATTTGAGATCGAGACCGATCAGGTGGTGTTCGCGATCGGTACCAACGCCAACCCGATCATCGGGCAGACGTCAAATCTCAAGCTCAACAAATGGGGCTATCTGGAGACAAATAAGGATCTGATGACGTCGATGGCCGGCGTTTTTGCCGGTGGCGACATCGTAACCGGTGCGGCAACCGTTATCGAAGCGATGGGTGCGGGCCGCAAGGCAGCTCGCGGAATGAAGGCATTTCTAGGCATTCGCGATGTCGGCCCCATCAGCAGCGAGAATATACTGTTTGGCATTGATGCACGGGAGCATAATTTTACACGAGTGAGGGCCGCATAGCATATGGCACTTGAAATCGACACGACGACCATTGAAACACTCCCGCGGGGTAACGGCGATGCCCGCGAGACGGTACGTCTGAAAGAACACATCGTCGAGATCATCAGCGATTCGGGCGAGGGTGCACAAAAATGCGGCCAGTCGCTCGGTTCGATCGTCGCCCGGATGGGCAACGGCGTATGGACCGTCGAGATCATCCCGGCTGAGATCCGTCCGCCGGCACGCAGTGTCGCCGGGGCGAGCGGCAACCGGATCCGGATCGGTTCAAAGCACGTCGAGAACGGCGGGAACGAGACGGACCTGGTCGTGGCTTTTAATGAACAGGTTCTGCTTGGCCGCGTCCGCTCTCGTGAACTAAAACCGGGCTGCATCATTCTTCTGGAATCCATGTGGCGTAAGGCCAGTAACGCTAAGGTCAGCAAGTCCTATATCGAAACCTACGATCAGCTCGTAGCTGCCGGATTCCGTGTATATGAGATCCCGATGGAGACCGAGTGTCTGAAACACGTCAAGGATGCCCGCAAGGGCAAGAACATGTTCGCGCTCGGGATGCTGTGTAATATTTATACTCTCGACCTCAAGATAGCTCAGGATCAGGTCAGGCAGACATTCAGCAAAAAATCGGCCGAGGTCGTGCAGAAAAACATCGACCTGCTCGATGCCGGTTACGCGTGGGCCGAGGAGAACCTTGATTTCAGATTCGAAATACCGGCACAGAGGTCAAACGTTCCAAAGATCGTGATCAACGGCAACACGGCACTCGCGCTCGGGATGATCGCCTCGGGTATGGAGCTCTGTTCGATGTATCCGATCACACCGGCGACATCGATGTCGCATTATCTCAGCGACGCATTTGAAAAGGTCGGCGGCATTGTCCATCAGGCCGAGGATGAGATAGCGGCGTGTGCGCTGGCGATCGGTGCCTCCTATGCCGGCAAATGTACTTTGACGGTAACCTCGGGCCCCGGGTATTCGCTCAAGCAGGAAGCTCTCGGTCTCGCCGTAATGGGCGAGATACCGTTGGTCGTCGTCAACGTGATGCGTGGCGGGCCGAGTACCGGCCAACCAACCAAGACGGAACAGGGCGACCTGATGACCACCATTTTCGGAAGCCACGGCGACGCTCCTAAGGTCGTCATCGCTCCCGGCACGATCGAAGAGTGTTTCTACTCGGTCATCACGGCTCGCAAGATCGCCGAGACCTTTAATATGGTGGTCGTGATCCTCACGGACGCCAATCTGGCAACATCGCAGCAGCCGTTTACGAGGCCTGAATTTGACGAAGCCTGGATGGCCCCGCCGATCGACCAAAGTGCGATTCCCGCTGGTTCAAAGCCGTACGATTGGGACCCGAAAACAGGCTTGGCCCGTCGCTTCATTCCCGGCCAACCCGGCGGCATGCACACGCTGACCGGACTCGCCCACGACGTCAACAGCCACGTTGCATATGACGCTGAGAGCAATGAGCAGGGAATGCGGGCGCGCAGCCTGAAACTGGCGACACTGCAAAGGACGCTGCTGCCGCCGAAGGTGTTCGGCGAACCGACGGGTGATTTTTTAGTCGTCGGTTGGGGCAGCACGAAAGGTGCGATCGAGGAGGCAGTCGAGGGTCTTCGCGAAGAGGGCAGAAAGGTATCGTCGCTTCACCTGACCTTCATTCAGCCGATGCCTCCCGGAATCAGGGAGATCCTGAATGGATTTAAGAAGGTGATCACCATCGAGAACAATTGGTGCGACGACTGGAACGACGAGATGATCGACGAGAACAACCGACGATACTCGTCCCTCGCGATCCTCCTGCGTTCACGATTCCTGGTCGACATCGATTCGTGGAGCGAGTGCCGCGGCACGCCGCTCAAACCCAACACTGTCCGTAACGTCATTTTGGAGAGATATCCATGAGTACTGCAGCACAAACCGTAAGCGCGAACGATTGCCTGCTCCGCTTGTACGACGAACAACACGAGATCGAAGATTACCAGAAGGGCGTTCCCCGATGGTGCTCGGGATGCGGCGACAACGCGATCCTCGCGGCCGTCCAACGGCTCTGCCGCGATGAGAAATTGCCGCCGGAAAAGACGGTATTCGTATCAGGCATCGGCTGTTCGAGTCGTCTGCCGCACTATATGAATACGTACGGGTTTCACGGCATTCACGGCCGTGCGTTACCCGTTGCCGAGGGCGTTCGATTGGCACGGCCCGACCTGGCCATTTTCGTCAATACCGGTGACGGCGACTGCTGCAGCATCGGTGCTGCCCACTGGATCCACGCGGTGCGGTATAACATGAATATGACGATGATGCTGCACGACAACCAGATCTACGGGTTGACGAAAAAGCAGGCGTCGCCGACCTCGCCGATCGGGACGATGAGCAATACGACGCCCCGCGGCAGCTATCTCGAGGCTCTCAATCCGCTGACGGTAACCCTCGGTATCGCAAATGTTTCGTTCGTCGCCCAGGTCGTCGACTGGATACCCGAGGTGCTTTATCAGGTGCTCTCGGCCGCATACCACCACAAGGGATTTTCATTTGTGCGGATAATCCAGCGATGCCCCGAATGGCTGCCCAAGCAGATGGATCCGTGGCTCCACGACAAAGACCGCGTGCTGCTGCTTCACCACGACGATGGCATTCAGATAAGCCCCAACGTGGCAAAATCGTACACAAAGATGGAGGAGCACGACCCGTCAAATATGAACCGGGCGCGTGAGGTGGCCTCGTCCAGTGATCCGATCCCGGTCGGGATACTGTACCGCGACGACAACGTCGCGTGCTATGAGGATACAAGACACGATCCACGGCTACGCACCACGAGTATGGTGCAACGAGGCCTCGAGGCGGAATTCGATAAGTTTACAGTTTGGCCGGACGGATCAGGACCCGCGTAGGGAGAATCAAAAATGGAAGTTAGACTCCAAAATCTGATTGCATTTTATCTAACGGGCCGCCGTGCGGGCACCGATCTGCTGCCGATGGACGGAATTAACCGCCCGGCGTTGTTCGCACGGTTCGCTGACCTGAGTTCGCTGCGTTACGATTTTCCGCTCGTACTCAATCGAAAAGGTCCGCCGGAATGGTCGATGCTTAGCTTGACCCAACTGGTAGACGCGGCCGTCGAGGGACTGGCCGACAGCCCGGAACGCGGACGGATCGGCAATCATGGCTACCGGCTCGAACGTGAGGTCCGAAGCCGTTTGGCGTCCGGCGGTGCGGCTGATTTCGCAGAAATATGGGATGCGGCGGCGGACAGTCTCGCTGTCGACGGCGACGAGGCGGTCAAGGATTCAGCAGCTCGTTTGTGGGAGATCTTTCAGGCCGCCGGCGAGGTGGTCGATGCAGATGCGGCAATGCCCGAAAAGGCTCTCTCTCACATGTGGAGTTCGGTTCAGCAGGCCAAGGCCAAGGCGTTTCGGCAAAAAACTGAACGTCTGCTGCTGAAACTTCGCGACATCCTGAAAGCCGAGATGGTCGGCTCGACCGCGGGACGCACACCCGAACGTCTGAAAGCAGGCGTCGGTGCGTCGTTTGCCGGAGCGTTTAATTTCGAAGCCTTTTCGACCATCCTTGCCGACGCGAAACCGAGCGTCCTGCTTAGCGATGAGCGGCGCGCACGGATCACCAGTTTGATCGATGTGATCGAGCGCCAGCGATTTTATCCGATCGGCGACGATGGCCCCGAACCGTATAGATTCGCGTTCGATCGGTGTTCCGATGCGTTGACAGCCTACAACGAGCGGCATCGGGACGCGATCGAACTGGCGAAGACGCTGGCGGTCGCCGAACTCGAATCGGGCGGCGACTATCGCGATTCGGTCCACGATGTGCTTTTCGAGGGCTTTGGTGCCAACGGCCTCGACGCCGGTGAACTTGCCAAACTGCCGGATTACCTCGTCTGCACCAACGGGCAGACGCTCGATACGGACGAGATGGCACAGATGATCGAGCTTTTGGCCGCCGGATTGCCGTTCAAGATTCTGGTCCGAACCGATGACGTGCTCGAACCGTCGGCTTTGGCCGAGGGCCACGCTGCACTTGGCCTGCGAAGCCGGCAGGTGGTCGACACGGCGATCGGGTTGACCGATGTGTTTGTTTTTCAGGCTAGCTCGGCCCAGCTTTTCTGTAAACGCAATTCTATCGTCCGCGGCCTGACGTATGCCGGGCCCGCACTGTTTAGCGTGTTTTCGGGGGCTAATGACCACACCGGCGGCATCCCCGCATATCTGGTTGCCGCAGCTGCAACTGAGTCACGTGTTTTTCCAAGCCTCGTCTACGATCCTTCGGCGGGTTCGGATTGGGCGACGCGTCTAAGCGTTGACGACAACCCGAGCCCCGATGACGACTGGCCGGTGCACCAATTTACCTATGAGGACGACAAACTCCAGTCTCAAACTGAGGATCTGGCGTTTACACTGGCTGATTTTATGGCTATGGATAACCGTTTCCATGCTCATTTTGCGATCATGCCTGAATCGGGCCCAAGCGACAACATAGTCTCAATTCCGAAAGCCCTACAACCCGCGACGGCCGCAATGCCCGAGGCTGTTCCGGGTATTGCTCTGGTCGATGCGGACGGTCGGCTGCGGCGGGCAATAGTCGATGACCGTACGTTGGTCGAAACGCGGCGGTGCCGGACGATGTGGCACAGCCTGCAGGAACTTGGCGGTATCCACAATTCGCACGCCGAACGCCTGCTCGCACAAGAACGAAAGGCTCAGTCCGCCGCGACAAACGTTCCGACGATCGACCCACCGGTCGCGGCTGCCGCGGCGCAAGTGTCGTCTCCCGAACCGACTGCCACCGAGAGCCACGGCGATGAACCGTACGTCGAGACCGAACGTTGTACGAGCTGTAACGAATGCACGCTGGTAAACCCCAAGATGTTTGCCTATAACGACCTCAAACAGGCGTATATCGTGGACGCCGACGCCGGTACGTTCCGTCAATTGGTCGAAGCGGCCGAAGGCTGCCAGGTCGGTATCATTCATCCCGGAAAACCGCGTAATCCTAAGGAACCCGGTTTGGAAGACCTGATAAGACGGGCAGCCGAATTTATTTAGCGCGGACGAGAACGCTTTGCCGGTCTGATTTCAATATTGTCGTGTCGAAAATGCGGACACTCCTTTCAGAAGTTTGCATTTTATGTTTTGTCACGAGATTTCGACGGGATTCAGAACGGCCTGGCCCGCGAGACTGACGATAAGGCGGTCGATCACCATCAGAGCGAAACCCGTCGAAAAGAGGCCGCCAGATTCCACGCCACCCTCGCCAAATGCTATCGCGTTCGGCAGTGTGCTGATTACGCACGGAATTTCAAAAGATGCCGAAACCGCTATCAGCATTGCGGTGGATGGAAGCGGCACGAGAGCGATGGCGAGCCGAATTAGCTTCACTGCCGTCAGTAGTACCAACGCGGAGATCGTTAACGTCCATCGTCTCATAACGACAGAGTAGGCCAGCATTGTGGATATTTAAAAGGGGACGGACAGCGAAGGTCGGAACGGCATGACCAATCTTCGCTGCCCGCAGCGGCGACGGTTCTCGCCGCGTTGAACTTGACTCAAACCGAATCGCGAAAACACATGTTGACGTGTACCGGTCTTAGTTCTCAAAAATCAAAGTAGCAAGGCTCGTGCCACAACCCTATCGGCGGAAATACGGCTTTTCTGACGAAACTGAGCGCGGATAATTACGCGATTCACACCGTTTATGCGAAATATCTCGCACTAAAAGACGAATCGCAGAGAACCGACGGGATCGGCGCAATCCCATTATCAGCCCCCTGCGATTCGATGTTTCGGCAGTGACTACGTTGTAGTAAGTACCGAAATCATTTTCAAATCCTAAATCCGCACTTATCCATGCATTTTGCGTGCCTTAAATCTCAGGTCAGCGATAAAAAGATCGAAAGGCCGAAAGTGTCGTAAATACGCGGCCCGGATCGCAGGTGGTGGCGACCGGAATTCCCGGAACGGGAAACGCAGCCGATAAGCGACCGTGAAAATGTACACGGTCAGGGTGAATTTTGCCGCAATTTTTCACATGGTCGAACGCGGGTAAGTGTCCGAATATAGGCAATTTGTGCACTTTGAATTTGGTATGAACGTTGCCTAGTACTATTGTGGCCGACTCCGACAGGTCGACGCGGACAAGCTGGGAGGACATCATGACACAATTGATCAAAAAGCAGGATTGGAAGGGTTTTTTCGACCGGATCAGTTATGATTTCCTGGATTGGGAGACGTCGGTACGGATAATGAGCGATGTGAGCGAGGCTCGGGTTTTATCGGACGGTTTGCCGTTCAACGGCATTACCTATGATGATAAGCAGGGGCACGATCAGATGGACGTCACGATCGGGGCCGATCTTGCCCGGCATCAAATGCATAGTATCGAACATCCGTTAAATGTGACGTATGAGCCGGCAAAGCGAGGATCAGGCGGGACGCTCGATATTGAAGACGCGTCGGGGACAAAGACGCATATCGAATTTCGCCGGCCGATACATATGTTGATCGAATATATCCGCAGCGAGGTACTGATCGACGCCTAGCGGCCTTGAGATCTTTTTACTTGAAAAAAAGGCCCGGGCAATTGTCCGGACCTTTTCTTAATATACGAGCGTTTTCGCGGAACGCCCAATTTGAACATCAACGCCCGACTTGCGGGATATCGACACCGCCCGGCGTCCGCTCTTTCTGTCGGGCGTGATCACATAAATGACTTCGAGATTTTCCCTCACCCAACTGTCGAGCCACTGGATGCTGACGGCCGGCGTGAGCGTCGGGTTAACGGAGGTTATCAACCTCATGGTAGCTTCGCGTTCGTCTTCGTCGGTCAGCCGTGTGGCCGTGCCATTGACGATGACGCTCTCCCAATGCTGGTTGTCGATCACATCCTCGGCCTGCAGGCATACGAGCGGATTCTCAGCGATGATCTCGGACTTTTTGCCCTCGGTGGTGTAAACCACTATTCGGCCGGCATCGTAGGCGAAATGGACCGGGATGACATACGGCACATCGTCACGCGAGCAGGCCAAATGCCCGTAACCAACCCGACGCAGCACTTCGCCGATCTCGGTGTCATTTAGTTCTTCGACTGTGATCATCAACTTTCCTCCTATGCGGGCCTAAACCAGGTGTATGTTTTATCTCTATTCATACATTGAATATGCAAAGACTGTGCCGATGGTGCAGCTTAGGAACGGTATTTGCACGACATAAATGTATGGTCGTTCAAAATGTTGGTTGGTGATGATTTGACACAGCGACCTCGAGTAGACGAAGAGGGGAGACTGGATATGAAGGTAATAATAGCGGTCGATGGATCTGATTACAGCAGAGTTGCGGTAGACGAAGCCTGCAATATTGTCATTAGGCCCGAAAGCACGGAGATCAAGATCATCTCCGCGTATGAGGATGCTCAACCGATCACGGCGGAACCGTTTGCGATCTCGGCCGAGTATTATCAAAAGATTGACGAGGCGGTTCACCTGCAGACCGAAGCTTTTGTCGTGGACGCAGCTGAACAATGCCGTAAACATTTTGCGGGCGCCAAAGTGGATATTACGACCGAGGTGCTGCGTGGTGCCCCGGATCAGGAAGTGATTGAGAAAGCAAAGGAGTGGGGAGCCGACCTGATCGTGGTCGGTTCGCACGGTCGTGGTTTCTGGGGACGGCTGCTGGGGTCGGTGTCCGACGGCATCGTTCATCACGCGCCATGCTCTGTGATGGTTGTACGCAAATTGGCTGAGGAAGCGTAGACTGCTGGTCGTTCGAGGGCCCGTTCTGGTAGCTAGTCACAATGACGTACCGAAACTTTGCCGGCATGCTCTTTCGCGGGATATCCGTTTTGCTGATCATCATCGTAGCCGAATCCATAAATGGAACTGTCCGGCAACTGGTGATCGCCCCCATGATATCGGATCTGCCGGCCAGGCGGGTCTCGTTTGCCGTCGCGATCGTGCTGATCACAGCGATCACATTTCTATTCATTAAATGGATCCGGGCGTCAGGATACGCCGAACTGCTGGCCTTAGGTGGCGTTTGGGTTTTGCTTATGCTCGGTTTCGAGTTCGGTGTCGGCCATTTTGTATTCGCTATGCCGCTGGATTTGATCGCGTCCGACTACGACCCTCGACGCGGCGGGCTGATGACATTTGGAATGCTCTATCTATCGATCGTGCCGTCGATCGCATTTAGGATCCGACGATAAGGCCGGCGAGTTCCGTTAGAAGGGCTTCGGCCGTGAAAGGCTTGGTGAGAAAGGCGTTGATGTTCTGGCTGCGGAGTTCGGCCGTCTGACCGGCACTTAACAGTCCGCTCATCGCGATTATTTTGACATCGGGATTGATCTTCTTCAAGGCACGGATAAGTGATGGCCCGTCCATATAGGGCATTGCCATATCGGTAACCACAATCGATATTTCGCTGCCATGCTGGGCATAAGTCGCAAGGGCGTCCGTACCATCGACAGCCAGCATTACGCGGTAGCCAAATTTGGTCAACGTGGCCTCGGTTATCATGCGAATATTTTCTTCGTCGTCCACGACCAGTATCAGCTCGTTGTTGCCGCCCGGCAGTTTGGATTCGAGGGTCGTAGCGTCGACACCGGCTTCAAGATCAGTGGTCGGGAAATAGATCGAGAACTTAGACCCACGCGACGGTTCCGAATAGACATTGATAAATCCGCCATGGCTCTTGACGATCGTCAGGGTCGTAGAAAGGCCGAGTCCGGTACCTTTTCCGATGTCCTTTGTCGTGAAGAATGGATCAAATATGCGCCGTACGACGTCCTGAGACATTCCGGAACCGGTATCGCTGATGACCAACATCACGTAGTGGCCCGGTTCGGCATCGATATTCATACGAGCGTAATTCTCGTCGATCGAAACATTTTTGGCTTTGATCGTAAGGGTTCCGCCCGTCGGCATCGAATCGCGAGCGTTGATGCAGACGTTCATCATCACCTGATGGATCTGGGTCGGATCCGCCGATATCGTCCAAAGTTCGGTTTCGATATCAAATTTTACATTGATCGATTTTGGCAATGTCTCCTGCAGTACGCGGATAAGATCTTTGAGCAAATGCTTGATCTGGACCGACACGCGTTCGCCCGACATTCCGCGGGCAAATGTCAATACCTGCTTGATCAGGTCTGCTCCACGCTCAGTATTCTCTTTTATAATATCGAGCCATCGCAGCGTCTCAGCGTCGGCCTCGCTCATCCGGAGCATCTCGACCGACATCATGATCGGCGAAAGGATATTATTGAGATCGTGAGCAATGCCGCCGGCGAGCGTGCCGATCGATTCGAGTCTCTGGGCCCGGAGTAGTTGCTGCTCGGCCATCTTCTGGTCCGTGATGTCTGTATTGGTGATCAGGATATAGTCGGGCTGGCCTTTATCATTTCGCACCAGTGACCAGCGGCTGACGACAAACAGCTTTTCGCCGGCCTTGGTGGCCTGAGTGGTTCCCAACTTCCACTCGTCGTGTTCCTGCAGGGCACTGTTGGCGTCTGTTGCTACGCTCTTGTCGCCTGCGTGGAGCATGTCTGAGATGTTTCGGCCGAGCACGTCCGAGACCGTCCAGCCGTACATACGTTCGGCTCCCTTGTTCCAGAATAATATCTGGTGATTTAGGTCGCATACCAGGATCGCATCCTGGGCCCGATCGAGCAGGGACGCTTGCTGTTGGATTCGTTCTTCTCCGCGTTTCTTCTCGGTTATTTCGTATCGGATCGATACGTACTGGAACGGCTTATCGCTTTCGTCGAGGAACGGGACGATCGTGGTGTCGACCCAGTATATGCTGCTGTCCTTGGCACGGTTCCGGATGTCGCCACGCCAGACCTTGCCCTGGGCGATCGTTTTCCAAATGCTGCGAATGAATTCCTTCGGGTGAAAGCCCGAGTTGATGATCCGGTGATCCTGGCCGATGAGTTCGTCGCGGCTGTACTGCGATATCTGGCAGAACTTGTCGTTGACGTATGTGATACGACCGCGCGAATCAGTGATCGCGACGATGGCTGACTGGTCGAGAGCAAATTTCAGGTCTGTTAGTTGCTTTGAAAGAACCTCTGTACTCTCACTGCTGCTTGCGCCGTCCGACATTTCTAATTAAACCTCAATCCTCGCTCGTGGTATCGTAGCCCGCCTTTCTAAGCTTGTACCGCAACTGATCACGAGAAATATCGAGGAGCTTTGCGGCCCGCGTCAAGTTACCGCCGGTTCGTTCGAATGCCTGACGGGCAAGCTCAAACTCGACGGTTTCAAGCGGAATGCCGTTTGGCGGGAGCGTGATCGTTGTCGAACTGCCGTCGTTTGCCGGCACATCCATCAGCATATCCGCCGGCAGATGGGCTGACGTCACGAGATCTCCGTCCTCGAGGATCGATGCCCGCTCGATCACGTTGCGCAGCTCGCGCACGTTTCCGCTCCAGCGGTAATGTTTGAATATCCTCGAAACCTCGGGCGACAGGCCGCGAAGCTGTTTGCCGCGCCGCTTGAGATTTGCCCGGTCGATGTAGTGCTGTGCGAGCTGCAGCACGTCGTCGCCGCGGTCGCGCAGGGGCGGTATGTCGACCTGAATGATCGATAGGCGAAAGAAGAGGTCGAGTCGAAAATTGCCGATCTCACTTTCTTTCTTGAGGTCGCGGTTCGATGCGGCGACGATCCTGGCGTTGAGCGGTATATCCTTGAGCCCGCCGACACGTCTAAACGCACCCTCCTCGAGCACGCGGAGCAGTTTGGCCTGGAGCGAGATCTCCATTTCACCGATCTCGTCGAGAAAGATCGTGCCGCCGTGGCCCTGTTCGAAAAGACCCTCCTTTCTCTGCTTGGCGTCGGTAAAGGCACCCTTTTCGTAGCCAAATAGTTCCGACTCGATCAGGTTTGCCGGAAGAGCCGCACAGTTTATCGCCAGATATGGGAGTTCGGCCCGATCAGATGCGTAGTGGATCGCCCTGGCAAACAGATCCTTGCCGGTTCCGGTCTCGCCGTTGAGCAAGATAGAGCTGACGTCGGAGATGGCGACGCGGCGGGCGAGTTCCATCGCCTTTGCCATCGTATCTGAGTCTCCGATGATCTCCGAGAAGTTAAATCCGCGAGCCTGTTCGTTGCGAACATGTTTTACCTCACGCCTAAGGTTTCGCGTTTCGATAGCGTTTCTGAGTGTGACCCGTAGTTCCTCGAGCTTGACCGGTTTTCCGATAAAATCGTGAGCCCCGCCCCTAAGAGCGGCAACGGTATTGCCAATATCTACGTTTCCCGTGATCATGACGGCGATCGTATCCGGATTGGTTTCCTTGATATCGTTGAGCACATCGAGGCCGGATCCGTCCGGGAGATCGATATCGAGCAAGACGATCGCGGGTTCCTCATCGGCAAATATACGTTTGGCCGATGCGACCGTGTCTGCCTCGACCGTTTCGTAGTTCCATGAACGCAGTGCCTCACCGAGAGCCATACGAATAAAGCGGTCGTCATCAACGATCATTATCTTGGCCAAAGGACTTTTCATAATAGCTGCGAGCGACGATTTTTTGAATCTTTTACATTATAACCATCTATGGCGAATAAATTAACAGCGAAAGTGCGTAATTTTACGCACCGATCACTGATGTTTGGACGATGAGACCTAAAAATGGCGTAATTTGTGCTATTTCGGCTTGGCACGGACGTTGCAGTTTGAAAGGCGAAATCGAGTTGTTTGCGATTCCCAGACCTTATGAAGTTACTTGTTGCCTACGACGGATCGCCCGGTTCCGAGTCTGCTCTCGATGATATCGAGCGGGCCGGGCTCCCTGCCAGTGGCGACGTGTTGGTAGCAACCATCGCTGAGGTATGGCTGCCCCCGCCGAGTGGAGAGTGCATTGAGGGTGAAGTGCCCGCGTTTATCGAGGAGATTGCACGGAAGCACCGAGAGAAAGGCGAGCGCTGGCTGGTACAGGCCGGGACAATGGTCAAACACGCCCAAACTCGCGTCCAAAAGATGCTGCCCCGTTGGACCGTTAACACCAAGGCGACGTATGGGTCACCGACGAACGAGATCCTGACGCTCTCAGATTCATTCGAACCGGATCTCATCGTTGTCGGTTCTCACGGACATTCACCCCTGGGCAGGCTGATACTCGGCAGCGTTTCGAACAAGGTGCTAACGGAAGCGGCATGCTCGGTGAGGGTTTCGCGGGCGCGGCACGATGGCGGGACCTCGTCAGTTCGGTTGGTCATCGGCTTTGACGGATCAAACGGAGCGAATAGAGCGGTCGACGCGGTAGCCG
>JAYVUD010000270.1:0-5923 GCA_043788335.1 Chloracidobacterium sp. | reverse complement strand
GCCAATTGGACGGCGGACATGCGGTCTATGCCGTTTTCGGGGAAACGGTACACCGTTGGACGGGACGGATCGCGTTTCCGGTGATGGCAACGCTATCGGTGTTGGGGTTGTACTTTTTCAGCAGTCCGAGCGGTTTCCTGGTCGCGATAATCCTGGCGATAATGATGCGTGTCGGCCACCCGGAACCGTACGACCTAACGCCGCTCGACGCCAAACGCAAGGTCATCGCCTTTCTGACACTGATGATATTTGTGCTCTGTTTTGTCCCGTTCCCGATCAAGATTAATTAGCCGGGCCGACTTGCTCTCACATGGAAGAGCGTCACCTCCGCCACGAATCATCGTTGGTCCGCCAATAACCGCCGACTGTGCGACCAGAAACAATTGTGACGGGCCGCAGATCAATAGATCAGATACGGTTTCCTGGCTGACGCAAATGCTGCCAGGCCGTCGTTCCAGCCGGATTCGATCTGATGGAGCGACGCACCCGATTCGAACTGCTTGCGGATCTTGTCCGTGCCGCAGACGACGTCGATGGGGTTGATGTCAAAGACATATTCGTACGGGTCTTTCTTCCATTCAAAATGTTCGGGGTACATATCGTAGGCCGTCTTGAGCATTGCGATACCGACGATGACGGGCGTAAACGCCTCGCGGTCGGTGACGTGGATCTGCACGCCGCCGCAGATGTGGCCGGCACATTTCTGGAACGTCGGGCGGAAAAACACGTGCCGAAAAGCGACGCCCTTAAAATCGAAATTATCCAGTTCGGCAACCCACGCGTAGGGGTCGATGTACGGGGCACCGTTGATCTCAAACGGTTTCGTCGTGCCGCGGCCCTCGCTGAGTTCGGTGCCCTCGACGTGGACGGTCGCCGGAAACACGATCGCGGTATCGACGGTCGGCATATTCGGGCTGGGAATGATCCATGGCAGGCCGGTCTCGTCGCCCCACATATCGCGTTTCCATCCGGCCATCTCGACGACCTCAAGGTCGCAGTCGATACCAAAATGCCGGTTGAACATTTTCGCCAGCTCGCCGATCGTCATGCCATGCCGCGTCGGGATCTCAAATTGTCCGACGAACGATTTGAACTCGTGTTCGGTAATGTTGCCCTCGAGGGCGTTGCCGTTGATCGGGTTTGGGCGGTCGCAGACGATGACCTTCTTGCCGAACTTTTTGGCAGCCCGCATACAGTTTGCCATCGTGTAGACGAACGTGTAGATGCGGCAGCCGATGTCCTGCAGATCGATGACGAAGGCGTCAATATCGCGGACCATCTCCTCGGTCGGCTCGCGCGTCTCGCTGTACAGCGAGTAGACGGGCTTTCCCGTGCGTTCGTCGATTGCATGCGGCGTCTCGATCATATTGTCCTGAACGTCGCCCCTGATGCCGTGCTGCGGGCCAAAGAGGGTGGTCAGCTTAAAGTCGTCCCGCGACCCGAACACGTCCGCCGCGTGGGCAAAGGTATCAGGCATCACCGATGCCTGGTTGCACACGAGGCCCACGCGCAGGCCGCGGATAATGTCGATCCGGTCGTCCAGTAGCCGTTCTATTCCGAGTATTGTTCGCTTCATATTCGATCTCGCTATAAAAGCTGAGGCGTCCGGGGCCCCGCTTTAAAAAGAATAGCCCAAGCAAGACGCCGGGGCTAGATTTACGATGGAGTTTGGACGAAAACTAAACTTCGACTGTCGGTGCGTCCGGAGCGTTCTTTTTCACTGACTCGACACCGTTTTCCATCGAGGCTTTTGACGAATACATTTCGCTCTTTCCGATCACCTGGTGATTGGCCGCCTTAAGCGTAAAATACGGATCGCCGTTCTTTGACTCTTCGCGGCTGTAGCGAGCGTCGTCCGCCGCATTCTTCTTAACTGACTCAATGCCGTTTTCGGCTGCCGATCTCGATTCGTACATTTCACTCGAAAGAATGATCTGTCCGTTTCCTGCTAAAAGATTGAAGTGGTATTTCCCGTTTTTTGCTACTTTTAACTCAAATTTTCCTGCCATTGTCGTATTCCTCAGGTCTCAAATAAAAGATATTTACTGTTTGCGAGAGAAAAGCACTACGTTTTGACGTCCAAATCATAACATAAGCTCGGCCAAAATTGAATCGACGACGCGGACGATCTTAGTCGCTGTAAACGTTCTCGATTTTGTCAGCTAGCCGCTCTCCCGTGAGTGAGCATTCAAACCCGCGAAGCAGGTCCATCCCGCCCTCGAGCAGCCAGAGCTTTTGCAGATCCATGGCTTCGAGTATGACCGGCATCGCGCGGTGATACTGCGACATAAACTGGTTTGCCTCAGTCGTTATAACGGCGAACGACTGTCGCCGCACGCCATCATCAAACCAGTCGGACCAGAGGCCGGCGAGGGCAAACGGATGGCCGCCGTTGGCAAATATCTCGAGCGGCGGCTTGCCCTTTTCCGGCCATTCGTAAAAGCTTGTGACCGGCATGATACAGCGTTTATGTTTGACCAGATTTCGCCACATCGGGCTCGACTCGAGCCGTTCGATATTGGCGTTAAATGTCGCATATTTTGTACTCCACTCCTTGGCTCCGTCCAATTGGCACCACCAACGGGCGTCAACCGTCCGGATCTCGTCGCGGTCATTGATGACGATCGCGACATCCTGCGTCGGTTTGATATTCCCGCGAAACAGGTCGCCCTGGGGGTCAAATTCGTATACGTAATTCTTAAAATTTTCGCGTTTTCCACGCTGTGATGCTCGTCCGCACATATAGCTCTATTCTGCCACGAACATGAGCGATCTTTCACGCACTTTTTCTCTGATAACGGCCCAAAACTTGTTTTTTTCGGACTTGATGGAGATACTTCAAGTCTATGAACGCTGAGATACGCTCGCTATTCCCCGCTCTCGAACGATTTGCCTACCTCAACAGTGCGGCCGTAGCACCGCTGCCGACGCCAGCGATCGACGCGATCAACAGGCAGTTACATGATGTTGCATCATTCGGTTCATTGCATTACCAGGAATGGGTCGATGCCAAGGACCGATGCCGCGATCTGGTGGCCGAGATGTTATGCGTGCGGCCCGATCAGGTCGCGTTCGTACGAAACACGTCCGACGGTCTGGCGTCGATCGCGAACGGCATCAAGTGGACGAGCGGCGACAACATCGTCAGCTTTGCCGGCGAGTTCCCCTCCAATTTCTATCCGTGGCGGCGTGTCCGCGACGCGTTTGGCGTCGAACTTCGCCTTGTCGACGAACGAGAGGGACGCATCGATCTCGACGAGCTCATCGCGCTGATCGACGAAAGCACAAAGGTCGTCGCCTTGAGTGCCGTACAGTTTGCGTCCGGATTTCGTGCCGATCTCGAACGCGTCGGGCGTGCGGCCCGTGCGGTCGATGCCTTGTTTTGCGTTGACATCATTCAGGGTCTCGGGACAATGCCTTTTGATCTGCCGGCTCAGTATGTCGACGCGGCGTGCGGTGCGAGCCACAAATGGCTTTGTGGGCCCGAGGGATGCGGCATCATCTATCTGTCGGACCGTGCGAGAGAGCGGGTCGAACCGACGCTCGTTGGTTGGATTAGCGTGGAAACACCGTGGGATTTCGCGGCCCGCGAACAGCCGTTCAAACCTACGGCCCTCGCCTGGGAAAGCGGCACCGGCCCGGCGTCGCTTTTCTACGGCCTCGAGCAAAGTTTGAAACTGCTGATCGCCGCAGGGCCACGGCGGATCGAGGCCCATCTCGCGAACCTCTCGGACCGTATCTGCGACGAAATCGCCGAACGCGATTACGAGATCGTCAGCTCACGTCTCGCCGGCGAAAGTTCGCAGATAGTCTGTATCAAACATCGCGGCGACAGGACCTCAAACGATCTCGCCAACCACCTGCTGGAGCACGACATCATCGTCAGCCCACGCGGCGACCGCCTGCGCATCGCTCCGCACTTTTTTAATAATGAAAGTGATATTGAGAGGCTGATTGAGGCGTTGCCGTAGACGTTCTTACTCAAGAGTCGAAATGTTCTCGACCCACACCGTACGTTGTCGAAATCTGGTATTTCTCAGTGCAATAAAGAACCGTCGATCTGCAGTGACGAAAGGGCAGTCCAAAGCGATGGATAGCGAAAGATATAGCCAATCATAGACGCTTGTCCCCGTTTCTACGGCCCCGAAAACAGCCGGCTTTAGAATCCCTGAATGGGAATGCAAGGTCATTTTCTGTTGACCTAACATCGTAATAGCCTTGTCGACAGTTTTTTCATCCACCTCGTTGTTTCTGAATTTTTTCCATAAGATATTTCCGAACTCAGCCAACATCAATTCCGGTGCTTGCAGATCAAAATGACCATCTATCAACTGCTCAGCTTCGGCAGTATGATCCTCGTCGACGTACCATTTGACCGCCACGCTGGCGTCAACGACAACGATCATCGTTCACGATCCTCGCGCAATAGATCAGCCGAATCCGTTTTGTTGACCTTCGTATTGCCGGCCCTGATCGCTCTTATCAACTCAAGTTCGGACAGAGCCTCGCGCCTTTCAGACGCTTCGACAATGATGTTCTTAATCTCAGATTGAAGCGAACGGTTTTGCTGTTTTGCCTTTCGCTTCATTATGTCGAGTACCGCGACATCTAAACCTCGTATCAAAAAATCAGCCATGGTCTTTCCTCCCAAAGCACGAACCCATCCGTGCTATCATAATGATATCACGAGTGAATTACGGATTCAATTCCTTTTATTTTCCCGACCCGCTCTCCGGCACAATCTCCGGTGTAAACCCGTCGAGGTTGAGCCTCGTCATTCCGCCGGCGTCGGTAAAGGTGGGCATCGAGGCGCGGCGGCGTTCGCGGAGCATAAAAAAGACCGATCCGGCGATCAAACCGCTGACGATCGAAACGCCGATGCCGATCAGGATGACCATCACGGTCGAAAAAAAGATGTTCGCCGTTGTCAGGACGAACCTTCGTTCGGCACTGAGGCGAAACGGATTATCCCCGAGCCATTGGATGTCCTTTTCGTATTTGACCTGATCGGCGAGTTCGTTCCCGGCGGTTGGGTCGCTCCCGTCGAAAACCAAAACATTGTAGTTGCCGATCCGTTTGTAGACGGTCGTTTTGTCGCCGGCCGCCTGTAGTGCAGCGGCAATCTTCGTATCTGCGTCGACCGAACCCTGAGGCGACGGAAACTCGACTATTAGCAATTTGCCTGCCGGATAGACCGCGGTCACGGCCTCGGTCCCGGGCGTAAATTCGATCAGATCCAGGATCGGGCGGTCGCCCAGTGTGTCCTTTAACGACTGGACGTCGGTAACGAGTCGTGTGCTCGTACGCACTTTTTCCCAGTCGGGAAGATGCTTGATCAGTACCGGCACGCCGTCAGTTTCGGAGTACTCCTGAGACCTGATCTGCGGCCCGCCCGTGGATTGGCCGAAAACGATCGACACCGAGAGTAAGGCGGCAAAAACCGCGGCCGCTGCTGTGTGATAGAAACTCGACTTAATCATTGACCTCTCCGCCGGTGCCGATGCGGAATGAAGATTCTAGCATTATCGAGGGCATTTTGCCGTTCCGACGTTAAGCGCAATGTGACGCACGAAATCGTGTACCCGATAACGCACTTAACGCACGCCTAATTAATGCATCTATTTTATGATGACGAACGAAATGGCAAATATGTCTGCAAAATCGAACAAAAAGCGATTTCAAGCGTTTAACGGTGATGTTGGCTATCATACAGACGGGCAATGGCACGCTACTTGATAATAGTATCGGTGAGGGGGGAAATATAATGACAACTGAAGCATTGAATTTTCCGGTTTTTCAAAACGAGGCTGTGACGGGCGGCGTGGAAACCGTGACATTTACTAATATTTCGCCTGCTGACGTGAGCAAGGCGACGGACATCAAACTGGCGGTATCGGCCGGAAAGGGCGATATGGCTGCTTTC
>JAYVUD010000269.1:0-5960 GCA_043788335.1 Chloracidobacterium sp. | reverse complement strand
CAAGACCGACGTTGCAACCATCAGGGGCAGCGGTGGATCTATTCTTTGGTTCACACGGCCAAGTTCAGCCATACCGCCGAACAACGGCAACTACACAGGTTACACCGCGACCTTTGGTCTATCCGCGACGGACTTTCCGGTTCAGGGTGACTATGACGGAGACGGCAAGACCGACATCGCCATCTGGCGGCCGAGTACGGACTCGTCTGCTAACTACTTCTGGGTCAGGGCCGCAAGCTCCGGAGCAGTTACATTCAAGGAATGGGGACAGAACGGCGATTATCCGACCGCTAACTACAACGCCCATTGATCGGGTCTGACAGATCGAAATGGAGAAAGGCCGGGGCGAACCCCGGCCTTTCACTTTTAAGGATCAAGTTTATCAGGCTTATCCGGCAGCCTCTTCGGGCGTCATGTTGCCTGCCTCGTGTATCGCCTGTGCGGTATTTGTGAACGCCAATATGATGCTGCCGAGGACAAAGAACACGATCAACGCAAGGATCGCCGGACGGTACGAGTCGGTCATTTGGGCGACAAATCCAAAGACGATAGGCCCGATCCAGGACGTGCCCCGCTCGGATATCGCGTAGATTCCGAAAAATGCCGATTCCCTTCCCTTGGGGATCATCTGTGAGAACAGAGATCTCGACAACGCCTGAGACCCGCCCAATACAAACCCGATCGCGCCGCTCATAATGTAGGCCTCCGTCACGTTATGAAAGAAACCAAATCCATAGATCACGATCGCGGACCAGATCACTAACGAAAAGATTATCGCCGATTTCGCGCTTGTAAAATGGGCGATCCTTTCAAACACCAACGAGCCGACAAATGCGACAAGCTGTGCGATCCCGAACGCGATAAACAACACCGAGCGGTCGGTTTCGAGCCCCTTGGCAACAAATAGTTCTTGCGAGATAAAAACGGCCGACATCGCTATGACAGTTTGGATGCCGTCATTGTAGAGCAAGTAAGCAACCAGGAATTGCAGCGTGTGTTTGAGTTTGAAGAGCTCACGAAACGTGCCCGCTACTTCACCGAGGCCCGCCGAAACAAAGTTCTTTCCGTCCGGAGCCGCCCGCTCGGGAGCCCGGCTCTTTAGGAGCCAAAACGTAACAAGAGCGAAACCTGCCCACCAGACCCCGCATACCAGAAATGAGATACGGGCGGCCCCACCGGTTGTGATCCCTATTCGTTCAGCGTTTTCGAGCAGGGCGATACCGATTATCAGGGTCATAAACCCGCCTGCATAACCCGACGCGAAAGCCCAGCTTGATACCTTGTCTCGTCGGTCTTCGGTCGTTATGTCCGTCAGATATGAATTGAAGAATACGATCGACGCTCCCGCACTTAGGTTGGCAATGATCAACAATAACGCACCACCGATATAGAGGTTGCCTTGGATAAAAAACATCAGGGCACACGCCGCGGCTCCCAAATAGCAAAATATCGCCAGAAACGTCTTTTTAAGATGGGTATAGTCCGCGATCGCTCCCATTACCGGCAAAAAGAAAACCTGAAGAAAGACCGATGCCCCGATCGAGTATGAAAACAGGGATTTCGCCGTCACCAGGTGGTAACCCCAGAGAGTGATCACAGCGCCGTTTTCCCCGACCGCCTTTTGCGTCAGTGCCGTGAGGTATTCACCGATCAGGACACCGAGAAAAAGCGTGAAAAAGGCGTGATTGGCCCAGTCATACATTATCCAACCGAAGATCTCTTTTCGGTCATTCTTTGCGAACGAAGTAGCTGCCATAATTTTACTGGTTGATTGCTCGAGTCAATTATCGGTGACAGGTTGCCGGCACGCAAGAGAGCGGCGCCGATATGCCGCACGCCCGTCCATAAATGTGTACGACGATTTTCCTGGGGGTGATTTGTAACTATGCCGTGATGGCCCGGAAATTTCTTGACAATGCGGCGGAATGGTACTATATTCGAACCGGATTTACGATATAAAAATTGTTGATGTTTGACCCATTATGGGATTTCTAGGCTTGCCGGAAACGGTGGATTTAATGGCCGCTTAGGTTTTGTGATATCTGGAGGATAGTGGTGTTATGGATATTAAAATGATGAGAAACTCGGCGAGGACGCTGGTGTCGGCGTCGATTGTGGTTCTTGTAACTATTGTAGCTCTCATATTTGTGGCTAATCTGAATACCTCAAATGCTGCGGGCGATCGTTCGGTGTCGTTGGATAAGGCGGTTTCCCCGTCAGTACCGGCGGCCATTTTCCCCGGAACCGGGGTCGGGGCGATTCCGGACTCTGCTACCGGACCGCAGGTGCCAGGAACTCCGTTGAACATTACCTTCGCAGTGACCGGTATTGCGAGTGCCCCGTCAAATGTCGAAGTTAGCATGACTGCGACCCATACTTGGGTCGGCGATCTTAAGGCTACCCTCATCGCCCCAAACGGTGCGAGTTTCACGGTTTTTGGCTACACCGGCGCCACATCCGCGACCAGCTTTGGTTCTTCTTCGGACCTTTCCGGAACCTACAATTTTAAGGACAGTGCGGCGGGAACAAACTGGTGGACCGCTGCGGCGGCCACTCCGGTTCCGATCGGCGACTATCGCACGACGGTTTCGGGGCCTGTGGCTTCGCCGGCCGGCGTCACGAACCTCACAGCAGCATTTGCGGCGATCCCGACCTCGAACGGCACCTGGACGCTTCGAATTACTGATGGCGGAGCGGGCGACACGGGTTCGGTTTCAGCTGCCAATTTAACGCTGACCGCGAGTACCCCGACGGCCAAGAAGCCGCTCGACTTTAACGGCGACGGTAAGACGGACTACTCGGTGGTGCGTAATACAGGCGGCGGCCCGTCCGGACAGGTGTCCTGGTATAACTGCTACACGGGCGTCGGCGAACCCGCGTGTTGGCAGTTCCTGAACTTCGGGATCGCTTCCGACTTCTTTGTTCCCGCCGACTATGACGGCGACGGCAAGGCAGATATTGCTATTTGGCGTCCGGGTGTGCAGGGACAGTACATTATCCTTAACAGTTCGACGCAGACGGTTTCGGTTGATAATTTTGGCCAGACCGGCGACGATCCGTCAGTGATCGCGGACTACACCGGCGACGGCAAGGCAGATCCCGCGGTCTATCGCGACGGCCTCAATCCCGGAGACAAGAGTTTTTGGTACTATCGTGCCAGCAGCGGGCCGTACACAGGTGTGATCGTGTTCGAACAATGGGGCCAGAAGGGCGACTTTGTGGCACCGGGCGACTACG
Organism: Chloracidobacterium sp.; assembly: GCA_043788335.1. Classification (GTDB taxonomy): domain Bacteria; phylum Acidobacteriota; class Blastocatellia; order Pyrinomonadales; family Pyrinomonadaceae; genus OLB17. The sequence continues at coordinate 2,723 of JAYVUD010000269.1, read as the reverse complement.
ACGGCGACGGCAAGGCCGACTTTATGATCCAGCGTGATACCGGCGCTGGCCAGGCAATTTTCTGGAGGCGTATCAACGGCTCAAATGCGGTCAGCAACACGGTCTTTGGATTGATCAGTGATCAGATCGTCCCGGGCGACTACGACGGTGACGGCAAGACTGATATCGCGGTCGTACGCGGCAGCGGTGGATCGCTCTATTGGTTCTACCAGTCGAGCCTCACGAACGCTCTGGTGTATGGCGGCCCGTTTGGTTTGTCAGCGACCGACTATACAGTTCAGGGTGACTATGATGGCGACGGCAAGACGGATATTGCGGTCTGGCGTCCGTCCGCTGACTATACGGCAAACTACTTCTACATTCTTGGATCCACGTCCGGGTTCAGGTTCCAGGAGTGGGGCCAGAATGGCGATTTCCCAACGGCTAACTACAACACTCATTGATCGATCTTTACGGTGTCAAGACTCGGGCCGGAGAATATTCTCCGGCCCGTTTTTTTTGCTTTTTGGATACGCACGGAGCCCTTGCATTGATATAGAATACTAGGTTGTTCTATCTGAATTTATGAAAGCAATGATTTTGGCGGCCGGGTTTGGAACTCGTCTGTTCCCATTAACGATCGACCGCACCAAGCCGGCTATTCCATTTTTAGGAAAGCCGCTCGTCGGGTACGTCGCCGAGTATATTGCCCGATTTGGGATAACCGAGTTTGTCGTTAACTTGCATCACCAGCCCGATTCCGTCATCCGGGCACTGGGGCACGGTGCCGAGTACGGCGTTCATATCGAATACACCCGCGAAGAACCGGCAATTCTCGGGACCGCCGGCGGGATCGACAATGCGCGTGAGTTTCTCGAGGATGATACGTTTTTGATCGTCAACGGCAAGATCATTTCCGACATCGATATTGCAGAGGCGATCGAGACGCATCGAAACTCCGGTGCTATCGCGACGATGGTTTTAAAGCCAAATACAAAACGCGAGCGTTTCACGATCGTCGAGACGGCGGACGGGTGCGTCACCGGATTTGGTGATTATGCCGCACCGCTGACCGAGGACGAGATACGTGATACGGAAAGCGAGCTGATCGCACCGCTCATGTTTACCGGCATACACATTTTGGAACCGAGAGTTTTTGAGTATATTCCGCGCGGCGTTTATTCGGACATTGTCCCCACATTTTACAATCCGGCGCTCGCCAAGGGTGAAAAGATCGCCGCTCACGTGACCGATGGCAACTGGTTCGAACTATCGACGATTCCCCGCTATCTGGATATCTCGTTATTGATGATGACCGGTTCGGACGTGCATTTTGGCCATAATTGCACGATCTCAGGTGCGGCAAGCGTCAAGGACTCGGTAATTTGGGATAATGTAGTGATCGGCGACGGTGCTGTGCTCTATCGGACGATAATTGCCGATGGCGTAAGGATCGGCGAAGGCGAGCATTTTGAGAACGCAGCGATCGTCCAGGCCGACATGATCAGGCACTGCAATGAGATCCCCGAAAAGGCTCTCAAGGGCTACATTCAGGGCGAGAATTACATCGTTCCGTTAAATTAGTTTCGAAAGATACTTGTTTCGTTTATGACAGAGATAGTCGACAGACTGGATACTTTTCTGCGGGAGCATGACCAGGCCGCGGACGCTGAGCCGCTGACTGCCGATGCGTCGACGCGTGAGTATTTCCGGATCCAGTGGCATGGCCACAATGCGATCGCCTGCGTCTACCCCGAGCCGTACGAGCCCGCTGTCGGTACTTACGCCGACGTGACTAGCCTTTTCAGTGCCGCCCATCTGCCTGTGGCCGAGGTCTATCACGTTGACCACGAGGCTGGGATGATCATTCAGGAAGACCTCGGTGATGAAATACTGCGCGATGTATTGACCGCGTCGGCCGAGCCCCAGCGAATGCGTCTGCTCCGCGAGGCGATCTCTCTGATAGCGAGGATCCAAACTGCAACGCCGATCGCTTTCGAGCGAAAATCTATTGCTTCGGTGCTCCGCTTTGATACTGAAAAGTTGCTGTGGGAGCTGGGTTTCTTCAAAACTCATTATTTTGAGACTTATCGCCAGCGTCCGTTGGAAGAAATTCAGAATTTTGCATTAGTCGCAGAATTCAACGAACTTGCGGCCGAACTCGACGGGTATGCGTCGGTGCTATGTCATCGTGATTTTCACGCCGCAAATTTAATGCTCGATCCGAACAAAAAGATGCGGATCATCGACCATCAGGATGCGAGGATCGGGTCGGTTGCGTATGACCTGGTTTCGCTACTGCTCGATCGAATCGCAGAACCGCCATCACCTGAGTTTCTGGCAGAAAAGCGGCGGTATTTCCTTAACATCAGGCGAACGCTCGGTTTGCCGATGCTGGACGAGGCCGAGTTTGCCTATGAATTTCGCCTTCAAACCGTTCAACGATGCCTCAAGGCCGTGGGTACCTTCTCATATCAGGCCGTACATCGCGGCAAATCGCATTTTATCCCGTTCATCGCTCCGATGTTCCGGATAGTCCTGCGGGCGGCAAACAACATCGACCGTTTTCCCGTGCTTCGCGGGATCATCGAACGGGAGCTGGACGAGCGATAATATTCGCGGCACGTAAACCTATACGAGCCTCAGAGGGCCGATCGAGCGATCCGGCCGTCTGAGGCTTTTGTATATTATTAACTCCTGTCCTTTCCGCTCCGGCTAAGCCCGATGAGTATCGGCCCGCCAAT
>JAYVUD010000268.1:0-10912 GCA_043788335.1 Chloracidobacterium sp. | reverse complement strand
GAGTTATATCACGAATCCAAGAGTTGTCGAATCACGCGTCGGTGACGGGACGAACACCAAACGAACGACGGTCGATTACGGCTCGAATGGCTATGGATTGCCCGAAAAGGTCAAGGTGTATGACACCGACCTCGCGACCGTCCGCAAGACTCAGGTCTCGAGCTATCTGCTAACCTCAATCTATACCGACCGCCGTATCATCGGCTTGCCGTCCGAGAGCAAACTATACGAAGGTACCGACACGTCAGGCACGCTGATGTCCAAGGTCACGTACGCCTACGACGAAGGCAATATGACGGGAACCGATCCCGTCCAGAACATATCGCCGACACAGCACGACAACACGAATTACAGTTCGAGCTTTGTCACCGGACGCGGGCTGCTGACGTCGACCACCCGTTGGGACGCAACGGCCCCGACGACTTCGGGTAGTGCTGTCACGTCAAGCGTCAAATACAACACCGCGGGTTCAGTTGTCGCTCAAACCTCTCCGTGGTACGGAACGACGACACGCACGGTCAAGATCGGCTACGCTGACAACTTTAATTCGACCGTGAGCAATGCGACCTATGCTTATCCGACGGTATTAACTGATGCTGCGGGTTCTTCGCTCGGTGACGCGTCGCATTCGTCGACGGTCAAATATCGTTACGACATCGGAGCAAATATCGAGGCGACAAGCCCGGCACCGGCGGGGCAGACGTACGGTAAAACATCGAAGCGTGAGTTCAGCGATACCTACGGGCGGCTGGACAAAGTATCCGTCCTCGTCAATACGACGTTAAAGGTTTACACGCGATACGAGTATCCGACGAACGGTGTCGAATCGAAAACATTTTCAACGATCATCGACACGGTCGGCAGCACAAGCGGACCCGACACCGCAGACGAAGTTCTCTCGGAGAGCTGGACGGATGGCGCAGGCCGAGTCAGAGGCTCGCGGACGGAGCATCCCGGTTCGACGGGAGGTTGGACGGCGACGCAGACGGAGTATGACATATTGGGCCGTGTGTACCGCTCGTCGGTTCCGACCGAGGTTTCCGTTGCCTCGCCATACGACCCATCCCACTGGACCGCCGCGGGAGACGATGCGACACGCGGTTGGATATGGAATTACCAATATTACGACTGGAAGGGCCGCACGACGCGGACGGTCCCCAGCGACTCCACCGGCTCGGACGGCAAAGATACTCTCATATCCTACGCCGGATGCGGATGCGCGGGCGGGATGGTGACGACCATCGAGGGGCCAAGCGTACCTCGTGACGATTACCCGACCACCAATGCCCGCCGCAAGCAAAAGGTCTATGCCGATATCTTAGGGCGCGATTACAAGACCGAGGTCTATCAGTGGGACGGCTCGACGGTCTATGCGACAGCCGTGCGAACATTTAATGGACGCGATCAGGTGACCAATACCCGTCAATACTCGGGAACCACCTCAAGTTCGACGTATCAGGATACGACGGCGACTTTCGACGGCCACGGTAGACCAAGCACGCGACATAATCCTTCGGAGGATCCGTCAGCGGTTACAACGATCTATTACAACGCAGACGATAGCGTTAGCCAGGTTGTTGATCCGCGTGGAGCGACCGTTGATCTTACGTATAACTCAAGAGGGCTGACAACGGGCATCGCGTATGCCCCGCCATCGACCCAGCCAAGTTATACGACTATCGCCGACACGCCGGATGTGAGTTTCACTTATGATAATGTCGGGAACAGGACAGCGATGTCGGACGGAAGCGGATCGACGGCTTATGTTTACAACGAGTTATCGCAGCTTACGTCGGAGACGAAAACATTTTCGGGGTTGTCAGGCAACTTTGCACTTACATACGCCTATCAAATATCGGGCAAGCTCAAGAGCATTACCGATCCGTTTGGGGCTGTGGTGAACTATAATGATGACAAGGCCGGGCGAACGACGAGTATTACGGGGAGCAATTTCCTGAGTGTCGGGACGTACGCGAGCAATATCAAGTACCGTGCGTTCGGCGGGGTCAAGGAACTGGACTATGGCAGCGGTGACAGCTCGCATATCGCGTATGGGTTTGATAATAGTTTGAGGGTCAGTACGTACGAGGCTTCGTCGAGTGTTTTGACGGGCGGGTATGTGAGAAAGGCGAGCTATGAGTATTTCGCGGACGGCAATGCAAAGAAGGTGAGCAATTTGCTCGACCCAGGTTTTGATCAAAACTACGGCTACGACTCGTTGGGCCGAATGACGACGAGTGCTTCCGGTACCAAAACGAACGGTCTGAACCAGACAGTGACGCCATTTGCACAGAGCATCGAGTACAATGCATTCGGCGATATGACGTCACGAAGCACTGATGTGTGGGGCAGCGACGGCGGATTTACGGCGAGCTACACAAATAGCCGCAAGACGGGCGGCACGGAGATCTATGACGCCGCCGGACATATGGTCGATAAGTCGACGTCCTCGACCACATACGACCGCTGGAAGTTTGACGCCTCAGGACGCAATGTCGAGACGGTAATGCGTTGGTTCCAGACGGCCCCGAGCCCGGGCATCGACCGCACCGAGACGATCACCAAGACATTCGACGGCGACGGACTCGACACAAAACGGGTTGACAGTAAAGTCGCTGTATTTAACGGCACCACCACCACCACCGACACGACGGAGTACTATGTTAATTCCTCTGTCCTGGGCGGACGCAGAGTCACCGAGATCGACGGTGCGGGAGCCAAGAAACAGACAAACGTCATTCTCAATAACGGAGTATTGGCCGAGCAGATCGTGACTTCGACGACGAGTGAGGTCTACTGGCGGCACGACGACCCGGTCTCGGCAAGCTACACGAAGATCGACCACAGCGGCAACGAAGGAACTGCCATCGACCCGCCTTCGAAAATCGAATTCGACCCGTTGGGCGGTTCGATACCAAAGTCCGATCCTAACGCCGACCCGACGCTTGCCTTGCCGTCGTCCAGCAGATCGTTCAAGTACTTCGGCGATGTCAACCGCCCCGAGGAAGGCTGCATGATCGACTGGATGCCCGCCTATTGCTCGGATACCCATGAAACTGCACATGCCGGAGCCGGGGAATACTATAGTGGCCCGCATTTCAAGCACTTTGACGACGGGCACGGCGGAGGTGGATTTAGAGAATTTCAAGTCCGAGGTGACGGCAGATCCGGATATAGAGTACCGGAGTGGGGCAGCACGACAGTTAATATTCTAGGTGAAGACCCCCCACAAAGAACACCAGAAATTATTGGCTGGAAGTTTGTTGATGTGGGTCTGTCAAGCGGCGTCATAGTTGCCGATCAGGGGCCGTGTGAGCGAATGGCTGTTCGAGCTGGAAAAATTGTCACTCAGCTTATAAGAGATCAAATAAATTCTCCTGGAAACAATGGTCACCCGGACTTTACTACCGTGCTCGCAGGGTTTGATGAGCAATTTTCGCTTTATTACGTGGGCGCCCAGGTAAAAACGCTGGACAACATAAAAGAATTCCTGACGGCAAACATCAACGCCAGCTCGTACGTAGAATTCAGCAAAGTAAACATTAAAAAAGTAGCGAACGGAAAGGACCTGGGTCAAGGCGACTTCCGCTCGGATTTGAGAGATTCGATCGAAAAATACGATGCTGCCGATCAGACCCACCATTTTACGGCATTCTTGAGTGCAGGAATAAACATGAGTGCAGCCACTGATCTTTTTTCTTCGTTGCATGATGTGTTCGACGATTCATTTAAGGGGAATGGTGGTGATCTTCGTCTAAGCCGAAAAGCGTATGATTATGGCGTCTACCTAAGAAAAGACCCAGGCGGACTGGTTGGTGGAGTCGAAGCTTGGATCCGGTCCAATATATGCAATTGACGAATAAATATTCTACAAGGCTCTATGACGAATTGTGGCGGGCGGCTGTTCACCGGCTCTCGTTTTTGGACGGAATTGGAATGTTTCTTTCCGGTGTCCTGCTCCAACTTCTCTTGGCACTGTTCACTAATAGCGAACGGCGGTCACTTGAACAGGACGGTCTGAACCTAGCACTTTGGTGTGTCGGTTTCATTTTCGCGATGGTCATTTTTAGTAGACTCGAACGTTACTCGAAGATTCCATCGCTTCTGCTTGCCGTTGTGTCCGCCTCGGTATTTTACGTTTTATTGGTGGACTGTAAATACATACTCGTCGACGCAGATTTACTCGGTCTTAGACGTCAACCGATAACCGAGGCAGAGTCTCGTGTACTACAATCGGCTTTTGTTTTAGTAGTTCCGATTTACAGCATTTTTACATTTACGCTCGTCTTTGGTCTGAATTTCTTTTGGAACTTGATTTGGGGACGGCGCAAATTCTCAACATAGTCAAAAGTCATGATGGATCTTATGGCTGGTAAATCAGGATAGGTTAGGAATGAGAAAGAAAAGGGGTCAGGCGTTCGATATTACGATCTGGGTTTGTTGCGAAGGGCGATTTGAGATCTCTGGCTCATGGCAAGGCGGTCGCGGGTCGGGCCGAGGCTTTTTACGGTAGTGCACGGGCCAAGGCGGGGAGTATACAGAACACGGTGACCGAGCGTAGGTTTGAACATTACTCGGACGGTGACGGACGAAAGGTGCTGGAGAAACGCGGCAGCCGTTCGTATCAGGTCGGCAGTCCGCCATCGGGCAGCCTGGCCACGGAAGCGTATTTTTATCAGATCTGGTCGACAGTGCTCGGGGCACCGCTGACGACGATCAAACCGGCCGGGACCGAATTCGGACAGAAAAAACGGGGTCAGATTTGCAATAGTGCAATTCTCCCGCTGCCCGCCTTGATAAATCTGTATTTCGTGACGACATTTCCAACTACTTCTGCGACCTTTCTGTCGCCCTGCGAGTGATCAAATGATACAACCCACCCTCAACCTCAACCCTCATCCGTCTTGCCATATCCCAATATCAGCACAACTCCCAAAAGAATTGCACGATTAGAAGTCTGACCCCGATTCCCCTCTTTCAGGCCGAACGCACGGACTCGAGTGCCTTTCGGGCGGCTGTGATCGTGCGGTCCAGATCCTCGCGGCTGTGTGCACCGGATATGAAACACGCCTCAAACTGGGACGGAGCCAGGTAGATGCCGTTTTCGAGCATTTGGTTGAAATAGGTGCCGAATTTCGCCGTATCGGATGTCTTGGCGGACGTAAAATCCGTCACCGGGCCGGCGGTGAAAAAGAGCGTGAACATCGATCCGCAGCGGTTGATCGTGCAATCGAGGCCGAGGTCCGCCGCCGCGCTTTCGATTCCCTTTTGCAGATAGTCGCCCGACGCTTCGAGCCGGTTGTAAAACTCGGCGTCTTCGTCGAGGGCCGTGAGCGTCTCGATCCCGGCCGTCATCGCCAGCGGATTGCCCGAGAGCGTTCCCGCCTGATAGACCGGCCCCGACGGAGCGATCATCGACATAATGTCACGTCGGCCGCCGTACGCACCGACGGGCAGGCCGCCGCCGATGATCTTGCCGTATGTCGACAGGTCCGGCGTGATGCCGTAAAGCTCCTGCGCTCCGCCACGGGCGACGCGAAAGCCGCTCATTACCTCGTCAAAGATCAGCACGATGCCCTCAGCTGTACAGAGTTCGCGAAGCTTAGCCAGAAAACCGGCGTCGGTACGTACACAGCCCATATTGCCGGCAACCGGTTCGATAAAGACGGCCGCGATCTGACCGCGATTTTCCTCAACGATCCGTTCGACGGACGCGATATCGTTGTAAATAGCGTTGAGCGTATCGGCGGCGGTCGACCTGGTCACGCCGGGGCTGTCGGGCAGGCCGAGCGTCGCGACGCCCGAACCCGCCTTGCTCAAAAACGAATCGCCGTGACCGTGATAACAGCCTTCGAATTTTAGGATCTTATCGCGTCCGGTAAATCCGCGTGCCAGCCGCATCGCGCTCATCGTCGCCTCGGTGCCTGAGTTGACCATTCGGATGAGTTCGATCGACGGCACAAACTTTTTGACCAGCTTGGCGAGAATGATCTCCTTTTCGCCGCTTGTACCAAAGCTCGTGCTGTCCTCGGCCGCTCGTTTTATCGCGTCGATCACCCGCGGAAACGCGTGCCCGAGGATCATAGGGCCCCACGAACCGACATAGTCGATAAACTCGTTGCCGTCGACGTCGAACATTCGCGACCCCTTAGCGCGGCTCATATAGAGCGGATGGCGGCCGACCGACTTGAACGCTCGAACCGGCGAATTAACGCCGCCGGGCATATGTGTTTGGGCCTCGGCAAATAGTTGGCTGCTGGTTGATGTATTCATTGTTACTTAATAATGCGAGCGGCGTCCTTGGCAAAATATGTGATGATGACGTCGGCTCCGGCCCGTTTTATCGACGTCAGTATCTCGATCATCGTCTTGTCGCCGTCGAGCCAACCGTTTGCGGCGGCGGCCTTGACCATCGAGTATTCGCCGCTGACATTGTAGGCCGCGATCGGCATAGTGAACGTGTCTTTGGTCCGGCGAATAATGTCGAGGTACGAGAGTGCCGGTTTGACCATCACGATGTCTGCACCTTCCCGGATGTCGAGGGCGATCTCGCGCATTGCTTCGTCCGAATTGGCGGGATCCATCTGATATGTCTTGCGGTCGCCAAACTGCGGGGCCGACTCGGCCGCCTCGCGGAACGGGCCGTAGAACGCGGATGAGTATTTCGCCGAATAAGCCATTATCGGCGTGTCGGTAAATCCGGCGGCGTCGAGGCCTGCTCGAACGGCACCGATGCGGCCGTCCATCATATCGCTCGGTGCGATGATGTCGGCTCCGCAACGGGCGTGCGACACCGCCTCTTTTACCAGCAGTTCGAGCGTCTTATCGTTATTTACATAACCGCCCTCGACCACACCGCAATGCCCGTGCGAGGTGTATTCACAGAGACAGACGTCGGTGATGACGAGCATATCGGGGAACGACGCCTTGATCGCACGAACGGCTTTCTGGATGATGCCGTCATCGGCATACGCTCCGGTGCCGACCTCGTCCTTTTCGGCCGGTATACCAAACAGCAGGATCGAACCGATGCCGAGGCTCGTTAGCTCGCCGCACTCAATCAGGATGTTGTCGATCGACATCTGATACTGTCCGGGCATCGACGAGATCTCTTTCTTAAAGTTTTCGCCCTCGACGATAAACAGCGGGTAAATAAAGTCGGACACCGCGAGCGTCGTTTCGCGAAACATATCGCGGATCGTGGTGGAACGGCGTAGTCGGCGGAGACGCGAGACGGGAAAACCGGGTAGATCGATGTTGCTCATTTCTTTAACTCAAATACTTTTCAATATTGTCGGCGGTCTCAAACGCGTTCTTGACGCAGTCGCTCATCGAGACGCCGCGGTAAAAATTGCTGCAAAAATAGAGTCCGCGATTGCTTTCCTCAAACGCCGCGCACGCCGCGGTGACGTCTTCGTAACCGACGCGATATTGCGGGATAGCCCGCCGCCAGCGTTTGATATGGACAAAATCGGGCTGATCGACGACGCCAAGTATCGACCGCAGTTCATCCTCCACGACCGACGTGAGTTCGTCGTCAGTTTTATCATCGAGCGAGTCGCCCGAACGGACGCCGCCGACAAAGGTCATCAGCATCTCAAAACCATCGGGCGAGCGTTCCGGGAACACCGCCGAATGATAGAGCGTGCCGAGTATCCGCCGGTTTTCCTTGCTCGGGATCAAAAAGCCAAAACCGTCGAGCTTTGTCTTGATCTTTTCGGACTTAAAGCCCAAAACGACCACGGCGACCTGCGGGTAATTGACCTCCGCCAGCATTTCGCCGAGCCCGGCGTCGCGGCCTTTGATCAGATCGGCTGCCACAAATGACGGCGTTGAGATCACGACGGCGTCAAAGGTGTCACCATTCACGCTATATTTGCCGCCGTCGGCGGTCTCGATCGCATTTACGGGTGTCGATAATCTAACACCTTCGCCGATCTCGCCGGCGAGTTTGCCGATAAGCGTTTTCAATCCGCCACGAAACGAGAATGTGCGAGGAAAATCAGGGTCGGGCTTTTCGACCTTGCGGCGGAGCGTCCCCATTATCAAACTGCCGAAATCGCGTTCCATCTCATACAGTTTCGGAAACGCCGAACGCATCGACAGATCTGCCGGGTCGCCTGCGTAAACGCCCGAAACGAACGGATCGATCGCCTTGTCCAGAAACTCGGGGCCGATACGCCGCGAGACGAATTCGGCGACAGATTCGTGCTCCGGTGACTTTGAACGCACGAACGGTTCACGCATCAGGCCAAATATCGTCTTGAGCGAAAAATAGCCGTTAACAAATGATTTCGGGCCCATCGCCTCGAGCCTATTGCCTGTCAAGATATAGCGTCTTTTCGCCGATGGGTCAGCGGCGATGACCTGATCGTCGAGCTTTAGGAGCCTGACCAGATCGACAAGCCGCGGTGATACGAGCAGGCTGTTCGGACCTTGCTCGACGGTGTAACCGTCCTTTTCGATCGTCTGGATATTGCCGCCGACTGCGTCGGAGCCTTCAAAGACGGTGACGTTTACGCCCTTGCGTTTTAATAGATACCCGGTCGTCAAACCCGATATCCCGCCGCCGATGACCGCAACTTTCTTGTCCATTATACCTTAGCCCCGCTGGCGTTCATCGGGGCCGGAACTCCGGCCTTTTCGAACACAAGCTCGGCGAGCGCGTCGATGAACTTGGGCGAGTCGTTCAAACCGACCGTTACCTCAAAATGCTCCACGCCCGCGGTTTCGGCCATATGCCTAAACTCAATTCCGACCTCGAAGAGCGTTTCCAGATGATCGGACGCGAACGCGACCGGCACGATCAGCATATTCTTGACGCCCTTTGCCGCCAGTTCCTTGATGGTGTCGGGCGTCGACGGCGTCAGCCATTTGAGCGGGCCGACCTTTGACTGGTAGCAGAGGCTGTAGTCGTGCGTGATGCCGCCCTGACGGACGATCGCGTCGATGGTTTTTTTGATATGCAGCGAGTACGGGTCGCCCTCGCGGACCAGTTTCATCGGCGTCCCGTGGGCACTGAACAGGATGTGGACGCTGTCACGTCGCTCTGCGGGAATACGCTCAAACGCCTCGTTTATCCGCTCGACAAATGCCTCGACGTACGTCGGATGATCGTAATACGATTCGATCAGCGTCGTGTCGAGCTGCAGTCGCGAATGTCGTTCTTTCAAACGGTTATCCCACTCTTTCATGCTCGAGACGGTCGTTGCCTTGGAGTAATGCGGGTAGAGCGGCAGCATAATGACGCGTTTAATGCCGTCACGTTCGATCGCGTCGAGAGCGTCGTCGGTCGTTGGGTTCCAATAGCGCATCGCGACGTAGACCTTGGCCGGAATCTTTTCGTTCAGCTTTGCCTCGAGCAACTCGGCCTGTTTGAGCGTGTGGTCCTTGAGCGGAGATTTGCCGCCGATCTGCTCGTATTGCTTTTCGACCCGCGGCGACCGCTTCGTCGAGATCAGCGTAGCGAGACGCTTGCGAAACAGAAACGCGCCCGGAAAATCAATGATGTCCGGGTCGCAAAATAGGTTATATAGGAATGGCTCGACCGCATCCAGCGAGTCGGGGCCGCCCAGATTGAGTAGTACCACTCCGATCGTTTCACTCATATTGCGCGCCGTTATACCGTCTTCGAAAATACCGGTTTGTCCCTCATCATCTGCTCGAGATAGGCGTCGAAACACATCGCGATGTTGCGAATGATGAGCAGTCCCGAACCTGTTACCTTGATCGCGTCCGTGCTGTTTTCGACCAACCCTTCGGCGATAAAGGGGTCTAATTTCCTGATGTCGTCGCCGTAGTACTGCTCAAAATCGATACCGAATTCCCGTTCGACGCGGCGTTTATCGATCTCGAGATTGCACATCAGCTGCATTATCGTGTCCTTGCGGATGTGGTCGTCCGCCGTCATGCGGTAACCGACGCCGGTCGCGGCCTCGCCCTTGTCGATGGCGGCGTAATACTGCCGAATGTCCTTGATATTCTGAGCGTAAATGTTCTCGTACTGGCTGATCGCCGAAACCCCGAACGCGTAGACGTCGCAGCCCGATTTGGTCGAATAACCCTGGAAATTACGATACAGCGTGCCTTCTTTCTGGGCGATCGAGAGCTCGTCCGTCGGCTTGGCAAAATGGTCCATGCCGATGTATTCGTAGCCGGCCTCGATCAGTTTTTCGATCGACATTTTGAGGATCGCGAGACGCTCGTCGGCCGTCGGGATCGACTCCATCGGGATGATGTTCTGGTGTTTTTTGAGCCAGGGCACGTGTGCGTAATTGAAAACCGCGATGCGGTCAGGCGAGATGTCGATGATCTTGTCGATCGAGTCGGCAAACGAGTCGACCGTTTGAAACGGCAAACCGTAGATCATATCGAGATTGACGCTCTCAAACCCGAGTTCGCGAGCCCATAGAACCGTCTGCCGGGTGATCTCTTCGGACTGGACGCGGTTGATCGCCTCCTGCACCTTGAGATTGAAATCCTGTACGCCGAAGCTCGTCCGGTTAAATCCAACGTCGCGAAACGCCGCCATGTGCTCGCGGGTAAGCCCCCGCGGGTCGATCTCGACGCTCGCCTCGATGTCCGGCTCAAACTCGAACTGAGACTTAATATAATTACCTATCTCGAGGATCTCTTCCGGTTCGAGATACGAGGGCGAACCGCCGCCCCAGTGCATCTGGGCAACCCGTCGTTTGTCGGAGATCATCGGCCGGAGCAAGTCGATCTCCTTTTTGATATAGCCGTTGTACTCGACGATGAGCGTGCGGTCGCTCGTCACTTTCATGTTGCAGCCGCAGAAATAGCAGAGCTTTTTGCAGAACGGAAAGTGAAAATATAGCGAGAGCGGCTGGTCGCTGGCCGCGGTGTTAGTGTCCTTTATCTCCGTAACAAAATCGCTCGGTGTGAATGCGTT
>JAYVUD010000267.1:0-4776 GCA_043788335.1 Chloracidobacterium sp. | reverse complement strand
TCAGGCGTTCAGCCGAAAGAGGGCGAACGTCCGGTTGAACCAGTCCGCATCAAGCACATTTCGATCGTGACGAGTTAATGATATTATTTCACCTGAAGTTTTAAGCTCGCGTAGCTCAGTGGATAGAGTGCTTCCCTCCGAAGGAAGAAGTCGCAGGTTCGAATCCCGCCGCGAGTACCACAAATTAAAAGGGCGGCCGCGATGTTTTCGCGGCCGCCTTTTTTTCATATGTAATATGAGGGTTAACGAACCTTGAGCATCGGGTCGCCGAGCAGAGCCCACGAGTAACGAACGTCGGTTCCGCCGGGTATGACGGATTTCGCGTCGCTGACCAGATCGCCGAGGCGGGTGATATTTCCGATCCCGATCTGAGTATAAAAGCGGGTCGCCATTACCATCTGGATATCCGGAGTCGTCTTACCACCCGAAGCCCAAGCGGCAACCGCTCCGCCGTTCGTCGCCTTTAACAACTTCTCTGCGAGGCTGTCCGCGTTCGGGTTAATGAAATAGCCGTTTAAGCACGTCAACATTGTAAAGATCGACTGGTTGTTAGCGTTCGTGAGCGCTACAACGTTGTTGCTCGAAAAGAACGAAACAGCGGCCCAGGCCCCGGTGGTCCCGTGGCCAGAATAATTTATGACATATCGCCCATTATTCATCTCATTGATCAGCGTCGTCTGCGAATTGGCGTCACCTCGACCGACCATCACCGCCGGCATGCTGTCAGGCAGCGTGCCCCTTAGGGTCGCACTCATTCCCGCAAAATCGTAGCCGTTCGGCAGGTCGTAGGCAAATAGAGCTCCCCGACCCAGGCTTTGATTTGCCGGCACTTCGAACGCCTGGACTTTAGCAAGGGCGTTCATCACGTCCTGATTTGTCAAGGCCGGTATGCGGCCTATCGCGATCTCGGCCAAACCGTCAGAGTTAAAATCCGCCATCGCCTCATCGCTTGGGGTTTCGGTGTAGACGGTGTCGACGATCTTGGTCGGTACGAAATTCTGATATCCGTGACCCTCGTAATTTTTCGGATCATAGGTAGCCTCGCCCAACAGCAGCACGTACTGTGGCGGCGTCTGCCAATGACCGACGGCATATTCAAGGAACGCCGTTATCGAATCCGAACTTGACTGTCCGTAATTGAACTCGTCAAAGATGTCCCGGACATCTACCACTTCGGTGCTTATACCCTGGTTCGCTCTATATTGAGCCCATTTCGACGCCGAACGACTGAAATCCGGGTAGGTAATGATGAGGAGGTTTGCCGAATGGTTCGGTACTGAAAGCGTCGACGGAATATTGGCCTCGACCTTCGCCACGGTCTTGGCAGCGGAGTTCTCAACGGCATAAAGTACACGCCCTCGGTTCGACGGCAGATTGACGTCGTATTTGCCCGCATTCGGCGTAACGTTCAGGTTCAGAACTTCCAGCGGTTGTCCATCCTGCGTCATGTCAAACATGCGGACATTCGGCGTGCTAAATCCGACAACCTTGGTCGAACGATAATTTGTTGTAAAGAAGGTGATCTGATCCTGATCGGCGAGAAACTTTCTCGAATAGCTCACGGCTATCGAGTCAAAGAGTATATAGTCGCCGGCGACTGCCGTGTTCAAGTGCAAGGTATTGATGCCTTCGGCGAGGGAGCTCGCCGGCATTGTCATCGTCACCCCAAATGCGGATTGATTGCTGGATACGGACGTATCAACAGGTTGCCCGTTTAGCGTCATACTCACATTGTGGGCCGTGGCTGTATATCCTTGTAACTTTATATTGACCGTAGCCGAGCTTGCGGAAGGGTCAACGCCAGTCAAATTAAACGCAAAGTTCGTGCCGGTATTGGAAACCAATCGTCCCCAGAAATTCTCGGCCGGCCCATTTAGAATGTCGTAGATGTAATAGACCCGTTCCTTTACAAACGACGTTTGCGGATAATTGGCCGACGGTATCGGCAGCCCGATCGGGCGGGAAACGCTTGTTCCCATACGCTTGCCCCAAGTGTCTCCGACCACCAGAAAATAAAAGCGAAGATCACTCTCAATGGTCTCTTTTGCCTTTCCCAAAAACTCAAGATAGTCGCCGTTCGGGGCGACCTGTATGGCCTGTTCGACGCCGTCACAATATAATTGCCATTTACCCGGATCGCTACTCAGGTCGAAACCCACGGACATCAGCTCTGCTCTGGAAACACGGTAAAATCCGTCGGCACGAATGCCGAACTTGGCACCGGCCTTGGCGGCGATCTGCCGTTGCGTCACCGGATCCGGCGGCGTTTGGGACATTGAAAGCTCTGTCTGCAAAGCTTTGGGAAGTCTGAGGGTCGACGTTGCAAAAACCGATTGAGCGACCGGAGCATTGAGCATTTCCTGCGACGAACGCCCGGCAACCGACGATATGTCACCCAGGTACGCAACCGGGACTTTTTCGCTTGAGATCTTTTCGCCGCCGGCACCCAGTGCTTCGATCACATAAACGTCACCAACACTGCCTTCACGGTCAAAGTACGAATAAGATTCACCATATGCGGGCTCGGAGCCATCTTTCGCTCGGGAGCCAAGTATTGCATTTTCATTGGCACGCACCTGTCCGGCGGCACTGATCCGATAAACCACAAACCCGACGTTGTCGGTCTCGACGTCCATTGCCCAGCGAACAAACACGCCGGTTCCGTCGGAAAACGCTTCGGTTTGTCCAAACTTATTGAGCTTATCTTTTTGGACCGCCTGCCGTTTATTGTTCTTAACCGATACCTGAGCCGAAACCGGAAAAAGCCCGGCAAGAACAATGCAAAATACCAATGTTAGCGAAAATAGTTTATTCATAGAGACCTCTTGGGAAGTTGGTATCGCGCACGTTACGAGCGCCGTTTCGTGGACGATATGAGGGGACAGTTCAACATTACAATATTTCCGGAGGTTTTCCAAGAAAATTATGCAATGTTGACCAAATTTGATACCCGTTCCTTTCAAAGGAACGAAACGCATATCGCGATCGATTATGACGTAACGAGAAGTTGGCGGAGGACGAACGGGAGAATTCCGCCACTCTTATAATACTCAATTTCGATCGGCGTGTCTATCCTTAATTTCAGAGAAACTTCTGAGATCGATCCGTCGGCACTCGTAATGCGCAGCGTGAGGTCCTGCATCGGTTTCACGTCGGTGTTTTCAAGCCCAACGAGGTCAAATTTCTCGCTGCCGTCGAGGCCCAGGCTGGCAACGGTTTGGCCATCCTTAAATTGCAGCGGCAACACGCCCATTCCGACCAGATTAGACCGATGGATACGCTCAAACGACTCGGTTATGACGGCCTTGACACCCATCAGTGCCGTGCCCTTGGCAGCCCAGTCGCGCGAGCTTCCGGTTCCGTACTCCTTACCCGCAAAGATCATAAGCGGTGTCCCTTCCGCCTGATATCTCATTGCGGCGTCATAGATCGTCAGATCATCGCCGTCGGGCTGATACTTTGTGAATCCACCCTCGATCGGCGATGCGATGAGATTCTTGATCCTGACGTTGGCAAACGTGCCGCGTAGCATGACCCGGTCGTTTCCTCGACGCGAACCGTACGAATTAAAATCCTGTTGCTCAACACCCAGTTCCTGAAGATAAAGACCGGCAGGCGAATTCGGTTTGATAGCACCGGCGGGTGAAATGTGGTCGGTCGTGACCGAATCGCCAAAAATTGCCAGTGCCCGAGCTCCGACGATATCCGAAAAGCTACCCGTTTCCATCGAGAAGTTTTCAAAAAATGGCGGTTCCTGAATGTATGTCGAGTCCGCGTCCCACTCATAGATCTGTCCGACGCTGGTTGAGATGTTATTCCAAAGTGGATTTTGTTCAGCAAATTCCGAATAGAGACGCCGATACGTATCCGGGTCGAACGCAGTCTGCAGATAGTCTTTGACCTCGTCGAGCGATGCCCAAATATCCTTGAGGAAAACGTCGTTACCCTCGGTGTCCTGGCCGATCGGATGCAGATAGACATCCTTAACGACCGTGCCGGCAAGAGCAAACGCAACTACCAGCGGCGGCGACATTAGAAAGTTCGCTTTGATATTTTGATGAACGCGAGCTTCGAAATTTCGGTTTCCCGACAGGACAGACGCGGCAACCAGATCGTGTTCGACGATCTGTTCCTCGATCGCCGGGTCGAGCGGCCCGGAATTGCCAATACACGTCGTGCACCCGTAGCCAACCAGATTAAAGCCAACCTCGTTTAAGTACTGCTGCAAACCGGCCTTTTCCAAATACTCGGTAACGACACGAGATCCGGGCGCGAGTGACGTTTTAACGTATGCCGGGACTTTCATGCCTTTCATCGCCGCTTTTTTTGCAACAATGCCGGCGGCGATCATTACTGCCGGATTTGACGTGTTTGTGCACGATGTTATCGCTGCGATCAGAACATCGCCATTTCCGACCGTTGTATTAACTACCAAATTCTCGGCTTCCGAATTCTCAACTCGGTCCGGCGTCGGTCGGTTGTTCATCATTTCGACCTCGGATTCGACATTGGTATTTTGTGTCGAAACCGTATCGTGGTGCGTCTCAGGCCGCGATTTTTGACTCTGTTCCCCGCCACCCTCGCTGGTGCCGGTCGTAGCCAGTCCCATCGAGACCGGAAAACGTTTTTCGATATCCTCGATACTCTTTCCGTATCCGCCGTCAGCAGTCGATTTAGTAAACAACTCAATGAAACGATCGTCCAAATTTGACAGTTCGATCCGATCCTGCGGACGTTTGGGCCCGGCAACGGACGGGTTGATCGTTTCGAGGTTGA
>JAYVUD010000266.1:0-67468 GCA_043788335.1 Chloracidobacterium sp. | reverse complement strand
AGTATGGCCGACGAACATCTTTTGAGTGAGCAGCGGTTCTACAATTCGCTCTGCATGATCTATGGGTCCAATTCGTCAAAGTATCCGGGCATTGTGACAAAGGGCTATTTGCCGAAAGAACGAGCAGTTCGTTGTGAATCTGAATACCAGAGAACCGCCGATAGCTGGAAGAACCTGCTTGCCCCGTGGCGAAAAAACTAGGCGAACCGCCCGGCAAGTATCGAACAGAAAGGCAAGGGAGTGCATTTTCGAAACAATAAATGAGTTTGAGACTTATCTTTGCGAGTTTGGTCGCTCTTGCTGTTGTTATGGGGTTTGCGTCCTGCCGACAGCGGGCGATAGGCGATGCCGCAAACTCGGGCATCACGAGCGGTTCGAACCGTCCTGCCAACAGCGGTAAGAATCACGCCGATGCCGAGGTTCCGTCCGCCGCCGTGAC
Organism: Chloracidobacterium sp.; assembly: GCA_043788335.1. GTDB lineage: Bacteria > Acidobacteriota > Blastocatellia > Pyrinomonadales > Pyrinomonadaceae > OLB17. The sequence continues at coordinate 67,029 of JAYVUD010000266.1, read as the reverse complement.
CGAGGGTGTGGTAAAAGAAACGATGTCGCTGCTCGCTGCGGCCGTGGAAGAAGGCAGTTTTTCGCAAATATACGAACAATCGTCGAGCGATTTTCAGGCAAACAAGACCGAGGAACAGATGCAGGCGGTATTTGCCTCATTTATCGAAAAAAAAGCCTTTGTAGTGCCAATACTCAAAATGGCTGCTGAAATGAGCCCGACATTCGAGCCCCTGCCTTCGATCCGAATCGAAAAAGGCCTTAATGTACTTGTGCTCGGCGGTACGTTCGAAACAAAACCCTCCGCGGTACGGTTCGAGACCGAGTACGTGCTGCGGGACGACAAATGGAGATTGCTTTCGCTCGAGGTCAGCATTCGATAGGAGCGAAAGCAGGACCGTGGACGATATTTAATACCGGAGTACGAAAATGAAACAAACAAATACACCGACACACCGTGTTGGCAGACCTCTCATCACACTTGGGATTGCATTGGGTGCTCTGTTGCTCATGGGTTTTGCCTGCGGCGGGGAAACGAAACCGGCACCGAGCCAGTACGTGGGTTTCTGGACAGGAACCGACGGATCAACTGTTACGATCCGTTCGGACGGCGGCGCCGACTTCGACATAAAAGGAAATGTGTCAAACTCGGCGACCAACGGCAGCGTGGTGATCGACGAAGCGGCAAAAACATTAAAGCTTAACGGCGTATTTGGCGGCCCGTCATACACGATCGACAAGGCTCCGGACGGTAGCGAGATGACGCTCAGCGGTATCGTTTTCAAAAAAGGCGGCGTCGCTGCCGAAGCCGTGATGCCGGACGAATCCGAGCTTCAGAGTCTGGCGCTTAGCACGCTGGGCGATTTTTTCGGAGCGGTGGAAACCGGCAAGTTCGACTCGCTTCACCAGAAAATGGCCACGATCTTTCAGGACGAGTACACGCCGGAGAAATTCAAAGAGGCGTTTAAGGGTTTCGTCGAGAAAAAAGTGTATCTCAAGTCCGATCAACTCCGCGGCCTAAAGGCAACATTTGAGCCCTCGCCAACGTTCGAGACTGTCAAGGGTGACAAGGGTCTGATACTGACCGGTTTCTATCCGACAACGCCGGCAAAGACCCGGTTTACATTTAAGTACGTCAAAGAAGCCGGAACCTGGAAACCCTATAATCTCAAAGTCGACATAAAGAGCGAATAGCGCACGATATCGCAGATCTCCAAGGCCGGGCCCAGCGTCCGGCCTTTGATTTTTGCGGTGCTGACAGCTAAACTCATTGTTTCGTACTCGTTCGCAAATATATGAAAATTCACGAATATCAAGGCAAAGCTATCCTGAAGGAATACGGCGTTCCGGTTCCGCGCGGCATCGTCGCCCACTCGCCTGAGGAAGCCGAAGCAGCGGCCAAAGAACTCGGCACCGCGGTGGTCGTCGTTAAGGCTCAGATCCACGCCGGCGGCCGCGGCAAAGGCGGCGGCGTTAAGCTTGCCAAGTCGCCCGCCGAAGCCCGGGAACTTGCCGAGCAGATCCTCGGCATGACGCTCGTCACCCACCAGACCGGCCCCGACGGGCAAGAAGTCCGAACGTTGCTTATCGAAGAGGGCCTGCCGATCGACAAGGAATTTTACCTCGGCATCACGCTCGACCGTGTCACGGGACGAAACGTGTTTATGGCCTCCTCGGCCGGCGGTATGGATATCGAAAAGGTCGCCGCCGAGACGCCCGAACTGATACTCAAAGAAACGATCGACCCGTCCGTCGGCCTTCGTCCGTTTCAAGCTCGCAAACTGGCGTTCGGCCTCGGGATTCCGGCCGAACTGATCGGTCAAGCGTCCAAATTTATGCTCTCGCTTTACGACGCATACGAGGGTTCGGATGCGTCGTTGGTTGAGATCAACCCGTTTCTGCTGACGACGGACGGCCGTCTGATCGCACTCGATGCCAAGCTGACATTTGACGACAATGCCCTGTTCCGCCACCGCGGATTTATCGATCTGCGTGACCTGAACGAGGAAGAACCGCTCGAGATCGAGGCGTCCAAACACGACCTCAACTACATCAAGCTCGACGGCAATATCGGCTGTATGGTCAACGGTGCCGGCCTCGCGATGGCGACGATGGACATCATCAAACTCGCCGGCGGCGAACCCGCTAACTTTCTCGACGTTGGCGGAGGTGCCTCGCAGGAACGCGTCGAACAGGCGTTCAAGATCTTGCTCGCCGACACCAACGTCAAGGCCGTGCTGATCAATATCTTTGGCGGCATCGTCCGCTGTGATATGGTCGCTCTCGGCGTCGTCGCCGCGGCTAAAAATCTCGGCGTCACCATCCCGATCGTCGCCCGCCTCGAGGGCACCAACGTCGAAGAAGGCCGCCGCGTGCTCGAAACCTCCGGCATCGGCATCATCCCCGCCCAAGGCATGGCCGACGCCGCCGCCAAGGTAGTAGCGGCTGCGGCATAAGGTCAAATTAACCGCGAAAAAACGCGAAGAAGCACGAACCGGACAAATTCGGTTCGTGCTCTTTTTGTTTATGTGCCCCAGTCTAGGCTGTCCTAAAAGTGACAGGTGGAAGGAAATGGCGTTCTTTTGACCGCAGATGACGCGGAGAAAGCGGATTTATCAGATCTGATTTTAGAAGTTGCTCTACGATCTGCGTCATCTGCGTCATTTGCGGTTAAATCCTCCGTTTATTTTCAATAGTGCCGACTTCTGAGACAGCTTCGACTTGATCTTTGTCGCAAAAGCAACCAAATCGTACATTCACCTCATCCTTTAGACGGATCGGCGACACCAATTTTATAAAAGGAATTTAAGACAATGCGAAAACAGCTCATTTCCCTATTGATACTCGTGTGTTCACTCTCGGCACAGGCTCAGGTTCGCGGGACCCGGCGGGCGGCGGTGGTCGCGTCGGCCCCGGCGGCGGCAAGATCTGAGGATCCAAACAAATTACCGATCCGCCGCGTCATTCTCTATTCCAATGGCGTCGCCTATATCGAACGCCGCGGATTCGTCACCGGCAACGCCGAGGTTAACCTGTCGTTCAAACAATCGCAGGTCGACGATGTCCTAAAATCGATGATCGTCCTCGACCTCGGCCAGGGCAAGATCGGAGCGGTCAGCTACAATTCATCGGCACCCATCGCGTCGCGGATGTCGGAGATACCGTTTTCGGTTAACCCTGTCTCGGGCGATGGCGGGGGCATATCGTCGGTGCTGTCGCAATTGCAGGGTGCCAAGGTGATCGTGTCGTCGACCAAGGGTACAGCGACGGGCTCGATCCTCACCATCGAACGCAAACAGATCAAGACCGAAAAAGAGACGCAGATGACCAGCGTTCTGGTGATCGCGTCCGAGAGCGGCGAGATCTCGAGCTTTGATCTCGCCGACGTCCGCAGCGTCAAACTGCTCGACGAAGGCACGCGAAAGGACGTTAACGAATTTGCCAACGCCACCGCCTCGACCCGCCGTCTCGACGCCAAGACCATCACCGTCACGTCCCAGGGCACTGGACAGCGTGAGATGGTCGTCAGCTACACCATTGCCGCCCCGATCTGGAAAACGACCTACCGTGTCGTTCTCGACGCCGAGGGCAAGCCGTTTTTCCAGGGGTGGGCGATCGTCGACAACATCAGCGACGAAGACTGGCAGAGCGTCCAACTCTCGCTCGTCTCGGGTTCACCGATATCGTTTATCCAGCAGCTCCAGAAACCGTTTTACCGCTATCGCCCGATCGTCCCGACACCGTCCGATCTACAGCTACAGCCGCAGATCTACGAGCCGCAGGGCGGTACCGGACGTGGATCGGGCAGCCCTGCAAATGAGACAAACTCCGGCATCTCTTCGAATGTGAGCTCCAGAGAGGTCAGTCAGTTGCCGATGAACGGTCGAAACACGCAGAACCTGGTTGCGATGTCACCAGGATCGACGGCGTCGCAGAATAGCTTTGTAGTTGACGGACAGGAGGTTTCTAACTTCCGAACAGGCATTCTGAATAGCAATAGCTCCACTATCAGCAATACAACCGTGAGCGATGCTCTGACCAGTACCAATTCCGGTGTGCAAACGGCGGCCACCGGCGAGGAGATCGGCGACCTTTTCGAATACCGGATCGAACAGCCTGTGACCTTGATGCGTGACCGTTCGGCACTGATCCCGATCGTCCAGACCAAGATGGACGGCGAACGTGTCTCTGTCTACAACGAGTCCGTCCGTCAGGACCGTCCGTACAGCGGCGTCCTGCTCAAAAATCTGACCAACCTGACGCTCGAGAGCGGCAGCCTCACCGTCATCGACGGCAACGCCTATGCCGGCGAGGCCCTGATGGAACGCTTAAAGCCCAAAGAGCAGCGTTTGATCTCGTTCGCTCTCGACCTCGGCACCCACGTCCGTGTCCGCCAGACCGGCGACCGCGAGCCGGCCAAGTTGGTCACTGCGGTCAATGGCATTTTTCAGGTTCATTATTTTAAGGGCGAGCAGAAGACCTATGAGATCTCCAACCAGACCGAACGGCCAAAGGTGATGTATATCGAGGTGCCGATCCGCGACGGATGGGAACTCGGCGACGACACGCCGAAACCGGCGTATACGACCCAGAAATTTTACCGATTCCGCGTCGAGCTAGGCTCGCTTGAGGAAAAAACTTTCAAAATATCGTTCCGTCAACCGCTGATGGACACCTACCAATTGACCAACCTTTCCAAGGTCGACCTTGCCCTATTCATGACCCGCGGCTATATCAATGACACCGTCCGGGCCAAACTCGACAAGATCGTTGAAATTCGCTCACAGATGGCCAGTGTCGAGGCACGGCTCGAGTCGTTTGACGACGAGGTCAGCAAGATCGAGTCCGACCAAAAACGGCTCCGCGAAAACATCGAGGCTCTGTCCAAAACCGCCGAAGCCAAAACCCTGATCGCCCGCTACATCGCCAAGGCCAACGACCAGGAAACCCGCATCGAGGAACTCGAAAAAGAACGCAAAACGCTCGACGCCCAAAAACTCCAACTCTCGAAAGACCTGGCGGCGGAGATCCGCAATTTCGAGATAAAGTAGACGGAGGAATTTTCCCGCGAAATTCACGAAAAGCACGAAATAGGACGGACTCTCTTTTTCGTGATTTTCGTGTGTTTAGTGGGTGATCTTTTTAGACCTTAATGTATATCCTCTTCCGGTACAGCAGCCACATCAGGAACAGCCAAAATAGGATAAAGCTGATGGCAAATGCCAGCGAAGCATCGATTGGGTTCCAGATCGGCAGATAGACGTGGTTCACTACCCAACGCTGACTTGAAATAAGCTGGCCGTCTGCTCCGGTGACACGATAGGCGGCGATCATGCGGGCGAAGATGCCGGTGAAAACAAAAAGAGCCAAAGCGTTAGAGCCAAATATCTCAAAGGGTTTCGCCCATTTGCGATAGCCCTTGATGTCGATGAGCCAGTAACAAAACCCAAGTGTTAGCAACGCAATGCCGGTTGTCGCAAGCACATAGGAGCTTGTCCAGAGAGCTTTATTCATCGGGAAATAGCTGTTCCAGATGAGACCGAGAGCGAGCAGAGCAACGCCGAAGAAGAATAAGCCGCTCACTTTGTTAAGGCTGTTGGCATTGGCATCAGGCGGAAACCCAGTCGCTTCCGCTCCCGGTTCTGACACGAGCCATCGTCCCGTCAATACGCCCGAGATCGTTGTTACTATCGCGGGGATCGTCGAGAGAATGCCTTCGGGATCATAGACTTTGCCGCCACGCCAGATGTGATTTTCAGTCAGGACAGAGCGGTCGATGTAGGCCGCCAGATTGCAGGCTTTGTCGCTGATGCTGGTTATGTCGCAGCCGGGAACAGGTATCACGGTCATCACAAGCCAGTAGCCGAGGAGCAGAACGACCGCAATACCGACCTGTTGTTTCCAATTCGTGTGCAGAAATATTAGCGATGTGACCAGATAACAAACCGCGATACGCTGGAGCACGCCGAAAATGCGCAGCGTGCCGTAATTGTAGGGAACGACGTTATATCCGGCGAGATTTAGCCCTGCGATACCTAGCAAACCGACAACCACAAATGCTGCCGCGATCTTAAAATTTCGTAGCAGCAGAAAGTATAAAGCCGCCGCAAACGCGAGCCAGACCAATATCTTTATGGCATCAGGTGCATCAGTCGCTTGGAACTGAAAGAAGGGGATGATCGAGATCGCCGCTCCGAGCAAATAAATCGTCGCGGAGCGTGACACGATCTTCCAATATGCTTGAGCGTCAGGCTTTTGCGTGACGCGTTTGCCAAGCGAGATCGAGATCGAAACGCCTACGATAAATAGGAAAAACGGAAATATCCAATCAGTGGGCGTCAGGCCGTTCCATTCGGCGTGATCCAGCGGCCAATAGACAGGCGACCCGCCGGGATTATTGACCAAAACCATCCCCGCGATGGTCATTCCGCGAAATACGTCGAGCGATACGAGCCGATCTTTTGATTCAGGCATGCAAATGTTTTACCACACTTATCGCCGCGTACACAGACCGACTAGCGTTATCCGCGTTTATCCGCGGCCGCTTTCCCTGTTACCAACCCTCACTTTCGCTTAGATTCGTAATGTGTGCCGTGTGATGCAGCGAGTGCCAGGCGTAGAGTGCAAGCGTGCCCTCAAGCGTCCATTCGCCGGTATGCGGGTGAATGAACGTCTTATTGTAATCGGCCTCCGACATCGACTCGAGCAGGGCAACCCAGCGGGTGTGCAGAGCGGCGATCAGGTTTAGCGACACGTCGGTCGGCAGTTTGCTATCGCCGAGTTCGGCCCAGAGTTCCTGATGGTACGGTTTGATCGTCGGCGGCGTTTCCTCGGTCAACGCCAGTTTGAATCGGATGACCGAGTTGATATGGCTGTCCGCGACGTGATGCACCGTCTGCCGAATGGTCCAGCCTTCGGGTCGATACGGCGTATCGAGTTGCTTGTCGGTGAGGCCCACGACGGCAGCGGTTAACTGTGCCGGCAGTTCTCTGATAGTCTGTATGCGTTTAAGACGAGCCTGATGGGTCGTCTCAAACGCCATGTCAAATTCGCCGATCGGGAACCTTAGGTTAGTGGTCATTTTTTTGTGTTTTTCCGTTCAACCGCCCCTTACCGCAGGTGGTTCTGACGGCTTCGCGGACTAGCCGCTGTAAAAATTTTCGAAACGCGTAAACTCTCTGAGGAATGCGAGTTTGACGGTGCCGGTCGGGCCGTTTCGCTGTTTGGCTATGATCAGCTCGGCGATACCGGGAATTTCGGTTTCGGGTTTGTAATATTCCTCGCGATAGATAAATCCGACGACGTCAGCGTCCTGCTCGATACTTCCCGATTCGCGAAGGTCGGACATCAACGGTCTGGGCGGGTTGCGGGCCTCAGGGGCACGCGAGAGCTGCGACAGAGCGACGACCGGGACATTGAGCTCCTTGGCCAGCCCCTTGAGCTCACGCGAGATCTGCGAGACTTCCTGCTGACGAGATTCGGTGCGTTTGCCGCCGCTCATCAGCTGCAGGTAATCGACAACGATCAGATCGATCTGCTTTTGCTCGGCGGCCAGACGGCGGCATTTTGCACGCATCTCGAGCACGGAAATACCGGGCGTGTCGTCAATAAACAGACGTGCGTCCGACAACGTGCCGACCGCCTGAGCGAGCCGCGCCCATTCGCTGGTTATCAGGTGCCCGGTGCGAAACCGATGAGCGTTGATGCGTGCTTCGGAGCAGAGCATACGTGTGACGAGCTGCTCCTTGGACATTTCGAGCGAAAATACGGCAACGACGGCGTTCGACTGCAACGCTGCATTTTGAGCGAGCGTCAGGCAGAGAGCGGTCTTTCCCATCGACGGCCGGCCGGCGATGATGACGAGATCGGTCCGCTGAAATCCTGAGGTCATATCGTCGAGTTCGAAAAAACCGGTAGAGAGGCCGGTGATGCCGGTCGAATTGTTCTCGGCGTGTGCTTTAGCCCGGATCACGATGCTCTCAGCCACCGGAGCGATCCGCGAAAACCCCTGCCGCGTTCGTGCCTCGGCGAGAGCAAAGATCATTCGCTCAGCGTTGTCGAGGATATTTTCCGCCTCGTCCTCTTCGGCCAGTGCCTCGCCCGTGATCGAGTTGCAGGTGCGGATCAGGTTCCGCATCACCGATTTTTCGCGGACGACCTTGATATATTCCTCGACGTTCGAAAAATGCGGCAGTCCGAATGTGAGATTGGTGATCGTCGACGTGCCGCCGATCGATTCGAGCGAGCCTTCTTTTTTGAGTTCCTCGCCGATCAGGATCGGGTCGATCTGCTTTTGTTTCTCGAACAGGGCGATCATCGCGGCGAAAACACGTCGATTGAGCGGAGAATAGAAATCCTCCGGTTTCAAATGCTCGACAGCCTGCGCGATCACACTGTTGTCGAGCAAGATCGCTCCCAGAATGACACGCTCGCTCTCCTCGCTGCTCGGCAGCGATCTTTCAAGGAATTGCTCTCGTCGTGAATCGGGGAAAACGCTCGCCATCGTGTGATAATGCTCCGTAAAATGTAAGAAAAGTCAAAATCGGCGGGGTAAAGATGCCGTTTTTGAGGACAAAAAAGAGACTACAAATATGAATTTGCAGTCTCTAATACTACTCTCAACCGACCGGTCGTACAACGGAACGGATGCGATTTTTTCGAGCGATAATTCGATCCGAAAAACTAGGAATATACGTCTCGCCGGTTTCCGATATGCAGGATGGTCACGATTCTTTTCGAGTCATCAATTTCGTAGATTGCCCGGAAATTTCCTGACCGAATTCGCCAACCTTCACGCCCGACCAATTTCTTACATCCCGACGGCCTCGGTTGAACCGTGAGGGCTAACAATGTATCGCACATTCGTTCGAAGTCACCTTTCGGTAAATCTTCCAACTCTTTCTGAGCACGACGCAAGATGAGTAACTCATAATTCATTCACGCCGACCCTCGATCTCTTTCACCGCCTGCAGAAATGGAATTGCCACGTCATCGGCTGACTTAGCCTCGTCGAACGCTCGAATACAGTCAAGTTCTTCCTCGGCAGCCATCAATTCAGAGTATCGTTCCATCCCGATCAGGACTGCATTTCGGTGCCCGGTCGCATCGACAACAAATTGTTCACTGGCTACAGTCATAGTCTACCTCTGGAAAACAAGTTTAACTTGATTCGCCACAATTTGAAATTAAAACCTTCCGTAAAAATTCACAAAAGCCCGAAGTACCGTGTTCGACGGCACTTCGAGCTAATGATCTGATTACTTGTAACCGAGCGACGTCGACGAACCAAAGTTCGTCGGACGCGTTTACGCTGCTTCTTCGACTGCGGCTTCCGGTGCTGCAGCCTCGACCGGTTCCGCACCTTCGGCGGCAACGGTTACCGGCACCGACAGCGTGACTTCGCGATGAAGTTTAACGTTGACCGTATATTCGCCGGTGTCTTTGATCGGATCCTTGAGGATGATCCGGCGGCGGTCGATCTCGTAGCCTTTCGCCTTGAGAGCGTCAGCAATATCGATCGACGTGACCGAACCAAAGAGATGTCCGTGATCGCCCGATTTGCGTTCGAAACGCAGAGCGATGCTCTCCATCTGCTCCTTCTGAGCCTCGGCGGTCGCCTTTTCGATAGCTGCCCGTTTGAGCAGAGCCGCACGCTCCTGCTCGATCTGTTTGATGTTTCCTTTGGTCGCGAGCGTCGCAAAACCCTGCGGCAGCAGGTAGTTGCGGGCGTAACCGGCACTGACCTTGACGATCTCGCCGCGTCCGCCGACATGCTCAATGTCCTCGCGCAATAAAATAGTAGTATTTGCCATGATAAAAATCTCCTGATGCGGCATTTCATACCGCGTTGCTTAGGCCCAAGCGCGAAGCAAGGGCGTAATACGCATGTTGAATGTTACGCCCTTGCTGACGCTCGGGCCTTAGCATTAGTCCGCGACGAACGGCAGCATTGCCATCGAACGGGCACGCTTGATCGCCTGAGCGATACGTCTCTGATCCTTTGCGGTGATGCCCGAAATGCGCCTCGGCATAATTTTGCCGCGCTCAGGCACGAACTGCCTCAAAAAATCGACGTCTTTCCAATCGACATAGTCCGGCACGACCTGACGCGGACGGCGACGCTGAAACGGGCGGCGGGGCCGATCGCCAATGACGTCCTCGCCAACGCCGAGGTCTCGGTCATTCATTATTTCAATTTCTTTTTCTGCCATAACTTTCTCCTTATCCGACGCCGATTAGGCTTCGGCCTCTGCCTCCGTAGATTCGGCCGACGGGCGGAACTTAGCTCGTTTTTCAGCCTTTGCTTCGCGCTTCGCCATACGTTTGTCGGCCGCCTTGCGGTCCTCATCAACGCGGACGGTGATATAACGCATGATCAGGTCATTAACGCGCATGCGTCGTTCGAGTTCGAGGATCTCCTGGCCGGTGCCGTTGACCTCGAACAGCACATAGTGCCCCTCGTATTTCTTTTGGATCGGATACGCGAGATTGCGGATGCCGACATTGTCCAGGCGGACAACCTCGCCGCCTTCTTTCTCGATGAGCTTGCTGACAGCTTCGTTCAGCTTCTCGATCTTTTCACCATCCGTGTCCGGATTGATGATATACATTACTTCGTATGTTCTAATAGCCATTTATTTCCTATCTCCTTTCGGGTTGCCAACCTCACCTGCTTTGAGATGAAGTAAGGATCTGTTCCATTTTTGATTTTTGGATTTAGGATTTGCGACTGCTCGATCGATTCGATCTAGCGGTCGAGATCCAAAATCCATTATCTAAATTCCAAAATCAATTAAACCGTGCCATCGCCGCTTCGACACCATCGCCGATGATCGTTTCGACGGCGTCCGCGGCATTATCAAGTACCTTGTCAAGTGTTCCGGACTCGGCCTTAGTAAACCGATCAAGAACAAAATTTGCCGCGTCGCGAACCTCATGCTCCGGCCCAATGCCGATCCGCAAACGAATGAACTCCTGCGTTTTCAAACGATCGATGATCGACCTCAGCCCGTTCTGGCCGCCGTGACTTCCCTTCGGCCTGATCCTGATCGTACCGTACGGCAACGCCAGGTCGTCCGAGATCACGATCAACTTTTCAACCGACCTCACCTCTTTTGCGACGAGACAGCTAACTGCCTCGCCGCTGAGGTTCATATAGGTCTGCGGCTTTGCGATCTCCGCCGTTCGGCCGGCTATCACCGCTCGTCCAATGAGTGCCCGACATTCCTCACGCCGGATCTGCGTCTGGAAACGTTCCGCGAGCAGATCCGCCAGCCTAAAGCCAACGTTGTGCCGCGTGTCCCTGTACTCAGGCCCCGGGTTACCGAGTCCGACGATCAGCCAATTGCTGTCAGGCGTTTCCATCATCGCTCACATCGGGCACCGACAAATGGTGACGCCTCCGGACTATTCTTCGGTTTCGTCAGGCTCGCCGACAACTTCGGGTGCGACACCGGTTTCAAGCTGCGGCTCGAGATCCGATTCCTTAATGCTGGCGATCGAAGCAACGACCGCATCGGCAGGTTCGAGCAATTCGATGCCCTCGCCGACCTTGAGATCCGCAACGTGTATAGCGTGTCCCACAGCCATTTCCGAAATATCGACGTCGATCGCATCCGGAGTGTTCTTCGGTTCGCACATCACTTTGATCTCGCGAAGTGCCTGGGTCAAAACTGCCCCCTCTTCGTTGAGACCGGCCGGATGGCCGATCAGGCGGATCGGAACCGTCATTTCGATCTTCTCGCCCTTCGAAAAGCGGCGGAGATCGGCGTGGATGAGACGGCCTCTGACCGGATCGATCTGACGAGCCTGAAAAATGACGTCGTTGATGCCTTCGCCCTCGATGTCGAGAGAGAAGAGCGTGTTCACGCCCGAGTCAGTACGGATGATAGCCGCGAGGTCCTTGAGATCCGCCGTTGCTGCGAGAGCGGTCGAACCGCCGCCATAGACAACGATCGGGATCTTGCCGGCCACTCGCAGGCGTCGGTTCTCGTTTTTGCCGCGTGTGTCACGCTTAACTGCCTTAACCAATATTTTTTCTGCCATAACTCACCTAGTGTCTCTATTAAATAAACAGTGACGAGACGCTCGTCTCGTCGTGGATCGATTTGATCGCCGAAGCCAACAGCTTGGCGACGCTCAAAATTTCGATTTTGCCGCCTGCGACCAACGGTATTCCGTTGTCCCGGATCGGGATCGTATTGGTCACGATGACCTTTTTCAGATGCGAACTACTGATATTCTCTACCGCCTTGCCCGAGAGGACGCCGTGCGTAAAGCACGCAGAGATCTCGTTTGCTCCCGCCTTATGCAGTGCCGCCGCGACTTTGCATATCGTGCCGCCGGTATCGCACATATCGTCGATGATCAGGCAGTTTTTGCCCGAGACGTCGCCGACGATGTTCATCACGTCAGCCTCATTGGCTCGTTCGCGGCGTTTATCGCAAAGTGCAAGCCCCGCGTCGAGACGCTTCGCATACGCTCTGGCCCGCTCGGCCCCGCCGGTGTCGGGTGCGACGACGATCAGGTTCTCGATCGGGTTGTTGCGGAAATAGTCCACAACGATCGGAGCCGCATACAGATGGTCGACCGGAATATCAAAAAAACCTTGTATCTGCGAGGCGTGCAGATCGATGGTCAGTATCCGCTGTGCACCTGCCTTGGTCAGCAGATTGGCAACCAACTTTGCAGCGATCGGCACACGCGGACGGTCTTTCTTGTCCGCTCGGGCGTAGCCGAAATATGGAATGACCGCCGTCACGCGTTCGGCCGATGCACGAACGAACGTGTCGATCATGATCAGCAGTTCCATCAAATGGCGGTCGGTCGGCGGACACGTCGGCTGGACGATAAACACGTCTGAGCCACGTACGTTTTCGCCGATCTGAAAGTTAAATTCGCCGTCTGAAAACCGTTCGGTGCTCGCCTTGCCCAATTCAAGGTCGAGTGCACGGCATATCTCCTCGGCGAGTTCCCGATGGGCATTGCCCGAAAACACTTTAACTTTTCCCGCTACGCTCATGCTATTCGGATATCAGATCTCAAAAAATAAAAACGGCCCGTCTCAGAAATAGAGACTGGCCGTTTCGGTATCACAAATGGCTGGGGCGGGAGGACTCGAACCTACGAATGCCGGATCCAAAGACCGGTGCCTTACCACTTGGCTACGCCCCAATGCTATTTCAGAAACTGATCGGAAGCAGCCCTAACGTCGAAACGCATCGCGGTACTCGGCCCGCGAAATGGCTGCTACGGCAAACGTTCGCCAGGTTGATCTAATATCAAGGGCTTTCATAGCTGTTTGCCGTGTCTCTTCTTTGTCAAAAATCCCAAATACGCTCGCTCCGCTACCGCTGAGCAGTGCATTGACGGCACCAAGCTCTAGCAACGCCTCTTTGGCCTCTCCGATCTCCGGATGGGCCGCAAAAACCGAGCGTTCGAAATCGTTTATCAATACCGAATGTCGCAGATCTAGGGACTCTGCTTCGTTTCGGCAAACAGTAAGATTATGTTTTTGCTCACCTGATGTCAAGGTGCGAGCGTTCAAGGCGGCGAATGCCTCAGCCGTCGACACGTGCGCGTCGGGCGTAACGATCAGTATATTTTCCGCCTTGACGTCTTCGGAACGCGGCAAAATGTGATCGCCCCGCCCCGTGCCGACCGCCGTACCGCCGTATAGAAAGAACGGAACATCAGCCCCAAGCTCGGCCGCCAGGCCTCTCATTTCGGGAGCCGAAACTGGCCCAAGCCCGCAGAGTCTGCCCAAGCCGACTATCGCCGCAAAGGCATTCGACGAACCGCCGCCGAGGCCGCCGGGTGACGGTATGCGTTTGGTCAGGTGCACTTTTCCGGTCACGGGCCGGCCTGTCATTTCCTGCAAAGCCCTCGCTGCCCGCATGATCAGATTGCTCTCGTCGGTCGGCACACGCTCGTCATCACACGTCAGTTCAAGTTCATCGCTTTCTTCGAACGCCAATGTATCGTGCAGCGAGACGGTCTGAAACACCGTACAGAGTTCGTGGTATCCGTCGTCGCGTTTGCCGAGCACACGCAGGTACAGATTGACCTTGGCGAACGACGGCAATGAAAACGAGGTATGCACCGCTCTAGCATAGAGAACCCGGACGTGTCGGGCAAGAAGTTAAAGCAAAAGGGCCTTTGCGGCCACCAAATTTGATCCGCAAAGGCCCTTTTTCCTACCCGCGCCCACCCGCGTTCGGAAAAGTTATTTTCTTTGTAAAAAAACCTGTGTGAAATAGTACGAACCGTCCGCCGCGATGGCGACACCGATCGCCGATTCACGCCAATTGTCACCCAAAAGGTTGTGTCGGTGGCCCGTCGATTCCATCCATAATTTCACCGCGACCTCGATCGGGTCTTTATAACCGCGGTTGAACGCGATGTTTTCACCGATAGCACGCCATTTATTGAGGCCTGTGCGATCTGCCCGGTCGCTGACCATCGCTCCGTCGAGGCTGCGGTGGCTGAAATATTTATTGTCCGCCATATCCTGCGAATGCCGTCGGGCGATCGCCTCAAGGTCGTCGCTCCAGGTCAACGCTTTGAGTCCGTTCTCGGCACGTTTTTGGTTGAGCATCTCGAAAGCGATCCGCTCAACCGACGCGGTGTTGACGATGACCGAGGCCTTGACCTCGGCCGCCTTGGTCTCGACGACACGCGGACGCGAGTATCCGGTCCCGTCATTTTGGACGGCGACATTTACAGACGACGGTTCTTGAAAATTATTGGTTTGAGCGACTGCGACGCTCGCAAACACGGCGAGCATGCCCAAAATGGCGATGGCGATTCTCTTCATAGACCTCACTTCGGCAGCCGGACGCTCCGTTTTTCAACGGTTCTGCGGCTTTGCGTACACCCGGTAGTTCGAGTGTTTGCCTTTTCGGTTAAGGTGCGAAATCATGTTTCGCGATATCAAATTTGGCGGTCGAGGACCCAAATGGATCTTCTACCAATAAAGTAAAACGCAGAATCGCCAGCGTATTCCAAAAAAGATCGTGCAAATGATAAAATATTTTTAATCGTGTTGACCGCGGTCGGTTCGTCTTTTCGCGGGTCGACGCATTTCTGATCATGTTGACTGCTGCTGTACTCGCAAAACGCTCGAACGTCCCGCTGTTCACCGTCCGCTATTACACCCGTATCGGCCTGCTTAATCCAACGAGAGATCTGCGTAACGGATACAAGATCTACAAACAATCGGACAAGGACCGTCTCAAATTCATCGCATCCGCCAAGGAGCTTGGATTTACTCTCGCCGAGATCGAAGATATCTTGGGGCACTCGGCTCACAGCGATTCGCCGTGCCCGATGGTTCGCGACATAGTTGAAAAACGGATCGAAGAAAACCGTCAAAAGATCAAGGAGCTCAAACGTCTCCAAACCCGGCTCGAATCTGCCGCCAAACTGTGGCAGACGATGGACAATGCCGAACCTGACGGCCATTCGGTCTGCCATTTGATCGAATCGTTTGCCGCCGACGAGCACACCGCTTGACCTGACACCTGCTCATAGGTTGTATAATCGATTCCAGAGGTTGGAATCACTATGAACGAGAAATTTATCGACCCGATCTGCGGAATGACCGTAGATCCCGAAAAAGCCGCCGGAAAACTGGAACACGACGGTACGACCGTCTACTTTTGCGGCCTCGGATGTCTCGAAAAATACAAAAAACAGATCGCCGTTCCCGCTCCGGCGGCCTCCGGCCTTGTTCAACTTAGCCGAAAGCGAGTCACTGCCGAAGAAATGCGTGCCGATGCCGAAGGCACCCACATCGACCCGATCTGCAAAATGCTCGTCAGGCCCGAAACGGCCGCCGGTTCTCTCGAACACAATGGCGTGACCTACTATTTCTGCTGCACGGGATGCCTTGAAAAATACCGCAAGCAGATAGATGACCCGGCGACGGCGTCCGGTTTCGTCCAATTGGGGCGAACACGCGCCAAGGACGAGGACATGGCGTCGGACGCAGGCGGCACGCATCTCGACCCCGTCTGCGGAATGACGGTCGCGGCCGAAACCGCTGCCGGCACTCACGAATACGAGGGCACAAAATACTATTTCTGCACCGTTGGCTGCCGCGATAAATTTGCAGCCGACCCGGAAAAATACCTGAACCCGGCCGAACCCGCGGACCTGCCGCTCGATGTCGAATACACCTGCCCGATGGATCCCGAGATCGTCCAGATCGGCCCCGGCGTCTGCCCGGTCTGCGGCATGGCGCTCGAACCCAAAGAGATCACGCTCGATGACCGCCCCGATCCGGAATTCCTGGATATGAAGCGGCGTTTCACCGTCTCTGCCGTACTGACCGTGCCGGTTTTCGTGCTGGCGATGGGCGGGATGTTTATGTGGTTTCACGAGATGGTGCCGCCGCGGGTCTCGCTGTGGATTCAGTTCGTTTTCGCCACGCCGGTCGTTTGGTGGGGCGGATGGCCATTTTTCGTCCGTGCCGTCGCGTCGATCAGGAACAAGAGCCCGAATATGTTCACGCTGATCGGGATCGGTACGGCGGCAGCGTACATTTTGAGCGACGCTGCGCTGATTGCACCCGGCATATTTCCGGCCGCGATGCGTGACGCACACACGGGGTTGATACCCGCATATTTCGAGTCGGCGGCGGTCATCACGACGCTCGTATTGCTCGGGCAGGTACTCGAACTTCGTGCCCGCTCGCAGACATCGAGTGCGATCAAGGAACTGCTGCGGCTTGCCCCTGAGAACGCGACGGTTATTCACACCGACGGCCGAGAAGAAACCATCGATCTCCGCCACGTCACCGCCGGGCAAACGCTGCGGGTCAAAGCAAATGAAAAGGTTCCGACCGACGGCGAGATCATCGAGGGCAATACCTCGATCGACGAATCGATGGTCACGGGCGAATCGATGCCAGTCGAGAAAACGGCCGGAGCCAAGGTCATCGGCGGCACGATAAACGGCAACCGCTCATTTACGATGCGTGCGGACCGTGTCGGCAGCGACACTTTGCTCGCCCAGATCGTGAAAATGGTGGGCGAAGCCCAGCGAAGCCGTGCCCCGATCCAGCGTCTTGCTGACAGCGTTTCGGCGTACTTTGTCCCGGCGGTCATTGCCGCTGCCGTCATCGCGTTCGTCGCTTGGCTCCTGCTGGGCAGTCTCGGTTACGCGGTCGTCGCGGCCGTCTCGGTCCTGATCATCGCCTGCCCCTGTGCACTCGGCCTCGCCACGCCTATGTCGATAATGGTTGGCACCGGCCACGGAGCCAAAAACGGCGTCCTCATCAAAAAGGCCGAGGCTCTCGAAACACTCGAAAAGGTCAATGTCATGGTCGTCGATAAAACGGGCACGCTGACCGAAGGCAAACCCGTGGTCCAAAACGTATTTGCCGCCGACGGTTTCGATGAGAACGAGATAATTAGTATCTCCGCGAGCCTCGAAAAACTCAGCGAACATCCGCTGGCCGCCGCCGTGGTCGCCGAAGCAAACAAACGCGGACTTGCATTGATGCGAGTCGAAAACTTCGCCTCGATAACAGGTGTTGGCGTGAACGGCCGTATCAACGGCCGCGATATCGCGATCGGGTCAGAACCGCCTGCGTCAGCGGGCGGCCCGGGCTCGGTGGTCGACGAATCACGCTCCGGTGGACAAACCATCATCTTCGTCACCATCGACGGCCAACCCGCCGGCATCATCGGCATCGCCGATGCGATAAAACCTTCCGCCAAAGCCGCGATCGACGAACTCCACCGCCAAAAAATCGAAGTCGTGATGATGACCGGCGATAACAAGACGACCGCCGAAGCCGTCGCAAAACAACTAGGCATCGATCAGGTATTTGCCGGCGTAATGCCCGGGGACAAGGCCGCGAGGGTCAAGGAACTGCAATCTGCCGGCAAGATCGTCGCGATGGCCGGCGACGGCGTCAATGACGCGCCGGCCCTGGCACAGGCAAATGTCGGCATCGCGTTCGCGAGCGGAACCGACGTCGCGATCGAATCGGCCGATATTACGCTGCTCAAACCGGACCTTGACGGCATTCTGAAAGCACTGAATCTCAGCCGTTCGACGATGCGAAACATCCGGCAAAATCTTTTTTTCGCGTTCGTCTACAATGCCGTCGGCGTCCCGATAGCGGCGGGCGTGCTGTTCCCGGTCCTCGGCATTCTGCTCTCGCCCATGATCGCCAGCCTCGCAATGACATTTAGTTCGGTCTCCGTAATATCGAACGCCCTGAGGCTGCGGAATACGAGACTCTGAACCGCCGAGTCGCAGAGACGCTGAGAACATATTGACAGCAGAAAATCGCTGACGATGTTGCTCTGCAAATTTGAGTGTATTTTCCTGATCTGCGTCCATCCGCGTTTATCTGCGGCCAAAATCTCCCCTTTTCTTCCTCCGCGTCTCAGCGTCTCTGCGGTAAGATATACCTATGAACAAGATCGCACTGGCAATACACGGCGGCGCGGGCACGATCCACAGTTCGCATATGACGCCCGATCTCGAGCACGAATATCGTGGTGCCCTGGAAAACGCATTAAACGCCGGCTGGGAGATACTCGGCAGCGGCGGTTCGTCGCTCGACGCGGTTGAGGCCGCGGTCTGCTCGCTCGAGGATTTTCCGCTTTTCAATGCCGGGCGCGGAGCGGTGTTTACACACGAGGGCGAGAACGAACTCGATGCCGCCATAATGGACGGCCGCTTGCTCCGGGCCGGTGCCGTGAGCTTCGTCAAAAACGTCAAGAATCCGGTCAAGCTCGCCCGTCTCGTGATGGAACGTACCGAGCACATCCTGCTCGCCGGCGACGGTGCCAACCAGTTTGCCGACGATATGGGAGTCGAAACCGCCACGGACGAATATTTCTTTACCGAACACCGCTGGCTCCAACTTCAAGAGGCGATCGCCGCCGGCCGCGTTCAGTTAGACCATACGGATCTGTCCACCGCAGAGACGCAGGGACGCGGTGACGAGTCAGAACCGGGAGCGGTAGCGACTGGGTTCTTGTCCCCTAAGCCGATCGGAACTGTTGGAGCGGTTGCCTGCGACAAAAACGGCTACCTCGCCGCCGCAACCTCGACCGGCGGGATGACGAACAAAAAATTTGGCCGCGTCGGCGACACGCCGATCATCGGGGCCGGCACATACGCCGATCGCACCTGTGCCGTGTCCTGCACCGGCCATGGCGAGTACTTTATGCTCGCACTCGCCGCCCACGACGTCGCGGCCCGTATGAAATACAAGGGATCGAGCTTAGAAGAGGCTGCCCGTGAGACGATAAACTATCTCGAAACGATCAAAGGCGAAGGTGGCCTGATCGCCGTCGATACTCTCGGCAACGTGACGGTGCAATTCAATTCGGAGGGGATGTATCGGGGATATATAACGGCGAACGGAAAACCTAAGATCGAAATATATCAGTCATGATTCCATTCCGAGCCAGAGGATCGTCTCAGAGCTCTCATTTTTACAGATCTCAATACGACTAATTGCCAGATCACTTAGGTCGTGTCCCCATATGCCATAACGGCCGTCTGTCTGATTTCGATTCAATATTCTCCTTTCACTCACAGGAAGTGTTTTGACGTGTGCCGATTCCTCTTCATCCGCGTTAAAAGTTCGCTTAACATCGTTTTGCCGGACCCGAATTACAAAATTTCAGCATACTTGCTACAAAACTTCAGCCTTTTTCGCATTCACAATATCCCGATACTCCTGTACGTAACCGATATCGTCCGGTACGCGGTCGCCGAGCGTTACGACTAGCTCGCCTTTTCGTCCGTGCTTGATCGCGTAGTGGATCGCGTCGCGGCTATCCGAGATGACCCGAACCTGCGGGGTATGTTCGCTCATCGCGATGCCCTCCTGCAGCAGGCGATGAAGGTCCTCGGGTTCGCGTCCGCGTAGGTAGTGGCCGGTGCGGATGACGATCCGTTCGAACGTATCGGCCGCGATCTTGCCAAATTCGCGAATGTCTTCATCGCGGCGGTCGCCGGTGCCGTTGAGCACGACAGTACGGTATTTGTTGGGCAATTTCGTAACGAAATTAGCGAGGCCCTTCAGCCCGGCAGGGTTATGGGCGTAATCCATCAGCACCGTGACGTCGCCGACCTCCATGAAGTTTAGGCGTCCCGGTGTCTGTGCCGTACCCGAGTTGAATGTCGTCAGCCCGACCCGGAGGTCCTCGAGCGAGACACCGTGAACAAAGCACGCTAGCGTCGCCGCCAGAACGTTCTGGATCATAAACTCGGCTCGTCCGCCGTGGGTGAGCGGTATGTTCTGAGCCTTTTCGACGCGGACCTTCCACTTGCCCTTAAGGATCGTGACGTAACCGTTCTCGTAGACACACGATATCCGGCTGCGTTTGGCCTGACGCTGAATATTCTTATTATTTTCGTCCATCGAAAACAGCACGACGTGGCCGTCGGTTAGTTCGCGCATTTTATAGACCAGATCGTCCTCGGCGTTGAGCACGGCATAACCGCGTTTCGAGACCGCACGCGGAACGACCGATTTGACGCGGGCGAGATCCTCGAGCGTATTGACGTCCTTGAGCCCCAGATGGTCGGCGGCGATATTCATCACGACGCCGATATCGCAATAGTCGAACCCGAGTCCCGAACGGATGATGCCGCCGCGGGCCGTTTCGAGCACCGCGACGTCGACCGTCGGATCCTTGAGCACCAACTGCGCCGAGACCGGCCCCGTGTTGTCGCCCGCCAGTATCTGCTGATTGCCGATATACGTACCGTCTGTCGTTGTAAATCCGACGGTTCGTCCGCTGTTTTTTAATATGTGTGCGATCAGACGCGTGGTCGTCGTTTTGCCGTTCGTACCCGTGATCGAGACGATCGGGATGCGGGCGGGCGTTCCCGGCGGAAACAGCATATCTATAACATGCTCGGCGACATTGCGGCCGATGCCCTCGCTCGGGGCGAGATGCATGCGAAATCCGGGAGCTGCGTTGACCTCGATGATGCCGCCGCCGTTTTCACGTAGCGGTTCGCTGACATTCGGAGCCATGACGTCGACGCCGGCAACGTCGAGCCCGATGATGCGGGCGATGCGTTCGAATAGGAAAACATTTTCCGGATGCACCTCGTCCGTAACATCTATAGCCGTGCCGCCGGTCGAGATATTCGCCGTCGTTTTAAGATGGAGTATTTCGCCCTTTGCCAACACGCTTTCCAGTTCGTAGCCGGCCTTGCGAATGCAACGCAGCGTATGGCCGTCGACATCGATCTGCGTCAGCACATTTTCGTGGCCGTAACCACGACGCGGATCGGCATTGGTCTTTTCGATCAACTTTTGAATGCTCGATTTGCCGTCGCCGACGACGTGAGCCGGAACGCGTTCGGCAACGGCGATAAGCCGGTTATTGACGACCAACGCCCGGAAATCGGCACCGATAATCTGTTTTTCGACTATTATCCAACGCGAATATTCTTTTGCCTTTTCAAATGCTATCTGTGCATCTGCGAGCGTTCGGATCCCGACCGTCGCACCTTTGCCGTGGTTACCGTCGAGCGGCTTGATCACGACCGGATAGCCGACGCTGTCTATCGTGTCCTCGAGCGCCTCGATGTCGCGTATCTTGTACCCCTTTGGCACCGGTACGCCCATATCGCCGAGCAGCTTTTTGGTCGCGTGTTTGTTGCCGGCGATATCGACGGCGATCATATTGGTATTGCACGTGGTCGTTGCCTGGATCCGCTTTTGATGGACGCCGTAACCGAGCTGGACGAGCGACTGATCGTTAAGCCGGATGTAGGGAATGTCGCGATGTATCGCCTCCTCGACCAGTGAGCCGGTCGACGGGCCGAACCTCACGTCTTCGCGGATCTCGCGCATTTCCTGTATGTCATTGGCAAGCCCCGCCTTGATCTCGCCGAGGTCTTTGCCCTCCGCCAGATCGAGCCACAGCCGCACCGCCGAACGCCCGGCAAATCGCCCGACCTCTTCCTCGACATAGCTGTAAACGACGTTGTAAATGCCCTTTTCGTCCGTCTCACGCGTCCGGCCGTAACCGGTGTCCATGCCGGCGAGAGTCTGCAGTTCGAGTGCGAAATGCTCGATCGCGTGGCCCGCCCACGTTCCCTCTTCGACACGCCGCAGAAATCCGCCGTCCTCGCCGTAACTGCACCCGTGCGAGAGCAATGTCGGGATCGCGGCAACCATACGGTCATAAAACCCGTCGATCGCCGTCGTCGGCCGATCTTCGTATTCGCCGATGTCCAGGCGCATTATGATCAGCTTTTTCCAGTATCCGCTCCAATAATTAGGCCCGCGAAGTGTTCGTGTCTCAAGGATCTTCATAATAGTTTTTCAACGCTGAGTCGCAGAGCCGTAGAGATTTCAGAAGTTGTTTGCGATTCTCGAGTCCCGGCCCGAGAGCAGTGTGAACCTCAATTGCACAACCATATATCTTTTCGGTCAATCAATTTATTCGATTGCGATCGGAATCGACTTCCATACGACCCCCCCCCTCAAAACCTCTGCGTCTCAGCGACTCTGCGGTTAACCTGCCTCATCCCAGGTCGGGCAGCAGAAACTCGTTTGTCGGTTGGATCGGGTGCCGTTCGAAATAGTTGTAGATCAGGCCGTCGCGTAGCACATGAAACTGCACGCCGCAGATGCTAAATGCTTCGTTATCAGATACTTCGGCTATCTCATTGAAACTGATCTGTGAACCGTCAACAATGGTCGTTGACCCTTTGCCAAAAACCTCAAGTATTCCCTCACCGTCGAGGATGATCGCGGTATTTTCGTCGATCCCGATGCCGAGATTGTAGGGGTTGTAAGACACGGCCGTGATAAGGCGGCTGATGCGGCCGCGCTCGCTGAAATGCTGGTCGATTATGATGTTCTTGAGAAACCCGAGGCCGGGCGAGAGCTTGACCGCGTTTTTGTGCGGATGCGAACTGGCATCGCCGCGGACGATCATCGTCGTGCTCATCGCCGCCGCTCCGGCACTGGTTCCCGCCATTACGACGTTGGTATCGCGGACCATCCGCCGCATTCGTTCGGCGATCTTGGTTCCGCCGAGCAGCGACACCAGACGCATCTGGTCGCCGCCCGTCATAAATACGCCGGTCACGCCGTCGAGCAGTTTTTCGACGTCCGCCTGTACGACATCCTGCCGCGACGTCGCCCGTAACACGCGTGGACTGGCGACACCGAGATTCCGAAACGCCTGTGTATAAACGTCCGCCGCAAACTCCGGGAAATCCGACGCCACCGGCACGATCAGAATTTCCGCCTTTTCGCCGCCCGCAAGCTCGAGAAACTTTTTCAAGATCCGGCGTTCGTTATATTTGTCTTCTGCTCCGCCGATCACGAGCAGATGCCCGCCAATGATCTCGCGGTCATGCGATTCACTCATTTATTGATATTTGCCTGCTAAACTTAAAAAGAACTTTCATTAAAGTTATTGCAATCGGAGTGATAGGTCAAGATTCTATGATCGTTTCGCAAGACCTACGTCCTCCGAACGGCAAATGCCCCCGAACGACGAATTCAGGGGGCCAAAAACTTCTAAAGTTGATCGCTCCCTTAAAGAACTTCACTCGAAAAACTAAGTGACTACCTTGTAGCCAGTTATCGCGACGTTCCGTAAGCAGCAGAAATGGCACCAGCTATCATCGATGCCACCTTTAAGCCCATAAACAGGAATGTGGAAAATACCTTTGCCATAGATATTCCTTTCTAATAGCTACAAAGCAATTTGTGCTCCTTTAGATTATCGGCAGAACCCTGGGGAGCCGTCATCTCCCAATAAAGGCTATGTCTCGGGGTGATCGATTTGATATAGTCGTTTACCTGTTGATCCGTTGGAGCCACGACCTTCTTTGTCTGAATAAGAGCCTTTTTAGCCGACATGAAAAGGTCGTTGGAACCCGACGGAGAATAGAGATAGCATCGGTTCTTTTCGAGCATCTGATCAAAATTCTCCTTCCGCGACAACCAAAAAGCCTGTTCGGCCTTTGTGTCGTCCCGTCCGAACGAGCGCTGATACGCTGATATCAACATTGTCGCCCTCAACAAGTTATCTTTGTTCATCCGGGCTGTCTCATCGCTAACGATCGTCGCATACCAAGCCTTTCCCGTCTTCAGCTTTGCGTCCCAGGAGACTTTTTCGACCGGCAGAGGATCGCGGCCATAGACCGTGTGCATCGCATTGCCCAGGGCCCTCGATTGCTGTGAAGCGTCATTCGCTACGATATATTTGAGGAAGCCAAGAGCATCCGTAAATGATAATCCGCTTTCAAACTTGCTCTGAAAACCGGGCCCGTAGGCACCACCGGCGGCCGAGTTTATCAGGGCCACGAGTTTCCCGCCCGTTGCATTTTCGCCAAAGACCACAGAAAACGCCGCTAGGAATGCATCCTCTGCTTTCCTGCAATTCGTGTTGGGAGCGTCGAGTTTGAGATCGACGCCAACATGGCCCGAAGCCTTGCAGTCCTTTTGAGCAAACGTGTTAGCGGATCCCAGAAGGATGAAAACGAAAAACGAACTGAGGTAAAGGCCAAAACATTTGGCCCGAGGTTCCGATTTTTTTCTTATCATGGCTGGCTCCCGACGATCTGATCTATTAATTTCTACTTCGTATCCTTAATAGCCGTAACCCTGGATATTAGCCAATTTGACCATTTCCGGATATATCAGTCTCTTACTCGAAAACGATGCGATCGCATTTTTTATTTGATTTTCGGAAGGTTTCTTTGAATACTTTATCGTGAGCGCCTTGATCGTAGCATCACGTAGGTCTTGCGCTCCGTTTCCTGTATATAGCCACGCTCTATTTCCTTCGACGATCTGCGGATACCGCTCTAAACGCGGGACCCAAAAAGTGATCTCCGCGGTGGTTGCAACGCGACCCAGCGAATTAGCGTAAGCGTACTTAATCATAACGGTTCGCAGAAAGCTATCTTTGCTCATCCGATAGATCTCGTCGTTGATGATCGAGGCAAACCAGCCCTTTTGAGAGGTAACTTTGCTGTCATTCGCTGATTGTTCATTCGGGTCGGCTTTGCGGCCATACGCCTCCATAAACGCACGGTCGATGACATCTGCCCGTGTTTCGGGTTTGCTTTTGGCCAAAGCGATCTTGAGGAAATTTATCGCGTCGGTGAGTTTTATGCCTTCCGAAGACTTTTGGCTGTAGGATGAACCAAATTGTTCTGCTCCGTGCCTCAGATATTTCTCCAGTTCGGCAACATTGAGCTTTCGCCCGAAAACAATGGCCGAAGCAGCCTGGTACGCTTTCTCGGAAACTTTGCAGTTCAGCGTGTTCGTGTTGAAATATTCTATTGGCTGGGGAGTGTCATCGAATACATTACAGTTTTGCTGCGCCGTAGCAGATATCGAGCCGAAGATTGTGATCGCACCAAGAAGAACAAAATAGAAACAAAAAACGATCTCTCGTGAAATTTTCATAGTTTACTGATTTTTTTCCGAAAGAAAGGCACGGGTCTATTGTCCTACCTTTCGAATTGCATTTCTATGAAACACGGATTGGATTTTGAAGTCAACAAGGAAACTCAGAAAAAGAGAGCCTTCAAACGGAACAACCTACTTCCACTTATCGGCACCATTGATTCGAGACGAATGTATCTCCTGCAAACTCCTCACCTTCACGTGTTTCGCCGACATCTTGGTCCCGATCGCTTCGATCAGGGCCTCGGCTCCGGTGATGGTGGTGACGCACGGTACGTTAAATTGCAGTGCGGCCTTGCGGATCGCTTTTTCGTCGTAGTGTGACGCCGCCCCGAGCGGCGTATTGATGATAAGGGCGATCTCGCCCTGTTTGATCAGATCAGCGATATTCGGTCGGCCCTCGTTCACCTTAAACACCGACGCACACTCCAAACCGACCTCGTGCAAGCGATTGGCGGTGCCGTACGTCGCAACGAGTTTGAACCCTAGTTTTTTGAGACGCCGGGCGAGAATCACGGCCTGGCCTTTGTCGTCGTTATTCACTGAGATAAACGCCCGGCCCTCAAGCGGCAGCTTAATCCCTGCACCTTCCATCGCCTTGCCAAATGCCTCGCCAAATGTCGTACCAACGCCCATCACCTCGCCTGTCGAGTGCATCTCGGGGCCAAGGATCGGGTCGATACCGGCAAATTTCTTAAACGGAAAAACCGGTGATTTCACAAAGATCTTCGGCACCGTCAGCACATCCGGCAAGTTGAAATCAGCGAGTTTCCGGTACCCCGCCATTACGAGCGATGCGATCTTGGCGATCGGCACGCCGGTCGCTTTGGCGACGAACGGCACCGTCCGCGAAGCACGCGGGTTGACCTCGATGACATAAACGCGGTCATCTTTGATCGCAAACTGGATGTTCATCAGCCCGACGACCTTCAGAGCCTTAGCCAGCAGGACGGTGTAGTGCTGGATCGTTTCGAGATGCTCGGGAGCGATCTTTTGAGCCGGCAGAACGCTCGACGAGTCGCCCGAGTGGATGCCCGCTTCCTCGATGTGCCCCTGAATGCCGGCAATGACGACCGTTTCGGCGTCAGCCAATGCATCGACGTCTATCTCGGCGGCACGTTCGAGAAACTTGTCGATCAAGATCGGCTTTTCCGGCGAAGCGTCAACCGCCGAACGCATATATTCGTCCAGACTCGGCTCATCGTAAACTATCGCCATCGCCCGCCCACCAAGCACAAAACTCGGCCGAACGACGATCGGGTAACCTATTTTGTTTGCAACGACTTTCGCCTCCTCGGCTGAGGTGACACTCGAGTTTTCCGGACATGGAATTTTGAGCCTGTCGAGCAACGCGCCAAACCGCTTGCGGTCCTCGGCCAGATCGATCGAATCAGGTGACGTGCCAATGATATTTACGCCCGCGGCGTGCAGACGGTCAGCGAGATTCAGCGGCGTTTGCCCGCCAAACTGGACGATCACCCCGTCAGGCCGCTCGACGTCGACGATGTTCATCACGTCCTCAAATGTCAGCGGCTCAAAATACAGCCGGTCCGACGTGTCGTAATCGGTCGACACCGTCTCGGGGTTGCAATTGACCATGATGGTCTCGAAATCGGCATCCTGCAGTGCAAACGACGCGTGGCAGCAACAGTAGTCAAACTCGATACCCTGCCCGATCCGATTTGGCCCCGAGCCTAAGATCATTATTTTCTTACGGTTAGATGGGTTAGCCTCACACTCTTGTTCAAAGGTTGAGTAAAGATAGGGCGTAAATGATTCGAACTCGGCACCGCACGTATCGACGCGTTTATAGACCGGTACGATGCCGCGCGACTTGCGGTGTTCACGAATTTCGGTCTCTGCCGAACCGGTCAAAAAGACCAGACGGCGGTCCGACAGCCCAAATTCCTTAGCCGACCGCAGCGTATCATCAGACAGTTCCGCAAGCGTACGGCCGTCGATCTCAGACTGCAGATCCATTACCTGCTGCAGTTGGTCGAGGAACCAGCGATCGATCCGTGTCAGGCGATGGACCTCTTCGATCGTATATCCATTCTGCAGAGCATAGGTAATATAAGAGAACCGTTGAGAATTTGGACGAGCCAATTTACGCTGCAGTTCTGCGTCCGGAACATGCTGTAAACGCAACGGTTTAACAGCCTCAAGTGAACGTAGCCCCTTAAACAGAGATTCCTTAAATGTACGCCCGATCGCCATCACCTCGCCGACCGATTTCATCTGCGTACCCAAAACGTCTTCGGCTCCCGGAAATTTTTCAAACGCCCATTTTGGGATCTTGGTGACGACATAGTCGATCGTCGGTTCAAATGACGCCGGCGTCTTTTGCGTAATGTCGTTCGGTATCTCGTCGAGCGTATAACCGACCGCGAGTTTGGCCGCGATCTTGGCGATCGGAAATCCGGTCGCCTTTGATGCCAGCGCCGACGAACGCGAGACACGCGGATTCATCTCGATGATGCGGACGTCGCCATTCTCGGGGTTGACGGCAAACTGTATGTTCGACCCGCCCGTCTCGACGCCGACCCGGCGGATACACGCGATCGACATATCGCGCAGACGTTGGTATTCGACGTCGGTCAGCGTTTGTGCCGGAGCGACCGTGATCGAATCGCCGGTATGCACGCCCATCGGGTCAAAATTTTCGATCGAGCAGATGATGACGACGTTGTCATTGAGGTCGCGCATCACCTCGAGCTCGTACTCTTTCCACCCGAGGATCGATTCCTCGACCAGTATCTGCGAGTTGGGCGAGGCCGCCAGGCCACCCTTGGCGATCTCCTCAAATTCGTCCGGGTTGTATGCCGTGCCGCCGCCCGTGCCGCCGAGCGTAAAACTTGGCCTGATGATCGCCGGATAGCCAATATCGTCGACGATGCCGCGGGCCTCTTCCCACGTGTGGGCAAATCCGCCGCGGGCACTCTGGATGCCGATCTCATCCATCGCCGCCCGAAAAAGTTCGCGATCCTCGCCGACTCGGATGGCGTCGATGTTGGCACCGATCATCTTGACGCCGTACTTTTCAAGCACACCCGACTCGTACAGTTCGACCGACAGATTGAGTCCGGTTTGCCCGCCGACCGTCGGCAGCAGAGCGTCGGGCCGCTCCTTTTCGATGATCGCGGTCGCCGTCTCGAGCGTCAGCGGTTCGACGTACGTCCGGTCCGCAATCTCGGGGTCGGTCATGATGGTGGCCGGATTGGAATTGACCAAAACGACCTCATAACCCTCTTGTTTGAGAGCTCGGCACGCCTGCGTTCCCGAATAATCAAATTCGCAAGCCTGGCCGATCACGATCGGGCCCGAGCCAATGATCAATATCTTATGTATGTCGTCGCGTCTGGGCATTTTGTTAAACTCACAATTATACCCAAAAAGAGGCCGCCTCCCAAAAGGCAGCCTCGATCAGGTTCCAAATTCCGCCGTTCGGCGTCAACGCGACTAATTCCCCGCCAACGACCGGTGAACCCGCTTTGGCGAAACAGGTCGGCTCTAACGTTCGAATTCGATAAAAGTCGATTTTTCGGCGCTCCGTCCTAACCCGTTGAAATTGGATCGCTCGGCGCCCTTTTAAGATTATTTACCCAACGCCCATTTCGGAACATGGTCGGGGAGTTGTTTAACGTCGTAAGCGGTTTCAAATTTTCCGTCCCCGTCCTCGTCAGAATAGTACTTTGTGATCGACGCCCCGGCGATCGTCTCAACCCCGCTTTTGCTGACCAAGATCGGCGAGTAATGTATCTCATAGGCAAAAACACGTCGTTCGTTTGAGTATTCAATGACTGTGTTGACGCTAACATCATGGATATTGACGATCACTGCCGCGTCGCTTTGAAAAACATCGATGATCACGTAGGCCGGCGTTCGGCCCAACCGAAAAATCCGCTGATCGACGATATCGCCACCAATTGAGATCCGAGAACGGCTTGCCAATTGATCTGGCCGATGCTTTGGTATCTTCCATCCCGCGTCGTTCTTGACTATCTCTACCCGTCCGGATTTACTTCCATCTGTCGGACTCTGCGATCTCGCAAATGTCGGCGCAAACAGTAGAATCAATACGCAAATTAGTGTTGGTCTAGCGATGTCTATGTATCTCACGTCAGTTCCCCTCCGTTATGGCGTTTTACAAACGCCGGTCGCAATTTCATCCGATCGCATTTCTATTGGTTTCTTGGAACGCCCGATCTTCACAAAACCAGTAGCCTTGAATTTTCTGTCACAGTGCAACTGACCGGAGAAATGTCGTGTCCGGTGAATTTGGACCACTCTTCCTCATGAATGTTCGGGATTCAAAAAATGAACCGCGAATTTTCTCACCTTTGCATAAATCGCCGTAAAGATCACAAGTGAAACCAATATCGTAAGCCATAACGCGAGGTCGAACGAGTCCCCTTTGCAACAGGACCATTCGCCCATTAGAGTCACAGTGTTATATATTTCGGTTATTAAAACGGATAGGTACAATAAACAAATCGAACTTACCCCAATCGCAATCCAACCGGTGAACGAGTTCATTGCTTGTTTACTAAATAGCGCGATCAACAAGCGTGAGAGTGCAGAAAAGACAAGAAATGAAATGACGAGGTACGAAAATCGAACGGCGAATGGGACAAAATCAATATTTATGCCGCCGCTCGATCCGCCACTCCCCCTGGAATAACTCGTCAACTGAAAAACCAGATACAAAAACAGGTATATAAAAATTCCGCTAAAACAACCAAAAAGGCCTCCTTCGGCGGCTTGTAAAATTACCCTTTTGAGTTTCTTTGGGTCCTTATTTGCCACGTACGTATCCTCGCCGTCTGCAATTTGGACCGATGTTCCCGTTCAGCACGTCGATCCCGCAGTAATGGTAGGCGCGGTCATTTACTTTCGTTATCGTAGCTGACACAGTCGAGAATCTTAGAAATTTGCCGCCTGCAGACATTGTCGAACCTCCCGATCGTCTTCAAAACGAGGCTACCGGCGAAGTTGAATCTCGCGCTAGAGCAGGCCGTACTGATCTCTAATACGGTATCCTCGGGATTCTCGGGATCTTCTTTTGGATCTCGTTTTTCGCCGCGTCGACGACGACCTTGCCCGAGAGGACATAGTCGAGTTGGGACGCGAGAGCCGGATCGAGCCGTCGCAGGCGGTCGTTCACCTTTTTGGCTTCTTTTTTGTTGCCCGAGGCATTGTACGCCTCGCCGAGGTTAAACAGGCCGTAACGGTAATTTCCGTCGAGGTCGACGGCACGTTTGAATGTTGCGACAGCATTGGCGAGATCGTTCAATCCGCGAAATCCGATGCCGAGTTGATTGATCGCGATCACCCAATTTTGATGCAGGCCGACGGCGATATTCAGTGCCGTGACCGCCGCCTGATAATCCCCGAGGCCGTTGTGCGTCGCTCCGAGGTTGAGGTATGCAGCGTCGAGTTTGGGGTCCTTTTCGACCGCGGTGAGCAGATATGGCTTTCCTTTTTCGAGTTTGGCTTTTGCGGCCGCGTCGTCCTTGTTCGCCTTGTCGACCTGGGCAGCGTTATAGTATGCCCAGCCGACATTTGAGCTATCAACGGCGGTCGAGCCCATTTCGTTTGCGGTCATCAGACGCTCGGTCGATTTGTCCCATTCGTTGGTCTTGCCGAGACAAAAACCCCATTCGTTATACAAATCAGGGTTTTTGACGCCGGTCGACGCGGTGTTGTACTCGGCGTTTGCCTCCGGATAGCGTTCGAGTTGGCGATAGGTGCTGGCGAGATTAGCGTGAGCCTGCGAGTTGCCGGCGTCGTATTTGATCGTCTCCTGGTAGGCATTTGCGGCATTGTTATAGTCGCCCGCGTTGTAATATGCAACGCCGAGTTCGTATGAGGCCGGAGCAAATCCGGGCTCGATCTCGAGCGTCTTTTTGTACGCCGCGACCGTGTCCGCCGGCTGATTGAGCCTGCCGAATAGCTGCCCGCGATAGTAGTTTGCCAGCACGTTTCGGCCATCAAGCTGCAACGTCCGGTCGAACGCCGCGAGAGCCTCGGCGTTCATATTCCGCTTGAACAGGATCATGCCGCGCAAGTTTCGCGTCTCGACCGTGTCCACCTGCCCGAGGTCGGCACTGTGCAGGCACTCCTCCGCTTTTTCAATGTTGCCCATCTCGATGTACACCAGGCCGAGCGGGCCGTTTAGCATCGCGAGTTCCTTGTCGAGTGAGATCGCTTTCTTATAGTTTGCGGCGGCCTTGTCATTTACCGCCCTGGCGTCATAGACGGCAGCGAGTCTGCTGTAGGCTGCCGCATTGGTCTCATCGAGCGCGATCGCCTCGTCAAAATAGACGATCGACGCTTCGTTATCGGTTTCGCCGGCGACCTGAATTCCCTTTTCGGTCAACGCTTCGCTCAGGCCCGATCTCGCACGCGAGTTTTTCGGATTTTGTACCAGGGCCGCGCGAAAATCGGTAATTGCGGCGTCAAAATTACTCGCATCGAGCGAGGTTTCGGCCTTCGCGGTCAGTGTGTTCGACAATTGCAGTTTCCGGGTCGCGGCCGCGGCTATCGCTTTCTTTCGAGCCAAAGCAGCCGCGGCACGACGCCTTTTGGCTGCCGCCAGAGCTTGTGCGTGCGAATGTTTTGCCACGCCGACCCGGCCAGAACCTCCACCGCCGCCGACATACGAGTACCCGCCGCCCCCGCCGGCCTGCGGCTTCCTACTCGACCCGCGAAACGCAAACGAGCTTGACCCGCCGCCGACCGATTCGGTCGGGACCAGATCCTGGGCTCTCACAGGCAGGCCCTGGGGCATCAGCGAAAATACCGCGAAATAGATGAAAATAAATCGAAAAGCAGGTTTTTGACGGGACATAAAACACCTCGATGAGAACACAATTATACCTGATTGAGACGTCTGAGATGAAGCTTTTTGCCTAGCGGCTCAAAAGCCGACAAATATCGGTTCCGGCGTCAACGCAATGCCGAACGCTGCGAGGACTCCGGCCTGTATTTCGTCTTTGAGTGCGATGATATCGGTCGCCGCCGCGTTGCCGCGATTAATGAGGGCGAGCGTATGATTTGACGAAATACCGGCCCGGCCGCGAACATATCCTTTCGCAAATCCGGCATTATCGATCAGCCACGCGGCCGGTATCTTGACCAGGCCGCCCTCGGCGGCAAAATGCGGCACGTTGTCGAACCCGGCCGCGATCCGCTCGTAAACATCACGCTCGACGATCGGATTTTTGAAAAACGACCCCGCACTTTGCGAATTGATATCAGCCGCGTCGATGACCATCGATTTCGCTCGTCTGATCTCGATGACCGCCTCGCGAACCTCGCCGAGCGACGGCGTGCGGCCGGCAAACCGCTCTCGGAGTTCGCGATACGCGAGCGCCGGACCACCAGCTTTTCTGAGCTCAAATCTGACGGAAATGACAATGTACCTGTCGCGTGCCGTCGAATTAAAGATACTCGTGCGGTATGCAAACCCGCACTCGCTATTTGAGAGCGTCACGATCTCGCCCGATTCCCGATCAAACACCGTGACCTCAACGATCGTTTCGGCCACCTCCTGCCCGTAGGCGCCGACATTCTGCACCGGCGTCCCGCCAACGAGGCCCGGAATGCCGCTCAGACATTCGACGCCCGCGTAACCGCGCCCGACACAATAGCCGACAAATCCGTCCCAATCTTCGCCCGCCGCCGCCTCGACCTCGACCGTTGTATCGGTTTCGCGGACGACGCCGATGCCGCTCGATCCGATACTGATAACGACGCCGTCAAATCCGGTGTCGGAAACCAGAATATTGCTGCCGCCGCCGAGTACAAATACGGGCAATGCCCGCTCGGCCGCGTACGCCAGCGCACGCGGAAGTTCTGCGGGCCTGGCCACCCGGACGAAATAGCGTGCCGGTCCGCCGATCCTAAAGGTCGTCAGCGGTGCAAGCAGCACATTTTCCTCGATCGCGGCGGCGCTCGCAGCCATATTTACTCGTCTACCGAAAAAAAAGCGATGCCGCCGTTAAAAGGTCGGCATCGCCGTGAAACAAACGGCAATATTGCCGCCGATCGTCAATGTCGTTCGGCCCTACTTGAGGCCCGCAAACTTCATCTCCGTTTCCAGATTGACCGCCTGGTCCGAATCAAGTTTCTTGAGCTTGGCGATGACCTTCTTAGCCTCTTTGACGTTCCGCAGCTTGATCTCGGCATACCCGAGACTGGTCAGATAACTGACATTTTGCGGATCATCGTCCAGAGCGGCGTTGAACATCCGTTCGGCGTTTTGAAAATCGTTCAGCTTAAAGTACGCCGTCCCGAGTGCGTATTTTGAGAACGTCCAGTCGGGCTTGTGCGCGACCACCTGCTTCAGCGATTCGACCGCCCCGGCAAAATCACCGAGATCGATCTGGACGCCGCCGAGGTTTTGCAAAACGCCGTCCGCGATCGTCGGACCACCCGTCAGAGCACGCTGGAGCTCCGATTTTGCAAGCTCGAGGCTCGGCCGTGCGGCCTCAGGCCGGCGGGAGTTGATCTCGACGCGGGCAGCGTTGTAATACGCCCAGCCGAGATTAGCACGGTCGATCGGGCTGCCGGTCAGATCCGTCGCTTTTTGGAACGCCGTGATCGCGAACGGCCACCTGCACGCGATCGCCTGTCGCATATTCAACTCGCACTGCCGCCCGATCGAGTATCCGATCTTGCTGTATAGGTCAGCGACCTCGTCCTTGTTAAAGTCCTTGTTCCGCATCAACAGGTCCTTGGCCGTCGCGTACGCTGATTCGGCGTCGTTATAGTTTCCGGCCAGACGATTTGCCTCGCCGAGGGCGACAAAGGTTTCGGCATTATCATTTTTCTGCCTGACCGCAGATTTGAGAGCAGTCACGGCTTCGGCGTATTTCTTGAGCTCCATATATGCCTGTCCGCTCTCGCGGAAAGCCTCAAAATAGGTGGGCCGCAGAGCGATCGCTTTTTGAAACTCAGTGAGCGCATCCGTCGGATTGCCGAGTCTCATCAGCACAACACCGGTGAAATAGTTAGCCTCGGCATTGCCCGGATCAAACGCCTTGGCTCGCTTAAATGCTGTCAGTGCGTCGTCGTTGCGGTTTTGCGAGATCCTGATCTGGCCGATCAGCACCTCGGTCTCGGCGGTGTCGCCCGAGGTCGTGGTCGCCTTTGAGAGCAGGTCATCGGCCTTGGCGATCTCGCCCTTTTGGAAATACAACACGCCCAGCGGCAGGTATATCTCAGTCAAACTTGGGTCGCCGCTCAGTGCCTTTTCGTAATTTGCTATCGCCTCGTCACGCTGGTCGAGCTCCGTGTACGCCTCGCCGAGGCCGAAATACGCGGACGCATTTCGCGGATCATATTTCAAAGCTTCGAGAAAGTACGCCTTGGCCTTGGCCGTCTGCTCGTCAAACAGCAGGACCGTCGCCTTGGTCGCAAGTGCATCGCCGAGGCCCTGTTTCGCTTTCAGGTTATTTGCGTCGAGGCCGAGCGACTCACGGAAAAAGTTGATCGAGTTTTCGGTGTCATTCTTTTCGACATAATATTCGGCGACCCCTGCAAAAAGCTTGGACGCGTTTTCCTTGGACATCGTCTTGATGTTCGCCGGGACCTTATCAGGAGCGACCACGACGCTCTTGATTCGACGCGGATCAGCCTTGGCCTGTGTATCGTATTGCTTTTTGACTTTTTTGGCGGTTTCCATTCGCTGAGCTTTGGTTCGAACCGCCCGCGATGAGGTAAATTTCTTGCTTCCGCCGCCCTTTGCTCCGCCGCGAAATACAAACACGCTCGAACCGCCGCCGAGCCCGCCGACCGGGACCAGATCCTGGCCAAACGCCGGCATAACGCCGCCGATAGAGATCGCGGCCAGCACAACGGCCGTCAGATATGCGTTTCGTCGAAAGCTAATGATCTTCATAATTTTCCTCAACCTTGCTCCGTCCAACCGGCCGCCCAAATACGATGCCGCCTGTCTACCTGACGGTTCGCCGTCGAAATTTTTGCGTTTCTCCGCCGATCCCGAACTGCCGACCCGTTGCGGTTTATTTACGCCGATGATACCACGTTTTTGGCAGATCGTTATGCGGCAAATTCTCTGAGCAAAACAACCCCGCGTTTCAACACCACCCGTCGCCGCTCGATTCCCCGTCGCCCTTGCTACCACGCGGGCCTCGGCAACGCGTGCGCAAGCCCGCGCGTAAGCAAGGGCGAAACACTCAACCCTATCTTGGCGCCGATCGAAGCATCGACGTTGATATCCCGGTTTTGGGCTTTGTCCCTTCGCACCGCGGCGACGGCTTGCCTCGCCGTCACACGCCCCATCGACATCCCGGCGGCTCTGCCGCAAAACATCTGTCGGCAAAGATCTCCTTGAGGAAACCGTAGCACCGGACGGCGGAGGAAGATTGGGGTCATCTAACTTCTCACCTTTTACGTCCGCCTCCCGGTTTCTTGCTAACCCAATCCCGTTAATGCTACATTTCCCGCGATCGAATCCCAATGAACACCCTCTACTACGGCGACAATCTAAAGATCTCGCGGGAACACATCCGGGATGAGTCGGTCAATCTGGTATAT
Source organism: Chloracidobacterium sp. (assembly GCA_043788335.1). Classification (GTDB taxonomy): domain Bacteria; phylum Acidobacteriota; class Blastocatellia; order Pyrinomonadales; family Pyrinomonadaceae; genus OLB17. Next base: position 31,059 of record JAYVUD010000266.1, on the reverse strand, counting down.
CTCGATCCGCCGTTTAACAGTAATCGTGATTAGAACGTGCTGTTCCACAATGAATCGCAGACCACGCCGGAGCGCGGACACTCCTGTCCGCATGGACGCCGCTTCGGCGTCCAGACCCGACGCGAACATCGAAATATCTCGGAATTACGACTAATCTCACGCCGGACGAACCGGCGTTGCGGACAAGAGTGTCCGCTCTCCCAGCACGCCCTGCGGGAGCGTGCCTATACTCAAACGAGCGCGGAAAGACGGTTCGGCCCGCCGATTCGTGCCGTTCGCGAAATTCGTGGCCAAATTCCTATCAGCAACCCCTACATTCAAGTAATAAGTGCGACAAAATGGTTGTTAAGTACCTCACTTGGGGTCCCGACGCTTGTCCCGAGGGCGTTCGGAAAGATCAAAAAGCGGTGGGAAATGGGACAAACTTACTTAAGGCCAACAAACACAGCGGTTTAGCCTGTCCCATCTTTTGTCCCATTTTAACTTTTGGTATGAATGATTCCTACTTTATGGCAGATTCTTACTATTTATTAGTAAAATTGACGAGAGCCGGGACAATGCCACGCCGTCGCGGCAACCGTGTTTTTAACGAGATCGCGGCGGTCTATGAGCGTTCGACAAACTTCAGCTTGTCGACACTCACCGTGATCCTGCTCAGTGTAGAAAGCCACAGCCTCCGTCAACGCTCGAATCAACCGGAACACCAAACTGACGTTTGTTGGAGAATTATCATTTACGGCACAAATGCATTAGGAGCCGGAACGTCGCCCGCCGCACCAAACTGCATCGCGGCAAAGCCTGACGTCGAACGCCACTTGTACCAGATGCCCGAACTCGGGCGGAACACGGCGATGTCGGCCCTGCCGTCGCCGTCGAAATCGGCCGCGACGGGCAGATCGTCCGACAGGCCAAATTGCATTATCGTGTACGTAAGGTCGCGGCTGTTGAGCACATACCACACCCCATTGCTCGGCCTGAAAACCGCACAGTCCGTCTTGCCGTCCCCGTCATAATCCGCCGGCACGGGAATGTCCCCATTCTGTCCCCAATGCAACGCATGCTGGACGCCATCAATACTGCTCCGCCACCACCAATCACCGCTCGACGGCCTAAATATCGTCGGATCGCACTTTCCGTCACCGTCAAAGTCCGCTACCAACGGGTTGTCGCCAGCCGTTCCGAACTGCGTCTGCGTAAATCCGGTTATCGAGCCATACGTGTACCAATAGTTATTCGAAGGGCGATAAACCACGAAATCCGCTTTTCGATCCTGGTCAATATCTGCCGGCAACGGAATGTCACCGCTTTGTCCCCAGTGTGCCGTTCCGCCGCTATGATTTCCGACCGTTGTTTGCCAAAACCAGTCGCCGGTCGACGGCCGGAACAGAACCATATCGCAAATTCCGTCACCCGTCATATCGGCGGGAATCGCGATGTCGCCGGTTTGCCCAAACGACTCCGCCATCACTGTCGAATTCGAACTGCGAAAGAGGTACCAATAGTTCTCTGACGGCCTGAATACCATCTCATCCGCTCGCCCGTCGCCGTCGAAGTCGAAGGCAGATCGCGGATGGTAGGGTTCTACGTTCAATCGAGCGATTCCGGGTCGCAACTGCAGATCAACCAGATTGAAATTGCCGACCAGCAGCATTTTGTATGATGGAGTCGGAATTATCCCGGTCGGCCCTACATCCACGCCATTCGCCAGGAACGTAGCGTCCAACTCACCGTTTGGGCTAAAGCGTGCAATGTTCAGCCGCGGAAATCCCGCCACCGCCGAAAACTGCCCGGAAACGACGATTGAATCGTCCACATCGACCGCGGCCGTCGTAACCGAAGCTCCACTGTTGAATTGCGGAAAGACAAAGGTGTTGTCCGCCAGCCCGCTCGCATTCAACCGCGTGAAAACATAGCTATTACGGAGTACGTACTTGCCGCTCGATTGGCGCATTATCTGTTGATTTGCGGTCACGCTGCCGGCGTCGAATGTCGCGTCTACGGCTCCATTGGCCTGGAGCCGGGCCACATTTGCCCGGCCAAAGCCGTCGACCCCTGAGAAACTACCCGAGATCACGACCTTTCCGCTCGGTTCGAGTGCTATCGACGCGACCGACCCGGCTATGACCATGTTAAAGCCTGTATCGAGCGTCCCGTCGCTGTTCAGGCGGGCTACGACCGGACGGCTCGCGCCATTTACGGTGCTAAACGAGCCACCTAACAGTATCTTGCCATCCGGCTGAACGACGACGTCGTTGACGCCGCTCACCAAAACACTGAACGAGGGATCAAGCGTCCCATCATTATTGATCCTCGCGAAACCTGCTTTAGGCGTTCCGTTGTAGTTAGTGAAGCCGCCGATAGCGATTACGCGGCCGTCGGGCTGTGTAACCAGTCGCGATGGCTCAACGTTAAAACCGGTACCAACGGCAAACGAGGTATCCAGCGTTCCGTCAGCATTCACGCGGGCGATCTTCGACCGCCCGATGCCATTCATCTGCTGAAATGTCCCTGCAAGATAGACCTTGCCGTCGGCTCGGACCGCCGCCACCGAAACGGCATTCACTGCCGTCGCGTTCGGGTTGTAGGCAGAGTCTAGGACGCCTGTGGATTCGAGTCGATAATATTTTGATCCCGGCCCCGAACCGCCGATCAAGTCAATACGACCCGAGAGTTCGACCTCGAAATTCGACTTTACGCCGCCGACGCTTGCCGACATCGTAAACGTCCCGTCGAGAGAACCGTTCGAAAGGTATCGGCGAATGACGACGCCGAGCGTCGGGTAGCTGCCTGAGACCAGTATCTGGTCACCTGATAAAATGCGGACCTGATCGAGGGAATTTGAGGTCGCACCCGGAAACGTTAGATCGACATTCCCGGCCGGCAGGAGGCGAACGATATCAGTCGTCGCAACGCCATTCACCGTGCTGAAATCACCGACGGCGATCATCGATCCGTCGGACATCATGTCGATGCCATTGAGGCGTGATCCCCCGAAACCCGGAGTGTTTCCGACAAACGTCGGCGGCGAGAAACTGATGTCCTGAGTTCCGTCTCCGTTGAATAACCGAACGTGGCCGTTGTAACCCTGAAGCTGAAATATCCCGGCGTTGTCGGCGAGAAAAAACCGCCCGCCCGCCAACTGTTTGTATCCGGTGATCGCGACGCTTAGTCCGTATGTCGAACCGAACTGGATCGGCGTGAAAGTGGCGTCTCTTGACCCGTCGGTATTGAATCTGAATAAGGTCCATTCAAATTGTCCCTTGGATCGCAAGGCGAGGATCTTGCCGTCCGATTGAACACCGGCCGGATAGTATTGCGTATTGATGGTGTTATCGACAGACGAGAATGTAGGATCCAAACCGCCGTCCGATAGCAGGCGAACCATCTTAGCAATTGGCGAGCCAGGAACGCCCGTCGCTCCCATCATAATTAGCCGCCCATCGTCGCCTAACAAAGCGCCGTTTGTAAATGGCATGGCGCACGAACAATAACTGAAACTACTATCGAGCGTCCCATCATTATTCAGTCTGAAGATTTGCCCTTTGGCCTTGCCATCTGCCGCATTCCATCCGCCAACGACGATCATCTTTCCATCTGGTTGCATCAGCAGTCGGCGGTTCGGCGTGAGTTCGAGAGCAGTCGACGGAACCGGAATAAACGTCGGATCAACACCGCTGAGAGCCAATGTAAGTGTTGCACATGTGAGAGTTAAGACGGCGGATGCTGTCCACAAACGGATGGTAGGAGCTATTGAATTGAACATTTATCTTCCCCTCGTCGACAACACCAACGGCTCATCTGCGGCTTCGGAGCCGACAAAAGCCAGGATCGATAGACTTCCTTAATCGTACGCCCAAACATAAGCGATGTAAACCAAAACACGGTGTCTGAAATCAAGACTACCCTTTCCTTTTCGCGTCTCTAAAATAGATTTACCTTGACCTACAATTCGAACGGTGTAACGTCCAAATTCTAAAGTCCTGGGTAAGCTTTTCTTACCGTCTTTGGATCTTGGGCTTTAGACTCTGGACAATAGAATTCAAGATATGCACGCCGTGACAAGTCAGAATCCGACCGTCAACCCGGCGTCCTGTTTTGGCCGGAAAATGGTTCGCCCCTTCCGGTCGTTGCGTACTCGCAATACACGCCTGCCCTTGACACAAATGATAGAATATATTTAGAACCTCGATCTTTGAAAACTCAAAACCGATCTGGAAACCATATTCAGGTGATATGGAAAAGTGACAACCCGATTCAGGATCTGCCCCCGCGAAAACGGCTCCGTTTTCGCGGGGGAGATCGTCCCGGACGGACGGCAAAACAAAAAATTTACGCGGGACAACGGGACAAAATGGGTTAAACCCAATGTTATCAATAGTTTCCCTGTCCCGCGGCTTGTCCTGCGGGCGTTTCGCCGATTTGAAAAACACGGCGTAAACCATTGCACCGCCAGCGTTTACGCCGGCGGGCATCTTGTCCCACGGGTTATCTTGGGCTCGCCCGGTTATGAATCTTTCATAAATATTAATAACGGTTCATAAATATTGATAGGATTTATTACATACGACGGCAGAGCGGCGATCGATTGCGCCGGCCGAAACGTATCTCTCGACGCGCCCGGCACCGCGGTGTGGTGTCTTGCTCTCGCAGGTCATTTAATATAGATTTAATAATTACCAACCCTAGAAGTTGCGAGCTTCCGGCATTGAAAGTTAGATCAGACCACTAACGGCCACATCTGCCTCGAAAACCCCGGAAACGACAAACCCATCACACAAGGAGATCTTGCCGAAAATGAAAGCATTTACGACTGATAACATCAGGAATCTGGCTGTCATTGGACACGGCGACGCGGGTAAAACTCAACTCGTGTCGTCGATGTTATATGCAGCCGGCTCTACACCACGCTGGGGAAAAGTCGATGAAGGAACTACCGTCACCGATTATGACGAAGACTCAATAGAACGGAAAATATCTCTAAACAATAATTTTGCCCACCTCGAATATAAAGACACTAAAATAAATCTGATCGACACGCCCGGATACGCGGCATTTGTCTCACACGCACGGCCCGCTCTTCGCGTGGTCGACGCGGCATTGGTCGTCGTGGATGGCGTTCACGGCATCGAGGTGCAGACCGAAAAAACGTGGAATTACGCGAACGAATTTATGCAGCCGCGTTTCATGGTCATCAACAAGATAGACAAGGAACACGCGGATTTTGCCCACGCGCTCGAGACCGCGAGCGACAGTTTTGCCCGTTCGATCGTCCCGTTCACGCTGCCGATCGGCATTGAGGCCAATTTCAAGGGCGTCATCGACGTTGTCCATCAAAAGGCATACGAGTTTGACGCCGAGGGCAAAGCCAAGGGCATCGCGATACCCGGCGAGATGGTCGCTTTGCTCAATTCGACCCGCGAACGCCTCATCGAGATCGTCGCCGAATCGGACGATGCTCTGATGGAAAAGTATTTTGAGAACGGAACCCTGCCTGAGGAAGATATCGTTCCCAATCTCGCCCGGGCGATCGCGATCAGCAAGCTGTGCCCAGTCTACGCGGTGTCGGCAACCACATTGGTCGGCGTCCAGATATTGCTCGACCACCTTGTCGAGTTTGCGCCAAATCCGGCGACCCACGAGATGGAATACGGCTTTAAGAGCTACGACATGGATGGTGACCGGATCAACCGCAAATACTCCAACGACGAGCCGTTTTCGGCATACGTTTTCCGGACCATCGCCGACCCGTTTGCCGGCCGCATCAACGTGATGAAGGTCGTCAGCGGCAAGGTCACATCCGACGCGACCGTTTACAATTCGCACCACGACGCGATGGAACGTCTCGGCCCGTTGCACGTTATCTCGGGCAAGACGCTGGACAAGGTGGCCGAGGCCTCGACCGGCGACATCATCGCGGTCGTCAAGCTAAAGGACACGCAGACGGGCGACACGCTCTGCGACAAGGCAAATCCGATCTATTACCCGCCGGTCGAGTACCCCGAGGCAGCGATCGCATTTGCCATCGAGCCGAAATCGCGTGCCGACGAAGACAAGATCTCGTCCGCCTTGCACAAGATACTTGAGGAAGACCCGAGCCTGCATTTTGACCGCGACGCCCAGACCAAGGAGTTTATCCTGTCAGGATCAGGTCAATTGCATATCGAGACGGTCGTCAAGAAACTCGAGCACCGCTATCACGTCGAGGTAACGCTCCATCCGCCCAAGGTTCCGTACAAGGAAACGATCACGACCCAGGTCGAGGTCCAGGGACGGCACAAGAAACAGTCAGGCGGCCGCGGCCAGTTTGGCGATTGCAAGGTGATATTTGAACCGCTCGACCGCGGTGCCGGATTTGAGTGGGTCGACAAGATCTTTGGCGGCTCGGTTCCGCAAAATTTCCGCCCCGCCATCGAAAAAGGCATCATTGAGGCCGCCGCCGGCGGTGCCATCGCCGGCTATCCGCTGGTCGATTTTAAGGTCACGCTGATCGACGGTAGCTATCACGCTGTCGACTCGGACGAGCACAGTTTCCGCGCCGCCGGCCGCAAGGCGTTTCGCAACGCCATCGACAAGGCTAAGCCGACCTTGCTCGAACCGATAATGGACGTCGAGGTGTTTACCCCGCAGGAGGTGTCGGGCGATATTATGGGCGACCTCAACAGCCGCCGCGGCCGCGTCGCCGGTATGGAAACGCGCGGAAAACAGCAGGTCATCAAGGCCAAGGTCCCGCTCGCGGAAATGCTCGATTATCAATCGAAGCTAAATTCCGTCACGCAGGCACGCGGTTCGTACCATATGCAGTTTTCGCACTATGACCCGCTCCCCGGCAATCTCGCCCAAAAGGTGATCGACGAAGCCGTCGCATCCGGACGAGTGAGAGCACACGAGGACGACGAATAGTCATTGCTTTGACCACTACATACGCGGAGACGCTGAGGAAAACGGTATTCTTCGGCGTCTCCGCGACTTTGCGTTCAGTACGCCGCCTTGAAACCGCCGGGCATGCCCCGTCGAACTGCTTGCTATGAAAAGAATATTAACGATCGTCTTCATTACGTTTACGCTGATCGCCGCCGCGTCGGCCCAGTCCGCGAGGGTTACCGAGAAAGACCTCAAACCGCTCGATGGCAAATTGTGGACCGGCAGCCTGACGTATATCGACTACACCTCGAAAAACAAGACGACGATCGAATCAAATCTGATGGTCTCGCGTTCGGTGACCCACGCGATGACCTGGGTCTTCGAGCTCCAATATCCGCAAGAGTCCGGTGCCGGCAGTAAAGATGAGGTCAGGATCAGCCCCGACGGCCGCTCGCTCGACGGCGAAATGGTCATCGAACGAACTCTATTACCCAAGGGCGTCCTGCGCATCGTCACCACCGGCCCGGGCAGGGACGATAATCGTAACGCCGTATTTCGACATACTTACACGATCAGCAAGTCGGCGTTTTCAATCCGAAAAGAGGTCAAGTTTGACGGCACGGACGAATTTTTCGAGCGAAATACGTACTCCTGGACCCGCTGATCCGGCGAGGGCCGGGTAACCGGACAAATTTTATTTTAAGGAGATCTCCAAATGCCCAAATACGTTATCGAACGCGATATTCCCGGTGTCGGATCGTCGCCCGCCGAGGCTCTCAAGGCGGTGTCGCAAACATCCTGCAGCGTCCTCCAAAAACTCGGTCCAAGCATCCAGTGGGTCCAAAGTTTCGTCACCGGCGACAAGATCTACTGTGTCTACATCGCCCCGAACGAAGAGATGATACGCGAACACGCAAAACAAGGCGGATTTCCGGCAAACAGTATCTCCGAGGTCAAATTCATCATCGATCCGACAACGGCTGAATAGTCCGGCGGTTCGCACATTTGCCTGCATGGGTATATCTTTTTGTTGGAACTTTTCGTTTTTTCAGGTCGTAAGAAATTTTTGACAAGGCGAGTTTTAGTGCTTTGTTAGTTTTAGCCTCAACGCGGACGGTTCCGGGAGATACTTTTTTGGAAGCATTAAAGACTGCTACCGACATTAATGGTGTTGAACTCGTACGGCGTGCTCGTGCCAGTGACGGTACGGCCTGGGAAGAGGTCGTTTCGGCCTACTCGCGACGGATATTCAATCTCGCGTACCGTTTTACATCGAGTCCGGACGCCGCCGAGGACCTGACGCAGGAAGTTTTCATTCGCATCTATCGGACGTTGGATCAATACGATGCGAAACAGGGCGATCTTAGTAATTGGCTGATGCGTCTCGCCCGAAATTTGATAATTGACGATTACCGCCACCGGCAGCGAAATCCGCAAAATTCGATGGCCGACGCGGTCGACGACCACAGCTACCATCTGCGTGCCATCGGAACGTCGGCCCAAAAAGAGATCGAGCGGAAAGAACTGGCCGGCCAGGTGCAGGAGGGCATCGACAAATTGCCCGAAGACCTGCGGACGTGCGTGATCCTCCGTGACATCGAGGAATTGACCTATCAGGAGATCGTCGACGTCCTAAAGATCCCCGAAGGGACCGTAAAATCGCGTATCAACCGCGGGAGGATCGAATTGGCAAAAATATTGAGGCGGATGAGAGTTGTAACTATCTAAGGGGGAATTTACCGCAGAGTCGGGGATTATCTGAAAGTAAATCAACAGGTCGAGGCAAATCGCAGGCCGGCCGCACGTCCAAGAAAGAGAATTTGATTTACTCTGCGTCTCAGCGTCTCTGCGGTGAAAATGTTATGAATATCGAGAAGCAAAACACGGTCAATTGCTCGCAGTTCGAGGATCTGTTGACCGACTATTTGGAAAAAGCGTTGGATGTGACGACGCACAAGGCTGTAGCCGAGCATGCGATCGGCTGCCCGCTTTGCCACGGGCTTCTTAACGACGTCAAGGAATCGCTCGAAGTTTGCCACGCCATCTCGGCACCCAGAATGTCGATGACGCGGCTTGAGGCACGCGTGCTTGCCATGACGATGCCCGAAACGGCGATGTCGTGCGAGGATTTTGAGGGTTGCCTGACCGATTACCTGGACGGATTTTTACCGGCGGCGATATTCCACCGCTGGGAACGCCACGCCGTGCTCTGCAATAACTGCGAGGACCTGCCCGGAATGGTCGTTCGATCGATCGCGGCTCTTTACACTTATAAACACGATGAACTGGCAGTTCCTGCCGGCCTCCACGACCGAATATTGCAGGCGACGATCGGTACGGCCGCGGCCGCTGAGGTCCGGGCGTCGTGGATATCGCGTCTGGTTGAGGCGGTTAGAGGTTTGAGTTTCCCGATTCCCGTACCGCAACTCGCCTCGGTCGCGATCATGTTGATGGTTGCTCTGATGATCTTCAGCCAAACGGTCTCGGCGGACGGTTCGTTCACCAACGTGTATCAAAAGAGCGTCGAACTTGCGGAAACCACCTATCAGCAGAGTGCCGAAGCGTGGACGGGCGATAAACCGGTCGGCCAGACTGCCCCTAAGCAGGACCCGGTTACCGGCACGATCTTTGTGGATAACGGAGAAAAGAAATAATGAATTGTGCGTATCACACACAGAACGGGGCGGTCGTGAATTGCAATGGATGCGGCAAACCGCTGTGCCCGGCTTGCGATCACCGCATAAAGGGCTTTCCCTTTTGCCAGGACTGCATCGTTCAGGGTGTCGATCTACTGCGTCAGCACAATCAGTCTAATTACGTTCCGTTCGTCAAAAAGCGTACGTCGCCGTTCGTCGCGACCTTGCTCTCGTTGATCTGTCCCGGCCTCGGCGCCGCGTATATCGGTCAGACGACCAAGGCTCTGGTTTACTTCACGTCATTCGTCGGGTTGTTCCAGTTGGGGCTTCTGATGAAGATGCCGTTCTTTGTCCTCGGTATGTTCGGCATGTGGATCTTCGCCGCGGTCGATGCCTGGCGCACGGCGCAGATGATCCGTGCCGGCGTCACACCCGATATTGCCGAAGATATTTTGATCAAGCGATTTACCGGAAGCCCGAAATTGTGGGGAGTGGTTCTCGGTGTTTTAGGCCTGACGTTTGTCGTTCAGACGTTTATCGGCCCGGGCCTGCTTATGCGTGGAATTTTACCGCTAATGTTGATGGGCCTCGGGTTCTATCTACTTCGCGGTTATATTTTCAAGCCAAAGCAAGAGGAAAACCTCTACTCGGCCGCCCGCGAAAATGTAGTTTCGGCGAGTTTCGCTCTTGCCCAGCCAAACTTCCAACAACAGGAATTTGAACGCGACGCCGATTTTTCCGGCCAGTCACGGTTTGGCAGTTGGCGCGACAAATAGTGTAATCTTATCGGTGGGTTCGGAGTATTACTATGGTTATGTCATTCAAAGCAGCATCGATCCTTGGCAGTATTGTTGTGTTGATCGCGATGGTCATCACGTTTATCAAAACGCTGATCGCGTTCGTCGGATTTCTGACCACTGCCGTTCAGGTTGTGATCGTTCTGGCGTTTGTCGGCGTGATCGGTCTGGTCGCCTTTCTCATCATTCGTTCGTGGCAAAATAACAAGAAATTTGACAGTTAAGTCTGTGCGGTATAGCACGAACGCGTCACAAATAGGTCAATAATTAGTGTTTGATGGAAGAGGCAGGCCGTTAAGGCTTGCCTTTTCGTTCTCCATATGTTCATATAGTCATTCCAACTTATTTGGATACGTTGTAATTTTTTTAATACCTTCCCATACCAGCGAGAGTTTCATCATTGCATTTCCGATGCTCTTGTTTACGGTTTCGCGTTAGTCGCTAGCGGCTGTATCTGCGTGATTCCACGTGTCGAAACATTGGATTTTCGACACGAGATCATTAGAAGGAGCTTTTGTAGCACAATGCAGAAAAACGACAAGTTTTATACCTTTCTATTGTCGCGATCATCAAAAAATAGGATTTATATTCGTAGAGTTGAGGTTTCCCGCAGCCTTTTGCACTTTGGTTCTGTTGGTGTATTCCTTTTAACCGGCCTTGCCGTCTTGGGTGTGGGTGTCAGCGGCATCGTCCGCAATACCGTTCTCGCCAAGTCAAATGACGCCCTGCCTATCGCAACTCAGATGTCCGCAGCAATCGCCGAGCCGCAGCCTGAGATCGCATATGAACGCCCGTCGGCTGCCGAGAATGCGATAAACGCGGGCGGCCCCGAGGTTGGTGACGCGTCGGCGATCGACGATGCGACCACCGAGGCCCAACTAAAAGCAGCCTCCGCGACCATGGACCCGGAATATTTACCGATAGTCTGGCCGCATATTGGCAAGATCAACAATGAATTTGGCTTTCGACGCAATCCGTTCGGCGGCCGCACCTACGAATTTCATCCCGGGATGGATATCGACGGCGAACGCGGTGAGATCGTACTTGCTCCCGCAAACGGGACGGTTATCAAAGCCGGTTCGAGCGGCGGTTATGGCAATATGATCGAGATCGAACACGGCAACGGTATCTCGACCCGCTACGGTCATCTCTCCAAGATCGAGATATCGGTCGGTGACACGATCACCCGCGGCCAGGAGATCGGCCTGATCGGCTCGACCGGCCGTTCGACCGGCCCGCACCTTCATTTCGAACTTCGATTTAACAGCCGTTCGATCAACCCGCGGTACTTCCTGCCCCAGGAACCGGTTGATATCGTCAAAAAGTAATGAGCTCGACGCTCGATCTAAGTTAACAAAAGCGAGTCGTTGATGCGGCTCGCTTTTTTGTTATATCAGTATAACTTGATAGTATCTACTTAGTATTTTGCAGTCACATCTTTAGATTTTACAGAGGAAATTCAGCTATGAGATCGTTTAAGAATAGTTTATTAACTTCTCTTTTGATCGTGTCGGTCCTGTTTACCGCCGCGCCGTTTACGTTTGCCGTTCCCGATGAAGGAATGTTTACGCCCGATCAGATCGCCGGCCTGCCGCTCAAAGGCCGCGGGCTCAAGATCAAACCGTCCGATATCTACAATCCGGCGGGCGGCGGCCTGACGGATGCGATCATTCGCCTCAGCGTCGGCTGCACGGCCGAGTTCGTCTCGCCCGAGGGCCTCATTCTGACCAACCATCATTGCGGGTTTGACGCTTTGGTTTCCGCCTCGACACCGGAAAAAGATCTGGTCGAGACCGGTTTCAACGCCGGCAGCCGCTCAGGTGAGATTCCCGCCAAGGGATACTCGATAATGTTGACCCAACGCATCGAGGATGTGACGGCTAAGATCAGGCCCGGCACTGAGACCCTCACGGGCGATGCTCTTGCCGCCGCGGTCAAAAAGAACATCGACACGCTGCAAGCCGCCGAGCAGGCCAAGGCACCGGCAGGATCGACCATCCGTATCCAGGCGATCGACAGCGGTTACTTTTATTACCTCTATCAGACGACCGAGGTCAAGGACATCCGCGTCGTGTACGCTCCGCCACGCAACATCGGCGTTTTTGGCGGCGACCCCGATAATTTCGAATGGACCCGCCACACCGGCGATTTTTCGATCCTGCGGGCCTACACCGCACCGGACGGTACACCGGCCGCGTATTCGCCCGCTAACGTCCCGTACAAATCCAAGAAATTTTTGACATTGAGCCTCAACGGACTCAAGGACAACGATTTCGTGTTCGTGCTTGGGTTCCCGGGCGGCACGACCCGCTATCGCGAAAGTCAGTCGATCGAATTTGCTCGCGACGCCAACTTCCCTTTCCTGGCGAAATGGCTCAGGGCTCTGACCGACGGCCTGAAGTTGATCGGATCGACCGACGAGGCCAAACGCATTTCCAATCAGGCCGAGATCGCTAATTTTGACAATTCGCGCAAACTCTACGAGGGCGGTGCCCGTCGCCTGAACCTCGCTCGAGTCGTTCAGGCTCGCCAGGCCGAAGAAACTAAGTTGGCCGCCTGGATCGGCGCCAATCCCGGACGTCAGAAGCAATACGGTACGGTTCTGTCCGAGCTGAAAGCGCTTTCCGATGAGACAAACGCAGCTTCACGCCGCGATGCCGTTATCCGCCGTTTTCCTGACCCGAATTCGATGGCCGTATTCGGTCAGATCGTCGCCGCAGCCACTGCCGTAAAACAGGGCAAGACGATGACCGAGACGCAAAAGGCCGCTCGGATCGCCCAGATCAGCGAGGCGTTCAAAACCCGCGAACCGGTATTCGAACGCGAAATGCTCAAATTCTTCTTCAAGACATTTGACGAGCTGCCGGCGGGCCAACGGTTTGCTGCCGCCGACCAAAAGTTTGAGGGCAAAAAAGGCCGCGAACGCCGAGCCGCCGAAGCCGCGTTTGCCGAACAGATCGCGACCGGTGACCTTGCGTCCCCCGCGAAGATCGTCGAACTTGCCGGAATGTCGTGGAGCGAGATCCAGGCCAAGCACCCGTTCGTCGCCGGCCTCATCGACGAGCGTGCAGCCCTGAGCGTCCGCGGTGCGAAATTCGCCGCTAATATCGATCACCTCCGCGTGCTGTATATGCGTGCTCTATCCGAGATGCGTGGGGTTAAGCCCTATCCTGACGCAAACTTCACGATGCGGTTTTCGTACGGCAACGTCAAAGGCTACCAGTCCCGCGAAGCCGAATTTCGCTCGCCGTTTACCACTATGAAGGGAATGATCGAAAAAGACACCGGCGAAAATCCGTTTGACGCTCCGCAGAAACTCAAGGATCTGCAGGCCGCAAAGGATTTCGGCCGTTATGGTGAAAAAGACAGCGTCGTGCTCAATTTCACCTCGACCACCGACATCATCGGCGGCAACAGCGGCAGCCCGATCCTCAACGGTAACGGCGAACAGGTCGGCCTCTGCTTCGACGGCAATTTCGAAGGCCTCGGTAACGATTTTTACTTCGACCCCGAAGTCAATCGCACCATCTCCGTCGATATCCGCTACGTTCTCTTTGTCGTCGACAAATTCGGCGGCGCCGGCTACCTGCTAAACGAGATGAAACTCGTCGGCGGCCCCAAGAAGTAGGGGCGGTTAAGATAGTTGAAAAAGAGGAAAGGTGGGCGATCTAGCCCACCTTTCCTCTTTTCGGAATATGCACAACAAAATATTGCGACATCAGGATCTGAACGTTTATCGAAAGGCCTTCGAATCAGCGATGCAGATGTTCGAGGCATCGGGACGTTTTCCAAAAGAAGAGACTAACTCACTAACCGACCAGATCAGGAGCTCGTCGCAATCGGTGTGTGCGAACCTGGCCAAGGCCTGGCAAAAACGGAGGTATGATGCCGCCTTCGTCAGCAAGTTAAACGACGCAGAGCGTGAGGGCGCTTAGACCCAGACCTGGATCGAGTTCGCGGTTAATTGCGGCTACCTTGATCGTGGACAAGCCCGAAGCCAATTCGTTGAATTCGACGAGGTCATCTTAATGTTGGTCCCGATGATGAATAAGCCAAACGTTTGGGTATTACCCTCCGGCCGCAAACAAAAAAGGGGGCCGCTCGACTGAGCCGCTCCCTTACTCCTTAACTACTCTGCTCCCCCTACTTCCTACGCTGCCTTCTTATGGCAAAGCGCACATTGCGTCGCGGTCGGGGCCTTGGCGGTCGGGCGGAGTTTCATGACCTCTGTATGACAAGCGGCACATTTGCGATGAAACGCCTGCATATTATTTACATTCACGGTCGCGTCGCCGATCTTGATCTCGGGAATTTTCGGGAGCAATTTCGGTGTCTCACCGGTTCTGGCGTGGCAACCACGGCACGACGCCGCATTGGCGGCGGCCGGATCTTTCGTAAACAGCTCTTTCGTCAGAGTCGTCGTACGGTCCGCTGGAAATGCAGTCTTCCAGAGCGGGTTTTTAGCAACTTCAGCCGCTGGTTGTGCAGTATGATGACACTCTACACACGCTATTGGGCCGTCGCCCGCCTTATTATAATTCTTTGTAAAATGGTCCGCGTGATTAAAGGTGACGGGTCCAAGCTTGGCGTTATCGAGCTTGATAACATCGGGGATCGTCGTTGTCTGCGTTGTCTGCGCCGAACTCTGAAAAACGGACGAGCTATCAAAAATGGACAGAGCCGCCATTCCAAAAACGGTGACACATATGATCAAGATGATCGATCTTTTCATTTAATTTCCTCCAGGTCCCGCCTGAGCGGGGATTATTAGCCGCGCCGAAATTTTCAGGAAAAAGTCCTGACTACGAACAGTATACACCCAACCCACAGATTGGAAATCCCAAAGTGCGGTCAGACGCTTGGATGGCTGCGTTTGCTGCTCAGTTGTCATAAATCCAGTATAGTTTGCGTCCATGAAACGGATCGGTTCGCGATTGTCGATTTCGGCGATTATGAGGTCAACGCGGAGCCTCCGTAACAAAATCAAGGCCGTCGACCGCGTCGGTCACCGTTAGAATGACCTCCGGCTGGACAAAACTAAACCGCTTGGCCGAAACGCTTATCACGCAAGTATTCCCGGCCGGGATATCGTCGAACCGATAGTAACCGAACGCCGATGTTATAGCCGTTTGCAGCTCGCCTCCCGGCATCGTTATCTGAACCCGAACATTACGAATGCCGTTGCCGGTCGCCGTCATGGCGCGCCCGCTGACGCTGACGCCCGACGCGGTTGGTGCCAACGGGCCGGAAATGGTCCACGGGGAGAACTGCGTCACCCCCGTATATTCGACCCAGTTCTGGATCGTATTTCGGTTGGTTGCTCCTTGCGGGGTCCAGTTGGTGCCGTTATTTCGCCACAACTGCAGCGTCGATTCATCGTTGCCGTTTAGTTCAGAGTCAAGATAATGCAGACGCAGCGTCGCTGTGTATCCGCTCCCGCCGACGGGCGTGATCAGATAGGTGCGTGTGGTTGCTCCGGGGAATCCGGCGGGAGCAACCGATGCGACATTGACGGTGATCTCCGTCGGCGGAATCCCCGACGTAAACTGAATAGTCGTAAACGGATTGCCGAAGGCAACGATGCCTCCCGGACAAGCCGCAAGATTAGTCCGGCGTATGTTTCCGAAGACATCGCCCGCTCCGCTCCAGGTAACGGTACACGGCAGGCTGAGTGTGTAAAATCCAGTATCGAGTCTGCCCTGAACGTACAGGTTCCCACCATTGTAGGTCAGATCGCTCTGCAGCGTTGTCGTTGAGATCGAATCGATCAAGAGCCTGGGACTGCCGGCCCACGATCCGGTTCCCGCCAGGTTCTGAGCGAGTGCCGGGCCAAAAAAGTCGCCGAAGTTAACATTCACGTTGCCGGTGACAACGCCGTTGTTGGTAAATGTCCCGCCCATAAATTTGAACGACGGATTATCGCTGAGCGAATTCAGCGTGCCGTTATTCAGCACGTCGCCGTTTGCCACCATTCCGGTAAAGCCGAAAAGCGATAGTGTCGCTCCGGGGTCAATAGTCATCCTCCCGTTGGCTATCGTCGAGGTCGCGAGAGCGGTTCCCGAGACGATTTCCAATGCGGGGTCGATGGTCAGAAGTCCTGGACCGCCCAATCGCTGTGTGCCTACACCGCGATCCATTTTTACCAGTCCGTTGCCCGAGATCTTGCCGAAAAACGAACTCATCGGGCCGGTCAGGGTTAGCGTAAAATTATTGACATTCAGTGCCGATCCCGTCGCGGTCAGCAGTTGCTTGCTCGCAAGGGTGATATTATTTTTGAGATTTACGGTAGTAGCCGAACCGACAGTACCGATCTGAATATTTTGAGGCGACCATGAACCCGTGCCCTCGATGAACTGCACCGGCGCTCCGCCGCCATCATTAAAGGTAATAAAATCGAGGTCGCCGACAATGCCATTGTTAGCAAACGTCTGGCCGTTGAACGTCAATTGCGGGTTAAAGCCCATCTTGCTGAGCGTGCCGTTGATCAGCACGTTTTTCTGCACCGTCAGCGTGCCCGACGTATTCAATTTGAACGTCGCACCCGGGGCGACCACTAATGATTCGTTGATCGTGCCGCCGGATTGATACTCGACGGCTCCTGACGCAATTCGTACGGCGGGTCCGTTGCCGTTGAAAATAGCATTTCCGCTAACCGGCATGAATCTGAGAATTCCGGTACCCGGAACCGCACCGGTGCTGTCGAACCTGCTGCCCTTAAAATTCACGCTCTGCTCGCCGAAATCAAAAGTGCCGTTATTGGTAACGGTCGTGATGTCAAACGTCACGTTACTGCCGAGTCTTGCCGTGTACCCCGCGGGAATCGCGAATGTTCCAAATTCCCACCTGCCCAATCCCGAGAGGTTCTTGACCCTTGTCGTGGGTGCGGTGACGACGAGTGTCGGGGCTTTAAGCACACCGGCGTTTCGTGGGCCGCCATTGTAAACATTGCCCGACACCTTCATCGAATTACGAGCCTCGATCCGTCCGGAATTTTCCAGATCACCGCGGACCGTGAGCATGTTCAGCGTCAGAGTACTTTGCGGAGTGGTCCTCAGGTCATTGGAGGTGATGTCTGCCCCAAGCGCCATGATGCCGCTATTCACCACGTTCCCGCTCGCCGAAATCCCGCCGAACAGTGAAATTATTCCCCCGAGGGGAGCCGCTCCTGGATTTCTCGAGTTTAATAGATGACGGCAACTGACAGACGTCGGAACTCCTGTATTTGAGTGGATATTTCCAAAATTGGTCACGTCTTCGGTGGCCGAGAAATCGCTGTCCAGCGTGAGGTCGCCATATACCACCATGTTTCTGGCCTGGCCGCCGAAGCCAAAACCGGGCTTTAGGTGAACGGGACACACGATGGCAATATCGTCGTTTGCCGTCGGTACATGTTGGCTGTTCCACGTGCAGGGACAGTCCCAATCCCCAAAACATGGGCACTCCGGAATCGGAGGAATACAGGACGGAGCGTTAAAGACCGTCGTACCGGTTTTGTAGACTCCGCGCCCGTGGGTTGCGGCAACCAGTTGTCCGTTGAGCCAAAAGAGTTCGTCGACGGCGACATTCGCCGGGCCGCCTTGCGGCAGACCCCACGTCGCACCGGCATCCTCCGAGGCGAAGACTCCGACTTCCGTGCCGACATAAATAAAATCGGGGCGAGCGGGATTGATCGCGAGGCTACGCACCGGAACATTCGGAAGGCCGGTGGCACCCGATCCGGTTACGTCAGTCCACGTCACGCCAAAATCCGTCGAGCGATAGACATTGTCAGCGGCAAATCCACCGAGCGTAGCGTAGATCCAGTTGGGGGCTCTCGTTTCGTCAATTACAAGTCGGGTCACGAACCGCTTCGACGGAATGCCTGCGTCAATCTTGCTCCATACAGGTACCGCGGCGGTGCCATTGAACGTCAGGAATATTTGACCGTCATTGTGACCAACCACGACAAAATCCGATGAATTCCGGGATACCGTGATCGCACTGGTCGGATTGGCGTTACCCAATTGCGCCGGCCGCGTGTCTGTCACGGGAACTTTTATCGCGGTCCAGGACGGAAGCCCGGCGGCCTTTATGTCGTTGCTTCGCCATAGGCTTAAGCCACCCGCGAGCATGGTGTTGGCGTCGTTTGGATCGAGAATGAACGGTGCGATGAAATTGGCCCCATTAAAGGCGTCCGTGATCCCGACGCCCGGAGCGACGCACTGCCCACCATTAATATTCGACGGCGTCGGGTTGCAGTATATGTAACTCGAAGTTGATCCGCCATCGGTACTGCGGACAATCCCCAAAGTGGTGTATTCCCCATAGAAATAGTTGGCATCTGTCGGGTCTGCGGCCGAATAGCCTCCGTCGCCGCCGAACATGCTGGTCCAATCCTGAGCATTTCCCGTGTATCTGAGCGTGCCGTTGTCCTGCGTTCCGCCAACGATCACTCCGGCGGAATTGCCTGCTGCGCCGTAAAACTGGGTGATGCCGAGGTCGTTGTTAAGTTTTGTCCAACCGCTCGTCAGTGAAACCGTTGAGACGTCATCGGTGCGGTAAATTCCGCCGTCGTTGCTAAAGTAAACTGTTTTGTTCGTAGTGTTGTCGAATCCCGGATGGGCGACGATCATATGATGGTCCGAGTGAGCCGAACCGTTACCGCCGTTGGCAATGGCGATCCAGTTGATTCCGCCATCGGTACTTCGATACATATTTATTCCGCCGACGATCACTAAATTGGGATCCTGGGGGCTGACCCAGATAATATTGCCGTAATTGCCCTGCCCGCCCAAAAAATTGTTTCCAGGATTGACGGTGTTCAATCGCGTAAAGTTTTGACCCCCGTCGATGCTCTTGTAGATGTCGCCTTTGACCTGGAGTGCCGGCGGCGGCGGATTACGAGTTTCATCGATCGAAATGTAAACGACCGAAGGACTACTTGCGGCATAAGCCATCTCGATGCGTCCGCTTGAGCCTCCAAGACTGACCGCGGGAGAATACGCGGCGTTCTGCCAATTTCGCCCGCCGTCGGTTGAATACACCGACGCGCCGGATCCCGAAGCGATGGCATTTTGCGGATTTGTGGGATCAAAATCAAGATCCAAGAAGGACCCCAAGGCCCCGCCGGCCGGATTCCAGGTGGCACCACCGTCCGAAGACCACCAAATGCCGCTCACCGTCGCGGCAAGGATGGTGCTTCCGTCGGGCGAGATCGCCAGGCGATTGACATACGACCAGGCACATAAAATGCCGCCAACGCCGCCGCAGACTCCCGGCGTATTGACGCTGGTCTGCGGCAACTGGTTCCACGTTATCCCGCCATCGATCGTCTTGAAAATGCCGTCACCGCGCAGTCCCTCGGGGGCCAAGCCCTCACCCTCTAACGGAGAAATGGCGGCGGCGAATGATTCGCCTGTGCCTGCATATATGACGTTTGGATTGGTCGGATCCATGACCATCGTCGAGACCGCCAGATTCGCCATAAAATCACTTTCCGGCCGCCACGTGCCGCCGGCATTCGTCGTCTCCCAGATCCCGCCCGAGACGCTGCCGACCCACATCTTGTTCGGGTTGACCGGATCGATTACTATCGAGCGAATTCGGCCGCCGATGTTTCCCGGTCCCAACCACAACCACGCACCCGGATCGATCCCCGCAACTTTGATCCCGCCCGGTTCGCCGCTCGCGACAGCATTTTCTTGCTGGACCGAACGCATTGAATTCATTTGCTCGCGCGCTTTTTGGAGGCCGTCAAGAGCGATCTTGCCGTTCTCGTCTTGCAGTTGCAGGTTGCGAAATTGCGTCGCATCATTGGGTCGATCACCCCTCGGTCGCTCGTCAGGGTCCTCCCCGTTTCTCTGCGGTTCGTCAATTTCGGAGGGTCCGGATGTTTGTTCCGGCGTCGTCAAACGCGAGTCACTTTGCGACCGCTCAACCACTGCCTGATCATCGCCCCGCAGTAATTCGTTCGGGTCTTTTTTCGGAGCCAGCAACTTATTTGCCCGCGTGTTCGTTGACATGGTTTCCGCCGCCGGCCCGCTCGGTTCCACGATCCGCGACGTTGCCGGGTCATCGGCCAAACGAAGCTGACTCGTTTCCCGCGGTTCGATATTGACAATTTGTTCCGGCCACTCCACGAAGGCCGTAATTGCCGCTGCGGCAAAGAAAACAGCGACAATAGTAATCACGATTGACCGTCCGGATCTAATAAATTCCCAATATTTCATAATTGCTCCACGTTGCGTCCAGGTCACTGCCGTTCGTCGGCGGACATCCTCTCGATTCGTTCGACCGCTGTTGATCTGACCCGAAAAATCATTGATCACGTCTGATCTATGCCATAATTACAAAACAGGTGCTGAAAATCTTTAACACCGCGATGAATTTTTCTGAACGTTTCTGATCGACGGTTATGGACGCTTCTGCAACGCAAATCTATGAATTCGGCAAGTTTCGCGTTGACGCGGCCAAACACTTGCTTTTGCAGCAAGATGGCGAAACCGTTCCGTTAAAACCGAAGGTTTTTGAAACGCTGCTGTATTTAATTCAAAATCGTGGACGAGTCCTGGAAAAGGATGAACTATTGAATGCGATCTGGACGGATACGATTGTCGAGGAGAATAATCTCAGTCAAAATATCTCAATTCTCCGACGCGTTCTCGGCGAAATTAAAAATCAACATTGCTTTATCGTCACCATACCGGGACGCGGCTATAAGTTTGTTGCCGAGGTGCGCGAGATCGCGTACAACCCGGCAGCACAATCGGCGGCGGACGAGCAGAAACCGGCCGATGAAATTGCACTGATTTACAGTGCGGAACCCGCGTTAGGAACCGAAAGACTAGTACCTGAGCAACAAACTTCAAAGCATCTACAAACCAGTCGCTTCTGGTTCGTCGCGTTAACGATCGTCGTTATCTTTGCCCTCGGAACGCTCGGATTTTACATATGGCGTGGTGGCCAGCAATCGGCCAATTTGCCGATAAAGTCGATCGCCGTATTGCCATTCAAGCCGCTCGTAATCGAAAACCGCAGCGAATCGTTAGAACTCGGTATGGCAGATACGTTGATTAATAAGTTCAGCTCTAGCGAAGCGATCATCGTCCGCCCGCTTGGTTCGGTTCGGCGGTTTAACAACTTAGAACAAGACGTCCTGCAAGCCGGACGCGAGCTTGGCGTCGATTCTGTTTTGGATGGGACGATTCAAACATCCGGTGATCGCGTCCGAATTGCCGCTAGGCTCGTACGGATAATTGACGGAAAGCAATTGTGGACGGAAACGTTTGATGAAAAATTAACGGACATCTTTTCCGTCCAGGATTCAATTTCGCAGAGGGTCCTGTCGGCGTTGACCTTACAGCTTAGCGGTGAAGCTCAGACGCGGCTGAAACGACGCGATACCGCAAATGTCGAAGCATATCAGCTCTACATGAAGGGACGATTTCACGTCTCCCGGTTGATATTGCCCGAAGCCAAAAAGGGTATTGAATATTATAATCAGGCGATCGCGATCGATCCGAATTACGCTCTTGCTTATGTCGGTATTGCCCAGGCCTACACCGCGTTTTCACTGACGGGCGACGTTCCGGCGAACGAGGCGATGCCGAAAGCGAAATTGGCGGCGCAAAAGGCTGTCGAGATCGACCCCGACCTGCCCGACTCGCAGGTCGCGGTTGGAATACTTGCGTTCTGGTACGATTGGAACTTCGCCGAAGCCGAAAAAAAATATCAACGAGCGCTCGAACTAGACCCGAACAACGCATTTGCGTATTTCTACTACGGCAATCTTAAGTCGATCTTGGGCCAAAACGCGGAAGCTGTGAGGCTCGGCAAACGCGCCCGCGAACTGGACCCGCTTTCGCTCATTACCAACTCGGCCGAGGGGCAATACCTCTATTACGCCGGATACACGGATGAGGCGGTTTCTAGACTAAACAAAACGCTCGACCTCAATCCAAACTTTTGGCACTCCCATCTTATCCTTTCCAACATTTACATCGAAAAGCAAATGTACGCCGAAGCCGTTGCCGAAGCGGCTATGGCGGCCCAGTTTTCCGGCGGCAATTCGCAACCCATCGCCGTCAAAGGCTGTGCGTTGGCAAAGTCCGGCGATGTCGCCGGCGCTCGAACCGTCCTTGCTGAATTGCACGCATTATCAACCGAGAGATACGTCCCCGCGTATAATTTCGCGATCATTTACAACGCCCTCGGCGAAACCGACACCGCTCTCAGCTATTTGGAAAAAGCCTATGCCGAAAAGAATGTGCTGATGGTCTTCATCAAGGTCGATCCAAAATGGAACAATCTCCGCGACCAGCCGAGCTTTATCGAGTTGATGCGCCGGATGAATTTCGAATAATACTGGCGTCGGACGCTTGGAGCATCGACACTGCCGGCATCTCCGTTCGCCGACTTGTACGCCAGTTTGATCGAGTTCATCTCCCGCAGGATTACCTTTTGCCGACGCACGACGCGTTTGCGGTTTTTGGCCGGGTTAAAGACGTTAGAGGGCTCGGGATGATAGCCGACGGAAATACTAAGGCTGTTGCGGCGGCCATCCGGCTATGCAATACGGCGTTTCGGGTGTATTCTCGTACGCAATGAGTTCTCATCTTTTTTTGTGGTTCTTTTGGGGTCTCAACAAGTACCCGAGAATCATCGCCCGGTCGAAAGCGGCAGTGCACTTTCGAAGCAGAGTCAGTGCGAGAAAATTAATGCGACAATATTGGATATCACTTTTTGTAAGTGGTCTGCTGCTGGCCTGTTCATTGGTCACTCTTGCTCAAAATCAACCGCAATTCAAGGTCGGCGACAAGGTCGAAGTCAGGAATATGTCCTCGGTTTGGGTGCCGGCAACTGTGTTGCGGGTTTCCGCTTGGGGCGAGTATGGCGATGGTTACGCCTACCGGATCCACATCGATGACCCTAACGCGGCAAACCCGGAGTGGAATGCTCTGTCAGACCGTATCCGTGCTGTTCCACAACCTCCCCGCGATGTGCCAATTGATAAGCCACCGGGTGGAAACGATCGACCACCCGTAAACGGCGGGCCGTTGAAAGCCGGTGATCTCGCCGATGTATTTTACGACGCAAAACTTTATGGCGGCGTCCGCGGAAAGGATCGCGGAACCATTATCGAGGTTGGCAACGGGCGATACAAGATCCATTACACCGGCTGTAAGCCGTACTGGGACGAGTGGGTAGATCGGGAGCAGGTGCGGCCATCGGCGACGATCTCTGTCGGGGCTCCCGAGATTAGCTTCCTGGTCGGCAAATGGTCGATGACGACCGTTGGGATATCGAATGGTTCAATCTCGTGGGGCAAATCTAATGATATTCAGATCAACGGCGACGGCACTTACACCTGGTATCAAACCGGCGGCAAACCTCCGGTAAAAGGCAGATGGATAACTGACGCGAAACTCGAAGGTGCAAAAGAGGGAACCGCAAAGATCGACGGTATCCTGGTCAAAGATGCCGCCGGGCACGAATGGAAACTCTATCGTCGTATCGTTAACCCGGGCGAGGCCGACAAGGTCACTATCCATCAGATGTGCGAGGGAATGACCGCGATTGGGACGCGGGCTCGATGACCATATATCCGCCGCGTTAAAAAGCCAGCTTGATCGAGTTCATTCCCCGCAGGATTACCTTTTGCCGTCGCACGACGCGTTTGCGGTTTTTGGCGGGGTTAAAGACGTTTAGCGGGCTCGGGATCATCGCTGCGAGGAACGCGGCTTCGTCTTTGGTCAGGTCGGAGGCGCTCTTTTTGAAATAGTATCGCGACGCGGCCTCGGCACCATAGATACCGTCGCCCCACTCGATGACGTTCAGATAGATTTCGAGGATGCGCTTTTTGGAGAGCTGACGCTCGAGAAAATAGGTGTAGAGAGCCTCGCGGCCTTTTCTTAGAAAATTACGGTCTTCGGACAAAAAGAGATTTTTGGCAAGCTGTTGTGAGACCGTCGAGGCTCCTCGCTTAAAACTCGGCATGGGCGGTATCCAGTTGTCGGGGTCATAATCGCCGTCTTCGCGGGCTTCTTTTTCACCCTCTCTTACGCCCTCGTCCCACGCCTTTTGGATCGCGTCCCAATCAAATCCGTGATGCTCGAAAAACCGTGCATCCTCACCGGCGAGCACCGCCCGCTGCAGATTTGGAGAGATCTGTTCCATCGGCGTCCAGATCATCGCCTTCTTGGGTTCCTTGCCGGCCGCAACCGCCTCGGAGATGCGAAACTCGATCATCGAACTCGTCGTCGGATTTTCATTGCGTAGCTTTGAGATGCTCGGAAACGTCAGTACCTCGTAGCCGATCCACACGGCTACCGCACCCGCGAACACCAAAAACAAGATCTTTACCCAGTACCACATCTTTTTTGCCTCTCGAATTATCAAATACCGCTTACGATTTGTAAATTACAAAGTTCATAATTAGCGGTGAAACACGGCGTTGCGTCTTGAAAAACCACACGGTTTACAGCTATTCTTGTCTCAACTTAGCGAAACTTCAGCTTTATTAGATATATGGGTCAATACGAAAATGTCGTTGCGGTTATACTCGGCGGCGGAGCCGGTTCGAGACTGTTTCCGTTAACCGGAGAACGTTCAAAACCTGCCGTTCCGCTGGGCGGCACATATCGGCTGATCGACGTTCCGGTTTCCAACTGTATTAACTCGCAGATCACGCAGATCTTCGTTCTGACGCAATACAATTCGGCTTCGTTAAACCGCCACATATCGAGAACCTATAGATTTTCGAGCTTTTCGACCGGCTTCGTCGAGGTTCTCGCCGCCGAGCAGACCAAGGACAACCCCGAATGGTTCCAGGGCACCGCCGACGCTGTTCGACAGATGCTGCCGCACCTGCGTGATTGGCGTGTGGACACCCTTTTGATACTCTCGGGCGACCATCTTTACCGGATGGACTACCGTAAGTTCCTCGACCGTCATTTCGAGACTGGGGCGGACCTGACCGTTTCGGTCGTCCCGTGCCGCCCGAATGAAGCCAGCGAATTTGGCCTGCTCAAGACTGACGAAAACGGTGCGATCGTTGAATTTAAGGAAAAACCGACGGGCGACGCGCTTGAGGAAATGCGGGTCGACACAACCGGTTTTGGCCTAACCGCAGAGGAGGCCGAGGCTCGCCCCTATCTTGCGTCGATGGGTATTTACGTATTTAACTACGACCGCCTCGTCGAACTGCTCAAGACCGACAATTCCTGGGTGGATTTTGGCCGCGAGATCATACCCGCGACCATCCGCTCTCATAACGTCCAAGCCTTTCTCTTCAAGGATTACTGGGAAGATATTGGAACGATCCGTTCCTTTTACGAAGCAAACCTGGACCTTGCGTCGCCGCTGCCCAAATTTAACTTTTTTGACACTTCTGCCCCGATCTATACCCGCAGCCGCTATCTGCCTCCGTCAAAGCTGCAGGGCTGCGATATCGATAAATCAATGGTCAGCGAGGGCTGTATCCTAAACGGGGTTAGAGCCCGCCGCTCGATCATCGGACTCCGCAGCCGGATCGACCTCGGCACCGATATCGAGGACACGATCGTCATGGGTGCCGACTTTTTTGAAGCGATAACCGAGATCCGCAAGAATATAAGCGCCGGAAAACCGCCAATAGGTATTGGCCAAAACACGGTCATTCGCCGGGCGATCATCGATAAAAACGTGCGGATCGGAAATAATGTCAGGCTGGTCAATCAGGAGAATATTCAAAATTACGACCACCCCGACAAGACGTATTACATTCGCGACGGCATCATCATTATCCCCAAAAATGCGGTGGTCGTAGACGGAACCGTGGTCTAGCGGAGCTGATCGGCCGCGTAATTATCGCTGTGCACCGGGATAGGTCTCGCCCCTGTCCGAGGCGCGCCGTTAGCGTTTCTTGACCGTCTTTGGCCGCATCAGGTAGCCGTCGCGGGCCCGAACGACCACGCCGGGTTCGCTCACGCGGACCTTGACCGACGTTCGCTTGCCGGCGACCCGTTCGGTGATGGGATAGTAGCCGATGCTGTAAAATTCGCGAAGTTCGCTGGCGATCTTGGTAAATGCGTCCGACAGATTGCCGAGCGAATCGGCTAGGTACTCGCGTCCGCCGGTGCGTATCGCGAGTTGATCGAGGTATTCCTGAGCCTTAGCGTAATCTTCGACAGTCGTGCCCTTTGAGCTCGGTGTTGCGACCCCGCCCATTATCTTTTTGAAGATACTGTCGTCCGAACCCGGTATCGGGCTCGATATCGGCGGAACCTGTCCGACCGGCTTGTTCAACATCGCCTGAACATCGGCATACGTATCGTAGCGGATCGGGTAGATCAGCGAATCGAGTTCGAGCACGTCCCGCAGGTTGCTGAGATCCGAGACCTTTTGGCTGGTCGTGTCGACGCCGTCAGTGAACAGGATTATCGCTTTTCGTCCTTCGATCTTACGCATCCGCTCGTTGACGATCACGTCGATGGCATCATACAGGCTCGTACCGGTCCCGATCTTCGTACTCTTGATCGCCGAGTATATCTCCTTTCGGTCGCTGGTCGCGTCGCAGAGGATGTGGGTCTCCCCGTCAAAAGAGATCACCGTGACCCGGTCGTGAGGCCTCAGTTGGTCGATAAATGCGATCGCCGCCGCCTGGATCTCGGAGATCTTGAATTTCGTCGAGTAGCTCATATCGAGCACCAACGCGACCGTAAACGGATCGCGTTCGTTCGCGAACATCGCTACTTCTTGTTCGACGCCGTCCTCGAAAACCTTAAATTTTTCTTTGGTCAGTCCCGATATAAATCGTCCCCGCTTGTCCATAATGCGGACCGGCACCGAGACGAGTTGGGTATTGACGCTGATGACCTCGCCGTCATCCACCGCACCGGCTGAGGCGGATCCGCCCGGGGCATTGGCGGCAGTCGAGGATGTCGCCTCCGGAGTTGATAAGGGTGTAGGCGAAGCCGCCGGGCGTTGATTCGCCTTAACGCCGGTCGTCGGTACACCGCGCGACGATTGGCCCGCCGCGATGCCGACAGCGATCATCGTCAAAACGACCACGGAAATTAGAATCCTTGATGGCATTAGAAAAAAACCGCAAGACCGTCATTTGGATGCACGTTTGCGGTGATATGGATGCAATCGGCACAGAAATATTCGCCGAAACGAATACTCCCAATCCGCCTTCAAATGTTACGGCCCTACTTTCCCGCGACGGAACGGTTCGTCTGGCCGACGATATAGCTCGTCTTGGCGCGGACCACCACGCTGGGCCGCATCACACGTATTTTGATCTGTTTGCGGTCGCCTACTTTTCCAACGGCGTCAGGATAGTAACCGAGAGAATATTGCCGCCGCAGTTCCTCGGCGATGCCTGAGAACGCGGCGTCCACGTTTGTGAGCGACGACGCCTCAAATTTGCGCCCGCCGCTGTTCTGAGCGAGAGCCTCGAGATACTGCCGCCCCTTTTCATAGTCTGACGAGCTCGCTCCGCCCGGCGATCCGCCGCCGATATTGACGTTGCCGCCCGACAGGATCGCTCCCAGAATATCTGCCATCGTACCGCCGCCGCTACGGCGTCCGCCGCCCCGCGGAGATCCCCAACCGCCGTTCATATCTTGCGAGGTATCGTATCGGATCGTGTAGAAGAGCGAATCGATCTCCTCGGTTTCCGCCACCGTGCTCTGATACGAAGCCCGCCTCGACGTCGTGTCCACGCCATCCGTGAACAGCACCACGGCTTTACGGCCTTGTATCTGCCTCAACTGCTGGTTGATCGCGTAATCGACGGCTTCGTAAAGGCTCGTGCCGTCGCCAAACCGGGCCTCGCGGATCGCTTCACGCAGTTGGTTGCGGTTATTTGTGATCGGGCTCAACACGTGGACGTTCTGGTCAAACGCGATCACCATCACGCGGTCGCTCGGGCGAAGCTGATTGACAAAAGTGATCGCCGCCTCCTGAATCTCTTCGATTCGGAACGCCGTAGACGGACTGACGTCGATGAGCAAAATGACGGTGAACGGCTGCTCGACCGACTGAAAATAGTCGACCTTTTGCTCGATCCCGTTTTCAAAGATCTTAAAATCACGCTGTCCGAGCCCCGAGATAAAGCGGCCGTCCCGGTCGAGCACGGCCACCGGCAGGGTCACTAGGTTGGTCTCCACCTTGATGACCTCATCTTCGCTGCCCGTCGCCGGCGTGGGCGTGACAGATGGTTGGCCCGAACCGCGGCTGTTTATCAGCACCGGCGGTCCGTCCGAACGCGTTTGTCCGGCTGCACCGCCAACCAGCACGGGCGGTTTGGACGGTGTTGCCACCCGCGGCCTGACCGATGTGTTTTGCTGTGCGAAAACACCGATAACCGACAATGTTGACAATAGTACGGCTGCAACCAATTTGTTCATCGTTTGATCATCCTCACGCCAAAAACTTTAGCTTGGGGAAAGCGACCATTATGATTAAAAAATACTGTTTTCGGTTGCACCTAATTTCCATTTAGGTCGGCAACTGCCAGGCTGTGAAATTGCCGCCGCACCGAATTTATATTCACAAACGGCAGCCCGTGATCGTGTGTTCGGTTCGTCAACAATATGAAGACCCGCTTCTTGACCGGATCGATCCACAGGCTGGTCCCGGTAAATCCCAGGTGGCCAAAGCTCGATGACGGCAGATCGGGCCCCGCCGCTGTGTCCGGCGACGACGCGAGTTGAAACCCGAGAGCACGGTCCTCGTTTATCCCGTTCGTCAGGTCACGGCGAAAAAGCTCGCAGGTTTCCGGCAGCAGCAGCGATGTATAATTTGGCAAAAACTGTTGAGCGATCTTGAACGTCTCTTCCGCATTTGAAAATAATCCGGCGTGTCCCGCGACACCGCCCATAAAATATGCGTTCCCGTCGTGCACCTCGCCCCAGATCTGTTCCTTACGAAACGCCGTTCGGGCCTCCGGCGAGTCCGCCGATATAAATCCCGTCTGGATACTTGTCTGCTTTTCAAACTCATTTCCCTTTTCACTCGCGGCCATTTCCTCCCTGAGAGTTTTGGTTCCGCCAAAACACGTGCCGAAAAGCCCGAGTTTCTCGAAAAACTCAGTTATCAGAATATAATTGAGGTCGCGCCCGTAGATCTTTTCGACCAAAAATCCGAGCAGGATATAGTTGAGATCGCTATAGATAACCTGGGCACCCGTCGCCTTGACCAGCGGCCGCCGTGCGATCTCGCTCAGCACAAAATCCTTAATCGCCCGGTTGGTCTCGCCCATATGGTGATTGGTGCTGACGCTCGGTGCGTTTTTCGCCAGGTAAAACGGTCGCCACGAGCGTAAACCCGATATGTGTGCCGCGAGCGTCCGAATCGTGATGTTCTTTTTTTCGGTCGTGCCAAATCCGGGAAAGTACTTTGAGATGGGATCGTTTAGGTCGATCTCGCCCTTCTCGATCAATTTCCCACAGAGCAGTCCGGTCACGAGCGGCTTGGTCAGGCTCGCCATATCGAAAATGGTGTCGAGCGACGCCGGAATTCGCTCGGGGTGGACGACCGCTAGGCCGAGCGCGTCCTGCAGCAGTATCTCGCCCTTTTCGGCAACGAGATAGACCGCCGACGGAAAGTCGCCCGCGTCGATACGCTCCTGCAAAAATTTTGAGATCGACGAACTACGCATACTTAGCTATTACTGTGGCCCGCACACCTATCATATCGCCCGCTTGATCGGCCGGCCGCATCAGACATTCAAAAGATTGCGGTGAGCCTCGATCTTCGCCAGTACGCCGACGGCGAGCTCTAACGCCCGACGCCCGTCTTCGCCGGTCACCGGCGGCGGCAGACCGTCCGCGACCGACATGAGAAATGCCGTGATCTCGGCCCGCAACGGCTCGATATTGTCAATTTTGAGCCGGTCGATCGAGATCCCGAGCAGCGGTATGGCGGCATTGGGGTCGAGCGTCGTCACCGACGCAAACTTGGTGGCATAGTCGAGCACGACATATGAACCAACCTGATAAAACCTCGTCTTTCTGATCTTTTCGGTACCGACCCGCGACGCCGTGATGTTGGCAACGGCTCCGTTCTCAAATTCGATACGAGCGTTGGCGGCGTCGACCTTGTCCGAGATGATCGGGATGCCGACGGCTCGTATCTCCGACACCTTAACGTCTTCGCCGACCAACCACTGGATCGCGTCGAGATCGTGGATCATCACATCGAGCACGACATCGACGTCGAGCGAACGGTTTGGAAATGGGGACACCCGATGGATCTCGAAATACAGCGGATCCTTGACCCTCGGTTTCAGTGCCACCATCGCCGGATTGTACCGTTCCAGTTGTCCGACCATCAATTTCGCTCCCGACGCGGCCGCCGCGGCTATCATCTTATCGGCTTCGTCGAGCGTCAACGCGATCGGCTTTTCGACCAAAACATTAACGCCTTTTACCAAAAATGCACATGCGATCTCACAGTGCGTCTCCGTCGGTGTCGCGATCGAAACGGCGTCGACCCGATCAAGCAGGTCAGCCCAGTCGGTGAAAAATACGGTCCCGTGCTCGTTCGCCAGCTTTTCCGCGGTTTCGCTGTTCGAGTCGCAAAAGCCGACCAGTTCGACCCGGCCTTCGGCTGCCATTTCGGCGTAATTGCGGGCGTGGTGGCGGCCGAGACTCCCGACCCCGATCGCAGCCACCCTAAGCATTTGATTTTCCGGCATAAAATTTGATAACTCGTCGCTTTTCAGCAATACTTTACATTTTCATTGAAGATGTCGGAAATTACAACGAACAACGACCGGGGCGGCGTCTACAGATCACGCT
>JAYVUD010000265.1:0-4280 GCA_043788335.1 Chloracidobacterium sp. | reverse complement strand
CTCGCAATTTTAGCAGATAAGAGAAAAGCCACAACTCACAACAGGGTTGAGCGTCATTGCAACGTCGCCTTTATTTTAGCAGATAAGAGAAAAGCCACAACTCACAACAGCGGGTCGATAGTCTCTCTGTACGCCCAATTTTAGCAGATAAGAGAAAAGCCACAACTCACAACAGTGTGCTTCATAACGTGAAGTAATATTGATTTTAGCAGATAAGAGAAAAGCCACAACTCACAACTAAAACCGTGGCCGAACTAAAACTACTGCATTTTAGCAGATAAGAGAAAAGCCACAACTCACAACCATCATAGAGATCGGGATGCATAAGGGTTGATTTTAGCAGATAAGAGAAAAGCCACAACTCACAACTTTTGCGGCGGACAGGAAATCCGCCGCAAAAGTTGTGAATTATGCCGAAGCGGCATAATTCGGCGTATAGGGGAATAATTCCGAATTGCCTTGCGTCTGCGATGGGATCTCGTCGCTCGCTGACGCAAGTTCTGCGGATCTTTGGGATAGGACTGGCCGGAAAAGCGTAGCTGTTTCCGCTCAGCGATGAGCGGAGCCCGCGGACGCCGCAGCCCGTTGCATCATAGCAACGTACGCCTGTTCTTGACACGTGTGGTAGAATTTAGATAGAAGCTAGATCTTTGAAATCGAGCACAACGGAACGTTTCGTAAACCCGGACGAACCACTCGTTTGGCGAAAATAAAAAATTTTCGCGGGACAGCGGGACAAATGGGGTTAAACCCAATCGTGTCAATAGTTTCCCTGTCCCGCGGCCTGTCCCGCGGGGGCGTCGAATGCCGATCTGAAAAAACCGTGGGACAGTGGGACAAAACGCGTTTATGGCATTAGATGCAACAGTTAACTTGTCCCACTTTTTGTCCCACTTTAAGTATCGGTGGGACAAGATCATAGTTTACGGGAATTTCCACAGGTGGATTCTTTGCCCGCGAAAAACACAAAAAGCACGAAGATGATCGCTATCACATTCGTGCCCTTTGCATTCGGCGAACTCAGCCGAGCCGTGTAATTGGTGGCAAACGCCCGTTTCGACAAACCGAAGTTTGCCGGACAGTTCAGGCGCTCTCGCCGATGGTCCGTTTCAGGCGTTTTTCGTACATCGGAAACCGTGCGGTCAATTCGGCGATCTCGCGGCGGACGCGCGATTTGACCTCGTCGGACTCAGGTTCGTGTATGATCGAGGCGATCATTTCGCCGATCAACTTCATTTCAGCCTCTTTCATTCCGCGGGTCGTCAGGGCAGGCGTTCCCAGACGGATGCCGGACGCGATGAACGGCTTATTGGTGTCAAAGGGGATCGTGTTCTTATTGACCGTGATGTGAGCGTCCCCGAGTGCCTTTTCGGCGACCTTACCGGTGACGCCTTTGCCGTCCATAAAAACGTCGACCATCAACAGATGGTTATCGGTTCCGCCCGAAACGATCCGCAGGCCGGCGGCGGCGAGCGTCTCGGCGAGAACCTTGGCGTTGTCGATGACCTGCTGTTGATAGGCCTTGAAATCACCGCGAAGAGCCTCGCCGAACGCGACGGCCTTGGCGGCGATGATGTGGATCAGCGGCCCGCCCTGCACGCCCGGAAAGACGCTGCGGTTGATGTCGGCGGCGTATTCCTCGCGGCACAGGATCAGGCCGCCACGCGGGCCGCGGAGTGTCTTATGGGTGGTCGTCGTGACAAAATCGCAATGCGGCACCGGCGAAGGGTGCAGCCCAACGGCGACGAGGCCGGCGATATGGGCAATGTCGGCCATCACCTTTGCTCCGACGCTGCGGGCGATCTCGCCGATCCGTGCAAAATCGATCGTTCGCGGATACGCCGACGCACCGCAGATGAGCAGCTTCGGCCGCGATTCCTCGGCTTTTCGCTGGATCTCGTCATAATCGATCTGCTCGGTCTCGCGGGTTACGCCGTAATCGGCGACCTTGTAGTTGATGCCCGAAAAATTGAGCGGGTGCCCGTGGGTCAGATGGCCGCCATGCGCGAGGCTCATACCGAGGATCGTGTCGCCGTGGTCGAGTGCGGTCATCAGAACCGCCATATTCGCCTGAGCCCCCGAGTGGGGTTGAACGTTGGCGTGCTCGGCACCGAAAAGCTGCTTGGCACGGTCGATCGCGAGGTTTTCGACGACATCGGCAAATTCGCACCCGCCGTAATAACGCTTTGCCGGGTAACCCTCGGCGTACTTGTTGGTAAAAACGCTGCCCATCGTCTCAAGCACCGCCTCGGAGACAAAATTCTCCGACGCGATCAGCTCAAGCCCATCCGTCTGTCGCCGAACCTCGGCGTCAAGCGCGTTGCTGACGATCGGGTCAATTTCGTTAATATTCGCTGTGAAAAAGTTATTCATGTTAATTGATATTATTATTCCAATCCTGGCAAAGAGGCACCGATGCCCCGCTTTTTCCTAAAAACAAATGTCGACAACAAGACGAAGGCCATCGTCGAATAAAACTGGTTGACAATCCAGTAGTAGTCGTTTAACTGATCGACCTCATCCCGAATCTTTATTGCCTCCGATTTTAGACGCTCGATGTTCTCTGTCTGTATTTCGTTTAATTTCGCTATTGACTCTATCGAATTCGGACTCTCAATCTTAACTTCGTCCAAAGTCTCAATCCTTGAGTATGAAGAGAAATGGGGCCTGAGTAGCGGCAACGCCATAAATACGATTGAAAGTCCGACCGCACCGAATTTGCCCATCGTTGATATCCGGTCGTCGTGCGAAGATTTCCGGGAATGGTAATACCCGAAAATCATCAGTAACAAGGTACCCAAAACAAGTCCCATCAACCAATATATCTGCCAAGTCATTTCATTCACCCAACAAATTTAGGCCCGGACGACATTCGACCTTAACCAACCCTCGATCTCATCGACCTTCCACTTGCCTGCTTCGACGGCCAGGACCATCTCAACCATATCCTCCACTTCATACCGGATATCGATGCCGTTGATCGCCAAAAACACTCTCATCAAGTAAGTGGCCGTCCGTTTGTTTCCGCCGCGCCATGGATGATTCTTTATCAGCCCAAAACATAATGAGGCGGCTTGCCGAACGATGTCTGCATCCTGATAATGCGCAGATTGTTTGGGACGGGCCAATGCGGACTCGATCAAATCGCGCCGATCCACTCCAATGTGGGATTCGTCCCATGACCACATCAATTCAAAATGAAGCCAAACGGCTTCCTCATAGCTGAGATAAATGATCTCCTCAGTCTCCAATCGCCTTTAACCTCTCATGAAGCTTCCGGTCACTGACCAATAGCCGCTTGCTGATCTCTCGAAGCTTATCCGACGGCGGCGTAATGAACTTCGTTTGTATTCCTCCATCTTTGACGGTCATACTAATCAAAGTTCCTTCGGCCAGGCCCTCGCGGCTGGATACGTCGTTGGGCAATCTCATTATCCACGTGTCGGTGCTTACCCGTTCTGCTGCTCTTTCCAATTCGAGAATTCCCGTCATACACGCCTTACCTCTTTACCGATTATACAATGTATGTCCAAATATGGGCTAAAGATCTTACTGTTTCACTAGATCCTGCAGATCGTCTTCGGATAGAACCGCAACTCCCAAACTCTCCGCCTTGGTCAATTTCGACCCTGCATCACTGCCGGCGACGACGTAGTCGGTCTTTTTGCTGACGGATGACGAAACGCGGCTTTTGTCTTACCGTCCATTACTGCAGAATCGCGAGAAAAGTGTTCGGCGATTGCTTTTCATATGATATCTTAATCGCTATGGAAGACGAACTCTTACGACGCATCACGCTCGACCCTAACGTCAGTTTTGGCAAGCCGACGATCAGAAATATGCGATATCCGGTCGAAGTTATTCTGGATCTTTTGAGTGCTGGAATGACGACCCGGGAAATTTTGGACGATTATCCGGATCTGGTCGAAAAAGATATCCAGGCGTGCCTGCTTTTTGCCAGCAAACTCGTGAAAGTAAACTCTATCAACAAAGTTCTCGCAGCGTGATGAAGTTCATCGTCGACGCACATCTTCCGATTCGCCTGACCGTTTGGCTGGCGGAACGGGGTTTCGATGCCATTCATACGTCGACTTTGCCGCAATCAAACAGGACCGCGGACCTGGCCATCGCGGATCTTGCCGAACAAGAGCAGAGGATCGTAATTACGAAGGACAGCGATTTTTTTAAGCTCCATATTTTGAGCGGTAAGCCGCCCAAACTGCTGCTCATTACCACCGGCAACATAGTCAATCGAGATCTGATGCTGCTTTTTGAGAGGA
>JAYVUD010000264.1:0-20894 GCA_043788335.1 Chloracidobacterium sp. | reverse complement strand
CGACGGCCTTTCCCCCTCTCGTTTTGCTTCATAATAGTCTCCCTAATAAAGACTACCCGAAACATGCCTTCACTGCCTTTCCATTTGAACTATAATAGTCCAAGCTCTATATTCGCCTGAAAGAGCCGATTATCAGTCGTATCGTTGGTTATATCGTACAACGGACGGACGTATGTCGATGCGAAAACATTGCATCCTGACGTTACTGTTTGGCTACAGAGAACGTCGTTCGACTGCATCAACGCCGTCGCGTTTACAGATGGATCGTCAGGCCCTGGAATATCTTCGCCCGTATCGCCATTCAAGGCAGTTCCGTTATTGTCGTTGAAATCATCGTCGTCATACAACTCGAACGGAGTGTCAGAAAAAAGGGTAACCAATGGTCCTGTATTCCGAACGGTCACGGTGTTTGCCGTGTTACACGTATCTCCGTTCGCAATATCGCATGGAATGACGAAAGACCTGAAATTCGCAAAGAACCGTCCGCCTTCGAAGCGATTTGGCTCCAGCGTAGCGGGTGTCGTCGGATTTAGCGGAACCTCCACGGTTTGACCAGATCTTATTCTCGTTGTGGTCCTTATGGTCCCGATAGCTCGGTTTTGTATAGACTCACCCATTGAATCAACCTCAATATGCAGTCTTCGCCAGACGGTTAACATTTGGCTTCGGCAGACGAGTTCCGTAGTGCAGCTTGTCGGAATAGTTTGACCGCTTCCGTTGGTTAGTTCGATGCCGTTAATATTTACGGCGTTTGCTTGCGTTCCAATGGTGCTTGCGGCTATCGCAAAATTATCTCCGGGCTGTCTTGTAACAACAAATACGATCGTTGCAACGCCGCTCGAATCAGTTGGGCAATAAACACTCGCTCCATCGACCCCGCAGCCGTTAGCGATTATTAACTGACCGGCACCCGGCGTTCCGTTGTTGTCGTCACCCAACGTACCGTTGGGATCGATGATGGGGTCAGTTGCCGGGTCGTCGAGGTCAAAATTCCGGAAATAGACCGGAACATTTGGAATAGGCTGTGAGATCGTCGCCGACACTCGAACGAGTCGCCGGTCTACCTTAACCTGCGGAAAATCATCATCGGGAAAAATACGCTGTCCGATTCCAGGGTTGTGCGGGGCCACCGTTGGATTTGGCGTGATGCCTTCCGTCGAAGGTGCCTCTTGGGCAAAGGTTACAGTTGTTACGTTCGGCGTTGGAGTAGGAGTTGGCGTTGGCGTAGGCGTAGGCGTCGGTGGAGCGGGTCCGACGGTATGACAGTCGGACGTGGACTCCAAATAGACTTCGTCAACGAGAATTGGCCCGTCGTAAAGATCGGCATAGTGATCCGCCAGTGTACAGTACTCGTGGCCTCGGGTCGAAGCAAAGAATGGATGATCGTATTCGGCGGGAAACACATCCCTGTATCCATCCCCCCTTCCGCGATCGAGCAACGTATTGGTCGTAACATTCCCAAAGAATGAATCCAGGCTTGGGTCGTAATAGTAGTATTCCCAATCGAAGTAATAGAAATACAGTATCGAATACCCCGTGATTATTGGCGGCTCTACGCTGTCGTCGAATACAATCCAAGACCATGGGTCATAATCGAAGCCTTGCGGAGCGTCAGGTGTAACGATATTCTTCCGCGAGGCCCCCGCGGAAAAGCCCGTAGAGAGGAAGTACGAAAAGCGGTTGAATGCTTCGTCCCCGAACGCTGCTTTCACCTCGTCGCGATGCCGTAGCGTTATTTCGTCTTTGGTTGTTTGCAGTCGTCTAAGCTCGGCCTCGGACGACTCCGGGAGCAAATGAAGGCTTTTATTCGCCTCAGCTTTCGAACCGTCGATGATCTCTTTGGCCATTTGATCGAGCGGGCTGATTTCGTCAAAGTCTCTCGCGGCTATTTGTTTTAGAATCGAGTCGTTTTCGGCTGAAAGGGGACCTTGTCTCGTAAAACACTTACTCAATATGTCTCCATCCTGACCCTTTTGTTTTGATTCAGCAGTTTTGACTTCGATTACTCTTGTAAAATCGAAGACCACGTGCCAAAGTGCACTTTCGGGTCTCTCCACCGTATTCGACTTATATTTCGGCGACACGCGTTTCGATATCCCCAATCTTGTAAACAAATCGTCTGTTTGATCGTTAGGTAAAAATATCTTGGTGATCGTATTTTGTTGAAGGGACTCGACTATTCTGCTAACAAAATCCGGCCCGCTGCCCAAAACAACCAGGCTTCCCAAACCGATCAATGCCATCATCCCCGCTATTATTTTCGTTCGCATAGTTACTTCTCCTTTAACTTTGATTTATCAGAATTGAATGAAATACACCGGATTTCGCGAGAAATCGCCACTTGTAATGCGACCAGCTTAGGATAGTTGGATTATAAACGTCCTTAACCGACATTAATTATTCTTAATTAGTCCAAATTTCGGTTGACGCAACGGATGAAGGTCGACTATGATGAGAAAACGATCTGTCACAAATCGGCGTACAACCCGTTAGAGCAGCGGTTCATAAAGTGCTCGCATCCTCACGTGTACGTCTTCAGTTTTAGGAATTGTCTTCTCAACACTCACGAGCGCCGTGTGATCAAGGACGGAAAAGTTCTCGATTTGACCACTAAAACGTTCGATGTTCTTCAGCTTTTGGTTCAGCACTCCGGCGAGATTCTCACAAAAGACGAAATGCTCAATTCGGTTTGGAACGGCCAATTTGTCGAGGAAGGAAATCTCTCGGTCCAGATCGCAAAGCTGAGACGATATTTAGATTAGACCGAAGCTGAAAATTACATCGAGACGGTTCGCGGAACGGGTTACCGTTTTGTTGCACCGGTAAAGCACGTCAGCGAAGGTAGATGGCGACAGCAATTCGCCGGAAACGGCCATCCGGTACTGGAGAATTTTTCCGTTGCTACTTTCGATCTCGACGGCAAATTTCCCGGCAATCAGGTCTTGATCGGACGAATTCGATTGCCCGATCACAGCCTTGAGATAAGAATTGAGTTGATCGGCCTGCAAGGCAGGAATTGAGAACAAGTCGAGCACTAATGCGCCTTGACAACTTCAACGAAATTTCTTAGAGTTAATGCGTTTTAACCAATTAAACCTACTTTCGGACACCCACTCTTTGCTTTCTTTTGTTGTCCGAAACGACACAAAAGGAGTGAATAATTCTCATGGCGGAAACTGGACATATCAAGAACGTAGAACACTGGCAGATGATGGTCGCGGCTTGTACGGGGTTTGGGGCTCTTTATAATCCGAACAATCCGCTCATCCAGCTTGGCGATATGCAGACGGCGTTGAACGATGCAAATTCGGGCATTGACGCGGTAACTACATCGCTGATCCCGTGGAAAGTAAAGGTCAACATTCGTGAAAATGAGTATTCGGGCGTTGGCAAACTGACGACTCGCGTTGCTTCGAGTTTTGCATCGTGCGGGGCCACGAAAAATGCGGTGGAAGATATGCAAGGTTTTGCCCGCAAGATCGCCGGGGCACGAAAAAAGAAAATTGTCGTGGCAGACCCGAACACGCCGGTCGGAGACCCGCCGAGTGACCCTGCTGCTGCCGAGGCCAAACATAATTCCGTATCACAACGCAGCTACACGCAGATCGCCGAACACCTCGATGCCATGATCGAGATGGCCTCGAACGAGCCGCTCTATAAACCGAATGAGGTCGATTTACAGGTGGGAAGTCTTAAGTCCAAGTCCACGGCGTGCAAAGCAGCTAATACGGGCGTAATCGATGCCGTCGTACCGGTGGAAAATGGCAGGATCACACGCGACATGGCTCTTTATGATCCAGCCACAGGCATCTGCGAGCGTGCAAGACTCGTAAAACTCTATGTCAAATCCGTTTTCGGTGCGACATCGCCGCAGTACAAGCAGATCAGCGGTCTCCAATTTACGAAACCAAGATAACTAGTCGGGAGCATATTCTCTCTTTGCCTCCTCGCATTGACACAAAGACCGAGCGCGATCGCACAATCACAAAGCTCGGTCTTTCATTCGAAAAGCAACATTTCTCAATCTGACAGCGTAATTCCTCGATCACAGAGCGCATTTGCGCTCTCCGAAAGTAAGACTGCGCAATGCCAAAGCTCAAACGCGCAATCGCGAAGCGCATTTGCACAACGCCGAAGCGCGGACGCTCAATTCAACCTCAGATCAAACCTTTCTTGATCAGCAACTCCGCGTTCAGCACCGCCGAGCCCGCCGCGCCGCGGACGGTGTTGTGGCTGAGGCTGACAAAGCGGTAATCGAAAATGTTGTCCGGAAATACGCGGCCGACGGTGATGGTCATTCCGTCGTCGTTATCGCGGCAGAGAAACAATTTGGTTTACGTTTACCGTGGGTTAATACACCACGGCTAAAATCAAACGTCGCTCTGCGACGGACAAGAACGAACCCCAGCATTCACCTTACTTCTCCACAAACCTAGCAAATTCCCTTTTTTTTACAATCCTCGGTCATGCGGTCGGCGGCGTTGTTGGTCTTATATCTCGATAAACTCATGTCTTCCTATGGTTTCTAATGCGGTGTCTAGACGCGGGAGCAACGCTTTGACGACGGGCACCTGATTGCTGGGAAGTAGAATGATCGAAAGATCGATGGCGGAGAGATTTTGCTGGTGACGTAGATTCTTGTCGGATGTGATAAACACGTCAAATTCAGCCGCTACGAGTTTTAGCAGCTCGCCATTTTTAATGCCGCTCCAACCTTTACTCTGAACCGAGACAATCTGTTTTGCGGGCAGGTCGCGTTTTACGATGTTTGGAACGCATTCGTCTATGATGATCTTGATCATGCGGCGAGGCTTATGTCGTTGAGTGTCGCTTTGAAATGTTCGAGGACGTTGACTGCATGTTCGCGTTTAACGGAGGGGAAATTCTCAAGGAACTCGTCGAGCGAGACACCGACCTCAAGATTATCTATCAATGCGGTAACAGGCACGCGAGTTCCGATGAAAACCGGCTCGCCACACATAATTTCGCGGTCGACGGTTATAGGCACCTCTTTTGTTGAGTAAACCTTTAATCCACCGTTACGAAACGCATGTTTCGAGCGTTCACCGTTATCAAAAATCTCATCCCGGCGTTCGTCGACAAGCGATTGTTCGAGTACGTCGATCAGTTCCCGCCGCTCTTCAACCGAAAGTTCTCGGACCTCATCAACTACGCTCGCAAAACTTGTGTTCATAATAAAACTCCTCGGCTGATAATATCACGATGTATAAGCTACTTCTCCAAAACCTCAGTATTTGCAGTTTTACGATCAGAGGTCGGCCGGGCGGCGGCGTTGGTGATCACGCCATTCTTGATTCACTAGACCATTCCTTTCGAGATTAATAATTCCGCATTCAGCACCGCCGAGCCCGCCGCTCCGCGGACGGTGTTGTGGCTGAGGCTGACAAAGCGGTAATCGAAAATGTTATCCGGAAACACGCGGCCGACGGTGATGGTCATGCCGTTGCCGTTGTCGCGGTCGAGCCTGGGCTGCGGACGCGTCGGTTCGTCGGTGACCTCGATGAAATGCTCGGGCGACGAATGCAGATCGAGCGACGGAAACGAGCGCATCGCGTCGACGACATCCTCGAGCGTTGCTTTTTCTTTCAGATTTACGCGAACGGATGCCGTGTGGCCGTCGATCACATTTACGCGGAAACACTGTGCCGAGACGGTGAAATCCGCTTTTTGAATTCCATTCTCGGTAAAAAGCCCAAGTATCTTTTGCGCCTCGATCTCGACCTTTGGCTCCTCGCCGGCGATGTACGGATAGACGTTATCTGTAATGTCGAGCGACGGAACGCCCGGATATCCGGCACCGGAGATCGCCTGCATCGTCGTCACGATGACCGAGTCGACGCCGAACCGCCGGTGCAATGCCGCGAGCGGCGGTGCAAAGCTGACAACGGCACAGTTCGGGTTGGTGACGATAAAGCCCGTCGTAAAACCGCGTTTCTCGCGTTGTTTAGCGATAAGGCCGACGTGGTCGTGATTGATCTCGGCGATCAGGAGCGGTACGTCCTCGTCCATTCGATACACGGACGAATTGCTGATGACCGGATAACCGGCTCGGGCAAACGCGTCCTCGGTCTCGCGGGCAACTG
Source organism: Chloracidobacterium sp. (assembly GCA_043788335.1). GTDB lineage: Bacteria > Acidobacteriota > Blastocatellia > Pyrinomonadales > Pyrinomonadaceae > OLB17. The sequence continues at coordinate 14,790 of JAYVUD010000264.1, read as the reverse complement.
ACGACGGCAGACTCGAAAATACAATGTCACAATCGAGCGGCGGTTCGATCGCTTGGACGACGATGTCCCTGACCGACGCCGGCATCGAACCCGGCAGTTTCCATGCACAGGCCTCGGAAAATGGCTTGCCGGTGGATCGGTCCGAGGCTGCCATCGCCGTTATCTCAAACTGCGGATGATGCTCCAACAATTGTGCAAACCGCTGCCCGACCGTGCCCGTGGCACCTAAAATTCCGACTCTGTATTTCTTCACTTTCTTTTCCCTTGGAGAGCTTCCTTCATACGCCTGACGCCCTCAGCCATCTTATCTTCGGTATTACAGAACGATATCCGCAAAAACCCTTTCGCTTCGGATCCAAATGCGACTCCGGGAACTGTCACGACACGATTCGCCAAACATTTCTCAGCGATCGCAATGTCATCGCCCAATGAGCGAACGTCGAGCATCGTATAAAACGCACCTTCGGGTGATGTGGCTTTGAGTCCAAGTTCGGTTTGCAGCAGATCGACCATAAACTCGCCGCGGCTTTTGTAAACGTCCCGAGCGTATTGTTTCGCGGCCTCGGCCTCGGCCGTCCACCCGAGCAGGGCCGCTTTTTGTGTGATGGTCGACGTACAGACCGTTGTAAACCCGTGCAGGACCTGGATCGCTTCGATGATCTCGGGCTGTGAGCATGCCGCCCAACCCATTCGCCAACCGGTCATGCTTAGCGATTTGGAAAGTCCGCTGACGATTATCGTCTTGTCGTAAAACTCCGACGCCGAGTGCGGGCGTTCGCCAAAATAGAGGTCGCTGTATATCTCGTCCGCGATCAGATAAATGCCGGTTCCGTCGAGTGCGGCGGCGATGTCGCGGAGGTCTTGTTCGGTCAGTATCTTGCCGGTCGGGTTCGACGGGCTTATGACAACGGCGGCCTTGGTCCTCGGTGTGATCGCCTGTTTGAAGAGGTCGATATCAAACGCAAACTCGCGGTCCGCCGGCATCCGGTAATAGACCGGATTGCCCTGCGCGATCCGCGTGCAGGCGTCGTACGCCGGAAAGCTCGGGTTTGGCAGCAGCACATCATCGCCTTCGTCAACGACGCACATAAAGGCATCGGTCATCGCCTCCTGCGAACCACACGTCACCACAACGCCGGTCCGCGGCAAATCTAAGTGCGGGTATTGCTCAGCGATCTTATCGCGAAGCGCGGGAATGCCCGGATGCGATGTGTATCCGTTCTGCTCGTTCAACGTGACCCGAGAGGCCTCATTACGCAGAAACTGCGGCGTCGGCAGATCAGGCTCGCCGAGGCCAAAATTGATACTATCCGGCAGTGCCCGCTCGAAGAACTGGCGAATAAGCGTCGGCTGCAGCCCCTGCATGCGGGCCGGTAAGGTAAACTTTATTTGCTCTTTTGGAGTCATCTATCCTTGTAGATCTCGCTTCGGTGACCGATAGAATGCACAAGGATCACTTCCCCGACTCTGATAATTTCGTAAACGATTCGGTAATCGCCTTCCCTCAACTTTAGGTAGCCCGCCATGTCCAAACGCAGACCTTCCTCTTTTGCCGCTTCCGCGTTAGTGGCCAGCCAATTTAATTTGCGGAGGATCCGAACGGCGACGGAGCGGTCCAATTTTCGCAGCGAACGCGCGGCAGGCTCAAGAAACTGTAGCCGGTACATTTTCCTCTACTTCGATCTCCGCCTTGTCTATTCCCAGATCGGCGAGGACGTCGTCGAGACTCAATGTTGCAAGCTTTCCATCTCTGAAATCCTTTGACTGCCCGATCAGCATCTCACAAAAATCGTCACGCAACTCAAACCCCGCGTCCGGGTCATGCTTTGCGAGCTTTTCCTCAACGACGTCGCCAATTAATTCACGAAGTTCCTGAACGGTCATTTGTGCAACAGTCATTTCCATATTTCCGATCATACCTCCAAAGCCATCGCGACTATTTATCCTCGTCCGCTTCATTATCTTCCGGGTTTTCGAGTTTTTCCCGAACAGTTCCGACCTCGACGTTAAATTCGCCCTCGGCCTGGGCGAGCGGGTCGGCGTTGATGACGCCGGCGAGCGATTCGATCTCGCCGATGATCTTTTGACCGAGCCCGGTGATGCTGTCTTTGATGCTGTGTTTGTGTTCTGTGTCGTTTTCGGCCATATCTTTTGTCCCTCTGCCACCTATCTTAGCAATTTGTGTTGAACTTATAAATTGTAATGCGCCAAGAGTGGCGGCTAGCGGGGCCGGGGTGGCCGAAATGCATCGAGCCGGCCACGTGGCCTCGGCTCCGGCCCATATTGGTTAATCGGCCTCGGCGAGCCTGTTTCAACGTCATTTTTTACCGGGTTATGACGCTGGTCGGTGCGGATGAGATCACGAATATACTCGGCCAACGATCCGTACCCGCCGGCGCGTGCCCGCACCTCGGCGTGGCGGCGAAGCGGTTCGGGCAACGACATATTGAACACTGAAGCTGACATATTTTACTCCTATTTCGGAAATCAGACGTGGGACAAAACCCCTTTCAAGTGTGCTTTCGACATCGATGTCATATCGAAACGATATCGTCTCAATGTCGTCCCACGGTTGTCCCAGCCCAAAAATGACCGGCATCTCGCTGATATCACAGCACTTACGATGTCGTTCGCGGCTGTCCCGCAAAAACAATAAAAAAATGGCTGTGTGGCGCAAACCTTGAACATATGCATTATTGTATCATCAATGCAACATATCTGCAAGATATTTGATGGCGGGCTAGCGTTTTGCGGCAAAATCGATAAAACCCGTCCACGGATCGGCCGATAGGAGACGGACGCTGACCTTTTGGCCGACATTTAGGCCGTGTTCGCCTTGTTCGATGCGGCCGTCGACGGGCGGACGCAGAATGCGGGCAAATGTTCCGCTCGGTGTGACGCCGGTGACGATCGCGTCAAAGCTCTCGCCGACGTGCCGTTGCATAACGGTCGCGGCGACGACCTTTCGCATTTTACGCTCGACCTTGCGGGCGGCTCGTTCCTGGTCGTTGCAGTGCCCGGCGATCGAGCGGAGTTCGTCGACCGCGTACGGTGCAGGTTGGTTGGAAATGACAGCTTTCACGAGCCTCTGCACAACGATGTCGGTAAAACGGCGGTTAGGCGCCGTCGAATGGGCGTAATCGCGGACCGCCAGCCCGAAATGCCCACCCGTGTCCTCGCCCGGGCTTTCGACGACATATTCGCCGCTGCCGATGAGTTTGATGATCGAGAGCGACAGATCGGGGAAATGATCGGGGTCGGCCGCGCGACGATCTTCGAGAAACTTGGCAAGTGAGCTCTGGTCGGGCTGCGCGGGGAGATCAACGCCGTATTCCGATGCGATACGGACGATGCCGTCCCAACGCTCGGGTGCCCGGACCACGCGGCGAAGCGAGATCGACCCGTGAGCCTCGAGAAACTGTGCCATCTCGACGTTGGCGGCGATCATAAAATTTTCGATCAGCTTGCGGGCCGAGTTGGACACGACCGAAACGAGCCCTTTGATCTGGCCGTCCTCGACGACGGCCGACGACTCGATCGATTCAAATTCCAGTGCGCCCTTTGCCTGCCGATAGGCATAGAGCCGTTTCGCGGCTTCACGCTGCAGCGTGATCTGGTCCTTTAACCCCGGCAAGCGTTCGAGGTCATCGGGTGCCGGGCCGTCGTTGTCGAGCCAGTCGCCGACCTTTTCGTACGAAAGTTGTGCCTGATTGCGGACGATCGCACGGTAAAAGGTGCTTTCGGGAACGTCACCGTTCTCTTTGACGCACATATCCGCGACGACGGCGAGACGGTCGACGCCCTCATTTAGCGACGACATATCGGTCGAGAGTTCGACGGGCAGCATCGGAAAAATTTTGCTCTCGGTGTAGACCGTCACCGTATTTTGTTCGGCGTGGTCGTCGATCGGCGTTCCTTTCGGCACCAAGGCGTCGACATCGGCGATACCGACAAGAACGCGAATGTCGCCATTTGGCAACCTTTCGGCCCACTCGATCTGGTCGAGGTCACGGGAACTCGCATTGTCGATCGATGACCATAAAAGTTCGCGTAGATCCTTGATCGAATCGCCCGGTTTTGGCTCGCCCGCGGCTTGGATCTGCCGCAATTGCTCAAGAGCCGCACCCGAAAACTCGGGGTCAAACCCGTTATCGAGCATCGCCTGATGCGCCTTTGATCCGAGCCAGTCTATTTGTTTTTGATCGTCCATAATTGCAATATTTTCTGGGCCGGGCCGACAGCGGCGAAGCAAGTATTAATGGGATGTATCCGCCCGGCCGATAATTGTTATTTACTTTCTCGAATTTCTATTCTACCTTTGTTACAAAGTCTCAGCGATATAATTTTCAAATAAAGAGAGGAAACATATGAATTTGACCAAGTTCGCAGCTTCATTCATCGTTCTGATCGGAGGACTGACGTTATCAGGTTGCGGCGGGGCAACCACGCCGTCCAATTCTTCGAACTCAAACTCAACGGCTCCGGCAAACAAGATCGCCGCCGCATCGCCGGCAGCTAACGCGTCACCGGCGAGCACCGGTCCGGCCGCCAAACAGGGCACGCCGCCGAAAGCGGATATGACCATGACCGCCGACGAGCTGCACAAGGAATATAAAGCTCTGGTGGACAAAGACCCGGCACAGATCAATCCCAAATATGCGAATAAAAATGTGCAGTTCTCCGGGAAAATAGCGAAGATCTATTCAAGCGAAGAAGGCACGGGCACGAAACACATCGTTGTCTTATCCGGGGGCAAGGAAGACGATGCGTCGTGCAGTTTTGACGGCGAAACCGTGGAATCTAAGGCTCTGCAGATCGGCCAGACCGTTACGCTCCAGGGGACATTTACCCAAAATCAGAATGTACCGCCGCCCCTGTTCAAATGCTTTGTGATAAAAGGCGGTCAATAGACGGGACCTATCTGAGATAGTCCTCGAGCTTTGTCGACGCGTCCGTTTTGTCGTCGCGGTATTTGACGATTATCGGGCAATAGATCGCCAGGCCGTTGTCTTTGCCAAAGCCGCTCGTAATTGCTCGAGAACCCTGAACCACGACCGCACCGGCAGGGATCTCGAGCGGTTTGTCGCCGTCCGATTTGATGATGCGGCCATTCGGAAGGTCAAATACCGGTGTCGACCGCGTGAGGATCACGCCGCTCGCGAGCACGGCACCCGTGCGGACGATCGTGCCCTCGTAAACGCCTGTGTTGCCGCCGACGAGCACGTCGTCCTCGATAATTACGGGGACCGCACCGACGGGCTCTAAAACGCCGCCGATCTGTGCGGCTGCTGACAGATGGACGCGTTTGCCGATCTGTGCACAACTTCCCACGAGAGCGTGGCTGTCGACCATCGTGCCCTCGTCGACGTACGCACCGACATTGATATAGCACGGCGGCATCAGCACGACGTTCGGTGCAACATACGACCCGTCGCGGATCGTCGAACCGCCCGGCACGATCCGGATCTTGTCGTCCAGCGTCATCGGCCGCAACGGATATGTGTCCTTGTCAAAAAACTGCAGCGTCTCGCATTCATTCGAGGCAACAACCATTGACCCCATCTTAAATCCGAGCAAGATCCCCTGCTTGACCCACGCATTTGCGTGCCAATTTCCCTCGGCGTCCTTCTCTGCCGACCGTATCTCGCCGCGGCGCAGGGCCGATTTGAAATCCTCGAAAACAGCACGGTCATCGGACGAAAAGTCAGTCTGGTTGAAAAGTTCTTCCATTTTTTGACGAAGCATAAATGATGTTCAGCGGTACTCCAAAACAAAGCCGATCACTTCAGGGCCAAATTCAAACCAGTTCCCTCTGATCGGGCGAAAACTCTTATACACCTGGTTCCCTTCAATTACTATCGACCCACCGCCCTCGGAGATCTTTAGATCTATGAGGTTAAATTCGTTCTCGTAGTTATCATTCGGTTTATCGTAAATCCTAAATAGCTCGACCTCTTCGTTTGTTAGCAATTTGAATTCAACGATGCGGTTCTCTGTGTCTACGCTTATCCGATCTTTTTCAAAAACCCTGTATCTATCATTGTCGTTTGCCGGATGCCGATTGACCAACCTGGGCTCAAGTCCATGTTCGACATTCTTGAGGACGTAGCGGACGGTGATCTGCCGACCTGATAAATTATTGATATTGAAACTGATGGCAAATGAGCAGCCCGTGCAAATAAACGCTAGTCCAATAACAAATATCGCGAGTAGCGATCGGCCCGAAGTCTGCCCGTATTTTTTCATTTCTTACACCTGACGGAGAACGAGATCGTTAATGACACCTTTCAACGTTTCGGCACAGGCCTTGCTAACCGGCACGAGCGGCAGTCTCAGATTTTCTTCGCACAACCCCATCTCTTTCATGACAAATTTGCATGGTGCCGGCGACGATTCGATAAAATTTGCCTCCATCAGCGGCAGGAGTTTGAAATGCAGTCGGCGTGCAAAATGAAAAGAGCCGTTTAACGCGTGGACCGTCATCCGTGCGGTCTCCTTTGGCATCTCATTGGCACAGACCGAGACCAGGCCATCTGCCCCCAAAACCACCAGCGGCAATGTCGACGCGTCGTCGCCCGAGAAAACTTTGAAATTTCGCGGCCGGTTTTTGATGACCTTCATCACCTGCGAGTAATCTCCGGAGGCCTCCTTGACCGCCGCGATGTTCTCATATTTTTCGGCCAGTCGGAGAACGGTGTCGGCGGAGATATTTGACGCGGTCCGCGACGGCACGTTGTAGAGCATTATCGGAAACCCCTTGACCGAACGCGCGATCTCGGAAAAGTGGGCAAACATACCATCCTGCGTCGGTTTGTTGTAATAGGGGGCGACGATCAGTGCGGCGTCGGCACCGGCCTCTCTCGCTTTCCGCGTAAAATCGATCGTCGCGGCGGTGTTGTTGCTGCCGGTTCCGGCAATCACGCGGGCGTCCAACCGCTTGGCAACGTCGACCGTCAGGTTGATCACGTGGAGCCGTTCGTCCTCGCACATCGTCACACTCTCGCCGGTCGTTCCGCACGGCACGAGAATTTTAACGCCGCCCTTGACCTGCCGTTCGACCAGATGTACAAAGCAATCATCATCGATCGAACCGTCCTTTCGGAACGGCGTCACCAGAGCAGTCGCACAACCCCGCATCCAATCTACTTTCATCGTCATAAGTCAAAATATGAAACCCCAGACGGACTCAGATTACCACAAATGATAAACAGATGATAAGAGAAACTAATCCCGGCCATTTAGATTATTTGTTAATAACTTAGGTGATATTTCGTGAAGATCGGATTTTTTATATCTGTGTTCATTCGTGTCCATCTGTGGTTTCAATTTGCTGAAACCGACGGTCGGCTAACAGAAAGGTCGCTAACATCCCGAGTGCTATCGCACGGGCCGCGTGGTGTTCGTTTGCGATGAAGCCTTTCTTTACTCTCGGTGTGAAAGAGATTGAAACCACAGATGAACACAGATTAACACAGATGTATGACCGGATCAGATAACTATCCTCTTCACCTCGACCTTTGGATTGCCAAAATTGATGAGAAGACACATCCAGAGTCCGGTCGCTCGGAGATAGTTGATACACTGGGCTCGAAAAATGTCATTCATTTCTCTGACCGCCTTAAGTTCAACGATGATCTTCTCCTCTACGAGCAGATCGGCGTCGTATCTTCCGACCTCGATCCCGTCGTAAATTACTGTGATCGTAGCCTGCTGACTTACCTTTAATCCGTGTTTGCGCATCTCGTGTGCCAGAGCGTTTTCGTAAACTTTTTCCAAAAAACCGGCCCCGAGCGAATTGCTTACGGTAAACGCACATCCGATTATCCTCTCAGAGATCGGATTTAGCTCCCCGAGTGTCAACGGATTTCGACCGTCGAGCAAACTATCGAAAATTGTCGCTTTATCTGTGTTCATCCGTGTCCATCTGTGGTTTCAATCTCTTAAAACCTCATCCATAACTTCGGCAAACTCGTAAAAGCCCGTCTTGCCCATGATCCACTCGGCGGCGAAAACGGCGCCTGAGGCGAAACCCTCGCGTGAGCGTGCGAGGTGTTCGAGCTGGATCTGGTCGGCTGGCCCGTCGAACCCGACGCGGTGCGTACCCGGAATGTTGCCGGCACGCGTGGCGGCGATGCTGAGGTCGGTGTCGATGTGCTTGGCGACGATATCTTTGAGTTTGAGAGCGGTCCCGCTCGGGCTGTCCAGCTTGCGGGAATGATGTTGTTCCTCGATGAACGCCTGATACCCGGGAAACTGGGCAAAAAGCTGAGCGGCAAAGTCGGCTATGCGGTAAAACAGATTGACCCCGACCGAAAAATTGGCCCCAAAGACCATCGCCGCCATATTCTCGCGAACCGAACGCTCGAGCTCGGCGCGCTGTTCATTCCAACCGGTCGTCCCCTCGACCAGCGGCACGCCGGCCGTGACGCACGCGTCAACATTTCGCCGAACCGCCGACGCCACCGTAAAATCGATCGCGACGTCGACGCCGATGAGCTTTTCGGCCAACTTCGCGGCCGATAATCCCGCATCGGCATCGTCGATAACGACGGCGATCTCGTGGCCTTTTTCCTCAGCCAATCGATGAATTAGCCGTCCCATCACTCCATAGCCGATCAGTGCAATTTTCATATGTTCAGTTTGCCACAGAGAACACTGAGGGTAAATTTAACCACCGATAAACACCGATAAACTCAAATATCGGATTTGATTTCCAATCTGTGTTCATCCGTGTCCATCTGTGGTTTCATTTCTGTTCGGAATTCCCTAGTCACTAGACGCCTAACAGTCGTTTGCCAAGTTCGACGTATAGTTCAACCGCAGCCGCGAGATCCTTCTTTAGCACAAATTCGTCTTTCGTGTGAGCCACCAGTATCGAGCCCGGGCCGAGGAGCAGGGGTTTGCCCCAGTTTGTCAGGTACGGAATGTCGGTTGTGAACCGGACGACCTTTTGCTTAAAACCGTCGACCTTGACCATATGGACGGGTTCGCTGCACGAATACACCTCGATCTCGCCGCGGCCGCGGATAAGGTTTCGCAGAGCCTCTTCGATCGGTTCGCGTTTTGTGGTTAGCCGAATGGCGATGCCGGCCTCGGCCGTCGGCGGAATGACATTGAGAGCTACGCCGCCCGCGATGGTTCCGATGTTTACGGTCGTTTCGCCGAAAAAATCGTCATGGGGAAATTTTGTATTGCGGATGTCGCCCAAGATATCGAGCAACCTCTCGATCGCCGAGTCGCCTTGCTCCGGGTAGGCCGAGTGGGCCGCCTTGCCGCTCGTCGAAACGCGGACACGGAACGTGCCCTTTGACCCGATCGCGAGATCGTTGTCGGTCGGTTCGCCGTTGATCATAAACTCGCATTTCGCCGCGATCGGGTGGCCGTTCGCGACCTTGGCACCGGTCGACGAGCGTTCCTCTTCGACCGTATAGAGTAGGCCGATGTGCTCGATTCCCTCTTTTCGAAGCTGCTCGGCCGCCGTGATCTGCGCCGCGATTATCCCTTTGGCGTCGCACGAACCACGGCCGTAGATCTTCTCGCCGTCCTCGGTCGGTGCGATAAACGGCGGCACCGTATCCATATGCGTTGACAGCCACACCCGCGGAGTGTCGTTCAGATACGCGATGACATTATTCTGCGTCTCCGAAACCTTTTGCAACTCGACCGTCCAGCCAAGCGATTCCAAATAGTCACGCAAATAAAACCCAACCGCCTCCTCGTCGCCGGAGACGGACGGGATGGACATTAGGGATTTTGTTAGTTCGAATAGATTCATAACCACTATCAACGCCAAGTCGCGGAGAACGCAGTGTCGTTCAAAACGCGGCTTTATGCAGTCACTCGATCACGTCCGCCACTTATCCTTCCTTGACCACAAAAGTCAGATGCACGCTCAGCGCCCGTTTGATCCAGCATTCAAGATAAATCGTAAATCGTAAATCCCGCTGATTCCGCAGCCTTGAGGAGTTTCCCGTCACCGGCTATAAAATTTCTGTTTTTGGGATATTCATTACACCAAACAAGGGCGGCGGCGAGTTGCAGACAGTCCATTGCTTTTAAGCCGTATAAAGCGGGAAAAGTGCGTCCGATTTCGATAATTCGAGATGTCGTTTCAATCTTGACCCATTGAGCCTCGACGAATAGAAGACGGTTTTCGAGTTTTAAGCGAGTAGGTTTATTTATCTTTCCTTCGCGTTCAAGACGAGCGAAAGCTGACGATACCTCAACGACACTCTCACTCCAGACAAAATTTTTGGCAAATTGTCGCCAGAGATTCCGAGCCAATCGAGAACTCTTTTCGTTAACGGATAACGGAACGATAGCACTGCTATCCCAGAACGCCATTAGTAGCGGGCCTCATTACGATCATCGAGGAGCGCTTTTGTCCCACTAGCATGGTCTGGAAGCTGCGGATCGGAAAACAGATCTTCCCAGTACTCATCTGACAAATCGCCACTTTTACCTTTCGTCTCAATGGTTTCAACATCGGCGACTACTTTTTCTAGCGCTAACTCAAGCGTCTCGGAGTTCGATTTTGCCCCCAGAATCTCACGAGCCCGGCTAAGATTTACGGTGTTTTCTATCTCAATTACTAGTGACATATCCTATATCCTCTTGTATCGAATTCTACCACACTAAAACAGTACCTTATGCAGCCTCTTGATCACGTCGGCCACGTACTCTTCTTGGACGACGAATGTCAGATTGACGCTTGACGCACCGTGCGAGACGAGGGCGATGTTGATGTCGTGGATGGTCGAAAAGACCTTGGCGGCAAGGCCGGTCGAGGCCCTGAGACCTTCGCCGACGACGCAGATGACGGCGTATCCCGGTTCGACCTCGACGTCGCCAAGGCGTGAGAGTTCGGTGACGATCTTTTCGAGTTCGGCGGTATTGTCGAGCGTCAGGGCGACGGAAACCTCGGAGGTCGAGATGACGTCGATAACGGTACGAAATCGCTCGAAAACCTGGAACAACGCACTCATAAACCCGTAGCTGCCGAGCATCCGGGCGGACGTGATACGCAGGATGGTGATGTTCTTTTTGTGGGCGATCGATTTGATCTTGTTTGGGGCCTCGGCGGAATCGGCGAGAACCATCGTACCCACCGCGTCGGGCTCAAACGTATTGCAGACCCGAACCGGAATGGCGTGGTCGACGGCCGGCTTGATCGTTTTGGGATGCAGGACCTTTGCACCAAAATAGGCCAATTCGGCCGCTTCTTCGTAGCTCAAGACAGGTATCGTTCGGGCCTCGCCGCAGATCCGCGGGTCACAGGTCATCACGCCCGTGACGTCCGTCCAGATCTGGAGCTCGCTTGCTCTGAGCGCCGCGGCGATCAATGCCGCGGAGTAATCCGACCCGCCGCGTCCCAGCGTGGTTGTTTCGCCGCCGCGGTTGGCCGCGATAAATCCGCCCATCACCGGCACTTCGCCATCAGCGATGAGCGGTTCGAGCTCGAGCTTTACCAAATTTTCCGTCTCTTCCCAGATCGGCTGGGCGGCACCGTATTCGTCATCGGTGACGATCAACCGCCGCGAGTCGACCTGCCGCGTATTGAGGCCCTTGGCCCGCAAAACCTCGGCCAGCAGCCGCGAAGAAAGCTGCTCGCCATAGGATACGATGGCGTCCTTAAGCATCGAGAGCGGCAGCGAGCGGCGCGAGACACGGATCAGCAGGTCAGACAGTTCGCCGCGGGCAAAATCGAGTTCGCCGTTAAACGCGTTAGGTTGTCCTTCGGAAATAAAGTGCCGTGAAACCTCAATGTGACGGTCAAAATGCGGTTCAAGCGAGGTGATCGCGGCGGCAAAATCGCCCTTTTTCGCTGTTTCGAAAGCGGCGAGGAGGGCGTCGGTCACCTTGGTCATCGCCGACACGACCACGACCGGGTGCCTCGGCAATTGCGTCGAGACAATGTGAAAAACGCGCTCAAATGCAGCAACGTCGCCCACGGACGTGCCGCCAAACTTCATTACTATCGGGTTAAGGTTATTCAATCCGTCTTATTATAAGCTATCGTTTCGGAACAGAGCCATTTTACGACATCCCGGCACGTTTCGCCTACAAAAAGTCGGCAGAATCGAAACTTATGCGGCAACCGCCCCGGCGGACACGATGCGTCCGATTGTCTGATAGCCGAAAAGCTCGACGTGCGGAGACAAATATTCGGGCTTGACTGGTTCCTCGCGGACGAGATCAGTGCTCAGATATTTCTTATTGTCATCACTAAAAATTGTCGCCACGACTGCGTCAGCACCTAGTTTTTCGAGGGCGATCAACGCCCCGAGAAAGTTTGCACCCGACGATATCCCGACCGCCAGGCCGAGCTGCGACGCCAGTTTTTGTGCCATCAATATCGAATCTCCGTCCGAAACGCCGATGACCTCGTCAAGGTGGTCGAGCTCGCAGATCGCCGGCACAAATTCGTCCGAGATGCCCTGTATGCGGTGACTGCCGACCTTATGGCCGGTCGACATCGTCGGCGATTCGAGTGGTTCGAGCGGATATAGTCGAATCTTATCGCTCTTTTCCCTGAAAAATCGGGCCGTTCCCATGATCGTCCCGCCGGTCCCGACGCCCGCGACAAAAGCGTCCGGCTCAAACCCGACGTGCCCGAGTTGTGCCCAGATCTCAGGCCCGGTCGTTAGATAATGGGCCTCGGGGTTGGCGTCGTTTGAAAACTGATGCGGCAGGAAAACGTGTTCATGCTCGTGCTTAAACTCCTCACACATCCTGATAGAACCTAGAAACCCGCCTTGTTCTCGGGTGACCAGGGTGACCTCGGCACCATAACTCTGGATCAGCGAGATCCGCTCCATGCTCATCCAATTTGGGATGAATATGTGGACCGGATTGCCGAACGCATGCCCGATCGCGGCAAAAGCGATGCCCGTGTTGCCGCTGGTGGCTTCGACGATGGTATCGCCCTTTTTGATGGTGCCGTCGCGATAGGCGGTGCTGATAATATGCAGCGCCATCCGGTCCTTGATACTCCCGGAAAGGCTGAGGTGCTCGGCCTTGGCAAAGATCGTCCGCCGCTCGCCCTTGAAATGAAAGTGGACGGCAAGCAGCGGCGTATTGCCGATCAGATTTTCGACATAGCCGGTGCTGACGGGTTCGGCGGCAAAATGGTTTTGGTATTCGAGTAGGTGGTTATCGTTCGTCATATTTCACGCCCGAAAATTTGAGCTATTAATCCGATATCACAAATCGACGCCCGTCGCAGTGAGGCACGTCACAATTTTGGCCGCAAAACGCCCATCTACCCGCACAAAACCGCCCCGCCATTGATATTGATCACCTCGCCCGTTATGTGTCGTGACCAGTCGGATGCCAGAAACACGATCGACAATGCCACATCATCCGCCGTCGCCACGCGTTTGAGCGGAATGCCGTCGATCACCCTTGCGACAAATGCGGGGTCGTCGAAAACCTCGTCGTTCAAACCCGTATCGACCCAACCCGGGGCGACGGCGTTGACGCGGATATTTGGCGCGAGTTCGTTCGAGAGTGCCTTGGTAAACGAGATCTGGCCGCCCTTTGACGCGGCGTAGTTCGAATATCCGGCCTCGCCGCGTTGTCCGGCAGTGGATGAAACGATCACGATCGAACCTCCGCCGTTTGCTCTAAAATGCGGAATCGACGCCTTGCAGACCGTCCATGTGCCTTTGAGATTTGAGTCGATGACGCGGTCCCAGAGATCCTCGGACATATTTTCGACGGCATCGCCCTCCCATATTCCGGCGTTTGCGATAACGATATCTACGCCGCCAAATTCACGTAATGCCGCCGCATTGAGCCGCTCGGCTTCGGCAGGAATCGCGACGTTTGCCCGCACCGCTATTGCCCTGACGCCGTGTGTTTGGCATTCGCGAACGACATCGAGAGCCTCGGTCTCGTGCTGAAAATAATTGACGACCACGTTGGCTCCGGCCTCGGCCAATCTGAGTGCCGTCGCGCGACCGATGCCCCGAGACGCTCCCGTCACGATCGCCGTTTTTCCGCTGAAGAGACAGAATGGTAATTTTTGTTCTACTACTTGTTTGCTCATATTTTTTAGTAACAGGCGGCCGCAGCCGTCGTTAGATCGCTATTTACGTGGTGTTTTGTGTCGGCCACTGCATCATTTGCCCTGAGTATTTCACTCAAGATGCGTGAGGTTTCCGCAATGTCGGATAAGAATGCGTCATGGCCGTCGTCGGATTCGATCTCGTAATATACCGCGTCGACACCGCTACCGATAAACCGATCACACAGGTCACGAACGTCATCAGCCGGAAAGAGCCAGTCGCTCGAAATGCCGACGAGCGAGACCCGAGTTTTGATCCGCCTGACATCCTCATCCGACAGGTCAAAAAGGTCCATCGCCTTGGTGATCAGGTCGTAGCTGTCGATCTCAAATCGGTCGCGAAATCTATCACCCTGATGGTCGAGATAACCGCCGATATCGAATCGATGGTCGCGGCTCTGCCGTGGGTTTTCGCCGTTGCGGTTCGGGTTGCGTCCAAACCGGCGGTCAAATTGTCGCGGCGATTTGTACGAGACCACGGCGATCTTTCGCGCCAGTTCGAGGTCGTCGTTATGGATCGCCTTTCGCTGAAGGTGATTTAATGCGAGCCCCATCGCCGACAGCGGTGTCGCCGCGATCGAGATGATGTGATCGGCCATCTCCGGCAGGTCAACGGCAAACTGCAACGCCAGCATCCCGCCGACGCTGCCGCCGATCACGGTTCGAAACCGCTCGATGCCGAGATGCTCAAAAAGCGGCACGTTTGCCCGCACGATGTCCCG
>JAYVUD010000263.1:0-8424 GCA_043788335.1 Chloracidobacterium sp. | reverse complement strand
GTTCCTGCTGACTCGTGAGCGCAGCGACGCACAGTCGATCGGGGCGACATTTACACCGCAAACCGTCGATGCGATCCGCCGGGCACTCAGCCGTGCGATAGATCTAAACCCTGCGTTTACGGAAAGTTACGATCTGCTGGCGTTCGTGGCACTGGTCACGAACGATAAACTCGATGACGCGGCCACCGGCCTGAAAACGGCAATGAAATACCAGCCCGGGAACCAGCGGTACTCGCTGCGTCTGGCCGAGGTTTATGCGGTGCAAAATAAGTTTGCCGAAGCCGAGGCCATCGCGAAAAAAATATCGGAAACGGCAGATGACCCGGAACTTCGCGG
Organism: Chloracidobacterium sp.; assembly: GCA_043788335.1. Taxonomy (GTDB): domain Bacteria; phylum Acidobacteriota; class Blastocatellia; order Pyrinomonadales; family Pyrinomonadaceae; genus OLB17. The sequence goes on along the minus strand of JAYVUD010000263.1, from coordinate 8,088 downwards.
CCGGGCGATCGCCATGGGGATAAATGTCGCGGAGCGCCGCGAGTATTTCGAACGGATCGCCACTGACCGCAAAAATGTGGACGCCGCACGTGCCAACGCCACGCGGACACCGCAGTCGGCGGTCGTTGATGATCCGCAAGCCATAATTCGCACGATAAACGAAGCTCTGAGAAAGTCGGCTGCAGATGAAAAACGAGTTATCGGTTCGATTCAAAAGATCGACTGCAAGGTGCGGCCGCTTGGTTTTTTGATCAAGTCGGCCGGTGAGACATTTACCGTTACCTCCACGGATTTTGAGACGCTGACGCTCGGCGCTTTCGCTCCGGGCTCGGACAAGGTTCAAATTGGGTGCGACGAAAACCTCGCCGCACTAAACGCCGTCATCACCTACCGGCCAAAGCCTGCACTCAAAGGCTCGTCACAGGGCGTTTTGGTCGCGGTCGAATTTGTCCCGGCTGATTTCCAGTTTCTGGATCCATTGCCGCGTCCGCCCATTAGCACCCGAAATGACGAAATCGATCGGTCGTCGGTTTCGGGTACGATGTCCGATCCGCTGCCGGGCCGAAACGCTGACGAAGAGGCGGCCCGCCGCCGTGTAATGATGCAGTCGATCCGCGACGCGCTACCCAAACCAGGCGAGGGGCAGAAACAGGAGATAGGCTTTCTCGATAAGGTCGACTGCTCAAGCAAGGGGATCTTTTTTGTGATTCGCACGGCCAACCGTACGTTTAGGCTACTTAATTCCTCACCGGAATCGCTGCGGATCGGCGTATTTACACCGGAGTTGGCGGCAATGCAGTTCGGTTGCTCGGTCAAGCCGATCGAGGTCCCGGCCGTGTTCATTTACATCGACAAAGCCGACCTAAAGGCCAGATCCGACGGCGAAATAGTCTCACTCACGTTTGTACCGAAGATATTTACCCTCGAACCATAAATCCTACCTGGTCAAGCGGTAAATTAGCACAGCGATCCGTTTTGTCAGTGTCGGAAGTGTGTCGATCTGGGCGGATTCGCCCTTTGCGTGCGAATTACGGCTGCCGCCGATGCCGATGCCGTCAATTCCTGAAACGATGTCAGAGACAAACGCAATGTCACCGGCTCCACGTTCGCCGGGGTCAAGGGCGGTGATCTTGCCGAAGCCGAGGTCCTGGCTGACCAAATCTAGTTGCCGCATTAGTGCGTAGTTGCCCTCGTTTGGCGTCATTGCGGGCATGCCGTCCTTAAACGTGATCGTTGCCTTGGCCCCGGGCAGGCTCTTTGAGACGATCTCGGTCATTTTGTCGCGGGCCATCTGCTTTTGCTTTTCGCTGATGAACCGCAGATCGCCGTGGACGACGACCTTGGCGGGAACGACGTTCGTCTTGCCGGTCGCATTGCCGGCGGTGTCCTTGACCTCGACGGTCGTGCCGCCGAGAAAAAGGGACGGATTGAATGTCAGGTACTTTTCATTCGATAGAGCCAGGCGAAATTCGTTTAGTATCCGCGAGGCCTCAAAGATCGCCCCGTTGCCCATACCTTCGCGAAAGATCTGGCTTGAATGTCCGGTCTTTGCCTCGACCTCGAGCGTCCATGAGCTCGAACCTCGCCGGCCCACGGTGACCGTATTCAAAACCGTACTTTCAAAACTTAGAGCGTAGTCGCTCGCTCGTGCCGCCGCGATCATCGCCCCGCGGCTGACCTCGACCGGTTCAACCGAATCCTCTTCGTCGCCGGTCATCATTACTTTGATCTGGGTATCCTTGAGCGCTCCGACGGAGTTGAGTGCCTTGAGAGCCTGAACGATGATGACATCGCCGCCTTTCATATCGCCGACGCCGGTGCCGTACGCGACCGGGCCCTCGGCTCGGTATTTTTCGCCGCGAAGTACGGTATCGAGGTGACCGAGGATCAGGATTCGTTTGCCCTGTGAACCTCTGGTTTCGGCAAACAGGTGGCCGGCACGCTTCATTTCAGGCGGAAGATCGAGCCAGGTCACCTTCATCCCGATCCCCTCGAGTTCTTTTCCAAAGAGCGATCCGCCGCGTTTGACGCCGGCGGTGTCCTCGGTCGGGCTCTCGATATTGACAGCGGTTTCGAGCATTTTCAGGGCATCGCCATTGTACTTGTCGATGTAATCGACGATCTTTCGCTCGTCCGCGTTCAGCCTTTGCGCCGATACCGCAAACGCGCAAAACGACAGGATCAGAAGCCACGCGATGGATCTTGATAGAAATGTTCTCATATTTTTTGACGCCAGACGGTCGGCGTTCATTTGTCATTCGGATGCCAACGTTTTGACTTTTGCCGCCCGGTTTAATGCCACAGTAGTACGGAAACGATCAGAGCGGCTGTCCATGCCAGAGCAAGAGTACCGATAAATGCGACAACGCCTTTGAGCCCGCCGATACCGCGGGTTTTTACCAAATAATACGGTACTATCACCGGCCACGCAAAAAACAGGAATAACCCGAGGTCGATCGGCCATGATTCGCCTGACAATTTGCTGTCTTCATCGAGCCACCACCAGACCAACCAGGTCGAGGCCACCGGATAAAGTACGACGAACAGAGTCGGCATTTCGACGGCAAGAGCGCTATAGATGCCGGTTAGGAACTGAGCGGCAAAGACAAACGTGAAAAGGACTCGGGCCGGCGTCACAAATTCTGTATTGGAGATACTGTCCATAGCTGCTTGCCGAAACTGCACGTCCGCACCAAGGGTTTCTAATCGACGATCGACTGATAAACCAGTGCCCGGAGCTTGGCGTGATCATCGATATTTCCGGCCGGTATCAATTGCGTGAAATAGACGACAACCATTTGTTCCTTAGGGTCGACCCAATAGGCCGAGTGGTAAGCACCGCCCCAGCCGAACTCGCCAACCGACGACGGCTGGCCGTAGGCTCCGACGTCCTTGACGATCGAAAACCCGAGGCCGAAGCCCTGCCCGTCGCGATCGTACGGAATTTTGCGTAGTTGATCGGCGGTCATCAATTCGACCGATTTGCGGCTGAGGATGCGTTTCCCGTCGATGGTGCCGCCGTTTGCAAGCATCAGCAGAAAGCGGCCGTAGTCGGCAGCCGTTGAGAGTATGCCGGCACCGCCCGAAAAGCTCTTTCGCGGGCCGGTGACATAGTTTCCCTGCCCGACGCCGAGGCCCGGATCGGGAGCCCGTTCGATCGAGTTCCCTTTCGCCGAATAGACGACCGAGAGGCGGCCGGCCTTGGACGGCGGCAGGTAAAAGCCAGTGTCCTTCATCCCGACGGGCTCGATGATGCGCTGGCGAAGAAACTCGTCGAACGGCATTCCGCTCGCTTTTTCGATAACCGCACCGAGAATGTCGGTCGAGTAGCCGTAGATCCATTTTTCGCCCGGCTGAGCATCGAACGACAGTGCAGCCATTCGAGCGACGGTCGCAGCAACGGGTTCATCACGATTAGCGAAATACCAGCCGGTGATACCCGCGGCCTCCCATTTGTCCTTGGCCGGCCCGCTGCCGTAACTTATTCCGGCGGTCTGGGTCAGCAGGTCGCGGATCGTGATCTGGCGTTTTGCCTTGACAACGTCGTAGCCGCCGTCCTTGGGGACCGCGACGGTCGTGTTGGCAAATTCGGGCAGGTATTTTGATACGGGGTCCGAAATGAGCAGTTTCCCTTCCTCTTGCAGGATCATCACGCCGGTGCTTGTCAGTGCCTTGGACTGGGACGCGATGCGAAAGATCGTGTCTTCCTTCATTGGTGAGTTTCCCTCACGGTCACGCTGGCCGAACGCCCGAAAATATACCACCTTTCCTCGCCGGATGACCAGCGTCACGCCGCCAGCCAAACGGCCGTCGCTCGCGTATTTATTGAAGGTGTCGGTCAAACGCTCGAGCCGCTTCGACGACATCCCGACATCCTCGGGCTTGGCACGCGGCAATTCCTGACCAGGAACCCGGACCGCGACGGCGAAACTCAACAAAATCAAGACGATTGACGAAACACGCTGGCGGATATGGCTTTTCATAAGTTCTAAATTGGGCCTGTGCGAGAATTATAGGACCCAACGTGCCGATTTTTCAATTGTGGCTCGGCAAAGTAAGATCCTGTCGCGTTTGACCGCAGCGTCTCCTGATCTCTCGTCGTTGATTTTAATTGACGATCAGACCAAAAGAACATTTCGACTATGACCCGCACGATTCCATTCCTCTGTGCGGAATGAGAAGAATTTGCCCACGAAACACGCAAAAATCACGAAATTGAAGAAGTCTTTCTTTTTGTTTCTTTCGTGTATTTCGTGTTTTTCGTGGGCAATCTTTCTTAGTGCTTAGTGTCGCCGTTGATCAGGTTAACCGCGTGTGCCAGGACCGGACGGATCACCTCGAAACATTCCTCGACACCGCGCGGCGAACCCGGCAAATTTATTATCAGCGTGTTCCCGCGAATACCGCAAAAGCCGCGTGAGAGCATCGCCATTGGGTGTTTTGCAGCGGTTTCGCGCCGCATCGCTTCGGACATTCCGGGTGCCTCTCGTTCGATGACGGCGAGGGTCGCCTCAGGCGTATTGTCCCGCGGTCCGAAGCCCGTTCCGCCGGTCGTGATAATGAGGTTGATGTCGTCGCGTTCCGTCAGAGTGTAAAGCGTATCGCGGAGATACTGGAGATCGTCGGTGACGATCAACCGTTCGGTGATCGCGGAACCGATCGATCTGAGAAGGTCATTGAGTGTTTCGCCGGATAGATCATCATCTGGTATACGGGTGTCGCTGACCGTCACAATTGCCGCTTTGATGGTGCTCTCTGTCATAAATGTTTCCTTTTCTGTGTGCTCTATGTCCCTATGTGGTAGGAACTTTCACGTCACGCTGCGGTCATTTCGATCGCCTCGAGTCTCGATTGCCGGCGGCCGTAGAGGACGCTGAGGGCGACGCCGACGACGACGAGGAGCATACCGACGATCGCCATTATGCCCTGTGCTTCGCCAAAAACAAACCAACCGACGGTGACGGCATAAATGAGACCGGTGTAATTGACGATGGCGACGCCGGCGATCTTTTCGCGTTGGAGGGCGTTTGTCAGAAATATTTGCCCGAGTTGTGAAAACACCCCGATGAGAAACAAATAGAGCCAATCCCAACCGACCGGCCAATCCCACGCGAAGAAAAGGCTGATCATCCCGACGACCGCGCCGACCAGTTGAAAATGCAAAACTACGGTCAGAGGATGCTCTTTGCCGCGAAGACTGCGAACGAGATTATATGCCATACCCGAACAGAACGCCGAGAGGACGCCGAGGCCAAGATAGAGCGGAGATATGCGATCGTCCACCTTTCCGATAAGCAGCACACCGCCGAACGCGATCGCGTAAAAGACCCACTGCAGGGCCTTGACCGGTTCGCTGAGAATAAAGATCGCGATCGTCGCGGTAAAGATGGGAGAAACGTACTGGATCGTCTGTGCCGACGCAAGCGGCATTTGCTGGATCGTCAGAAAAAAGGTGAACAAAGCGGTCGTGCCAAACAGCCCTCGCAGCAAGAGCATCAGATGATTGGACCCGACGAGGCTCGCCTGTGCCCGACGCAAGCCGATAACACAAAAGACGGTCGCCACCGTACACCGAAAAAAGACAGTTTCCATCGCCGGAATATGTGCGACCTGCTTGACGCAGACGTTTGCCAGAAAAAAGCAGAACGTCGACAAGAACATCGAACGCACACCGGGGGTCAGGATTTGTGGTTTGCCGTCCAAATTAAGAGGATAGTTTTTTCGACTTGCCGTTACAACCGAAGTCGGGTCACATTCTGCAAAATCGCGTAATACGTCTGCGTAACCGCGTAAGGCATTCTTTTCTCGGAGTGAGGCATTATACTTTCCGCGTGAGGCATTCTTTGTTCCGCGTGACGTATTCGTCTCGCCGCGTGAGGCATTCTTCTCCCGGCGTGAGGCATTCTTCTCGCCGCGTGAGGTGTCGCTCTCGCCGCGTGAGGCATTTCGCTTTCCACGTAGAGCATTCTTCTTTCAGCGGACAGCGTTTATTTTGTGCGTTTGAGGTTTCGGAATTCCAAGGACTTGACTTGGTTCCACTCGGTGCTGTTTCTGCCAAACGCGGACTCAACATATGCTTTGAAAAGCGTTCCAGTTTTGTAGACGTTCGAAGTGTTGGTGTAAAGAACGTCGTCGCGGCTTGAAAGGGCGTTTGAAAACGGCACAAATGTGGTCGAGATCGTGTCCACTTTGGTTTGTAGATCGACTCCCAATGTTTTCAGGCTCGATGTTTGGAGTTCGGTTTCGTTGGGCTTGTATAGCGGCTGCGATTCGAGCAAGCTGCGCATTTCGTCGAGATGCTCGATCCGTTGTTGGCGGCTCATCTGCGAGGTCGATACGCTCTGTTTCGATTCGTCAACCGGCGTATTTGGGTCGTTCTTTACCGCGGATGTTGCACGCTGGCCTTTTATTTTGCGGGCCGGAGTGTCAAGGTCGTCGAGAAACGATGCCGGAGCCCCGCTGGCTTTGGCCGCTTTCTGCACCCGCACGGTCAGCTTGGTCAAACCCGCAAACGCATCATCGGCGGCGGCTGTCGCGTTTCGATAAGGCGTTTTCTGGGACTGAACCGAATCAAGCTCTGCCTCGGCCGCTACCGCCAACGCGCTCATCGCCGCTATGTCGAGATGGGGATTGGTCGGCTGATAGCTACCGGCCCAACCCACCGCAAAATCCCTAGCCTTTTTCAAATTGTTTACGTTAATTACGTGTCCAGATTCAGCCATAAAAATAAATCCTCCTGTGTGAGTTAAAAGATCTATCCAATCCCGCCTTGATTTACTGCTTTGTTTTTTGGATGTCGCTAATCTATGCCTAAACGCGGAAAGTGTCAAGTCAGAAACGGTCGTCCGAAACCGAATAACGATCACTGATCTTATCTATTTCCTTTTGATCGATTATGCGGGATGCAGAGCATTTGACAGTTTGTGCTGTCTGTCGCGCCGCCGTTGCTCCAAGCGGCAACGTGGTCGGCGTCCATTTCGTTTAGTGCCCAGATCTTTTTGTTGTTGGCTTCGTGACCAATGGCACAGTTCGGGCAATTGGATGTGCCTGCGGCCTCAGCCGCTTGTTTCTGCCTCGCATAGACCGACTTCTTGGTCGCTTCATCAAAGACTCGGACTTCGAGTAACTTTGTATCAGTCAAACCGCCAAGAATGTACTCGAAAACGCCTTTGCGTTTTTTGACGTAAGGGTCGGCGTAGAGCTTATGTACTTCCGCAGAGACTTTCTTTGGATCGTATGACTGGCCGTGATATTGCTCGTAGAGTCTGCCCCACTCAAGACCGCGCATCTCGCTTTCAACATCAATGAAAACGCTTGAAACCCAATCGATCACCGTGTTGAAGTAGGTTTTGAGTTCGTTGATGTTGTCATCGTGTCGATGCCAGCTCATGTATTTGTCGATATCACCTTTGCTGACCCATTCGAGGGCACGTTCTAGAAAGTCCTGACGATTGGCACTGCCCGTAATGTACTTAGACCATTTTTGCGTATTGGCGTTCTGACTGTTGCTAAATTCCGCTTTTGCCAACGTGACGAACTTGCCGGAATGTATCGCATTAGCAAGTTCCTGCTCGTTGAGAGGAACACCCGCAATATTGATCGTTTTGAACCACTGCTTTATTTCCGTCTCGGTTCCTTCGCATTCGTAGATTGTCAGCGGCGTTTCGAGTATCTTCGCTTGTTTGTCAGCAGCAATTCCGTGAAAGTACTGCTCCATTCCATGTTCGTCCTTTACGGCAAACTTGCTCGTTACATAACGCCCAAAACTGGTGATACGTTGCTGTCCGTCCAACACTTCAAACTTGTTGTCGCTTACCTTGACGAAATAGATCAAGCCCAACGGATAGCCCTTGAGAATAGATTCGATAACGGCAACGTCCCTTTTCCCGTCGGCATAAATGTAATTACGCTGATACTCCGGCTGGATTGTAAGCCTGCCTGATAAGCCGAACAACCCCTTGCCCTCAAGCTCGTTATAAACAAAGCCCTCGCAAATGTCCTTCACTGATATTTCCGTTGTGAGAGTCGTTTTCATAGATCTATTTCCTATGCTTTATAAAGATCCGCTTATAAGCTTGTATGAAATAT
>JAYVUD010000262.1:0-2807 GCA_043788335.1 Chloracidobacterium sp. | reverse complement strand
GACACGGTGCAAAACTGGGACGCCGTCAGCCAAACCGGCAACGGATTTAAGTTCGTCGAATACCGATCGGAAATGCTCCTAGAAAAGATCTACGAGGCTCGCTTCGCATACGCCGATAAGGAATCCTGGGCGAAAATTCAGCGAAATGGAATGGCTGTCGATAATTCGTGGGAAAACGCTGCGAGGAATTACGTCGAACTGTACAATTGGACGAGATATAATTCGTGATCAGGCCTATATGTTCTCATTTTCTGTGGACGAAGATCTCAAATTAGTGCTGCCGCAGCCTCATATGGCGGCGGAACTAGCGGCAGTCGTTCGTAAAAATCTTGACCGGCTCAAAATTTGGATGCCATGGGCAGTTGACGATTATTCGGTCAAGATGGCAAGCGAATTTGTTCAACGATCGCTCGCGGGATTTGCCGAAAGCGGACAGATCCAAGCGTTGATACTCTGGAAAGATCGTGTGGTCGGAGTGATCGGATTTCATCATCTCGATCTGGAAAATCGTTCGGCGTACGTAGGCTACTGGATCGCCGAAGGGTTTGAGGGCAAAGGAATTATTACGCGGTGCTGCAGGGTGATGGTCCGTTATCTTTTTGAAACTCTCGAACTTAACCGCGTTCAGATAAACTGTAACGTTGAAAATGTCCGAAGCCGTGCTGTTCCGGAACGCCTCGGGTTCAAACTCGAAGGAGTCCATCGGGAGATCGAATATGTGAACGGCCGGTACGGCGACTGGGCGGTTTATGCCGTTCTCCGAAAAGAATGGAATGTTGGGGATTAGAGTTAATTACTTATGATCATAGTCATTATCGGTGCCCAGTGGGGCGATGAGGGAAAGGGAAAGGTCGTCGACCTTTTGGCGGATCGGTTTGATATAGTTTCGCGATATCAGGGCGGGCATAATGCCGGGCACAGCGTTTACGTCGGTGACAAGGCGTTTGTACTGCGGCTTTTGCCGTCGGGGATCATCCATCCGGATAAGACCTGCGTTTTGGGTAACGGAATGGTCATCGACCCCAAGGCATTTTTCGAGGAGGTCGATCAGATCGCCGAAAAGGGAATTTCGGTCACGCCCGAACGGCTCAAGGTTTCGAGCCGGGCCCATTTGATAATGCCGTACCACCGTGCTTTGGATCACACGTCCGAGGAGCGTTTGGGCAACGAGAAGATCGGTACCACGCTCCGCGGCATCGGTCCGGCGTATGAGGACAAGGCGGGACGGCGGGGCATTCGTGTCGCCGACGCGATGAACCCCGACCTACTCAAACTCCGCATCGAGCGCAATCTCGAGGAAGCAAATCGCATCATCGTGCTTTTCGGCCAGCAGCCGCTGCGATCTGACGAAATATTGGCTGAGATTTCGCCGCTCGTCGAACGCCTGCGACCGTTTGTCTGCGAAACCTCGCACTTCCTTGCCGAGGCACGCAAAGCGAAAAAGAAAATTCTGCTCGAGGGTGCCCAGGCGACACTGCTCGACGTCGATCACGGCACATATCCGTATGTTACGTCGTCGAATCCAACTGCTGGCGGTGCGTCTGTCGGTGCCGGCATTCCGCCGCATCACATCACGGGCGTTCTCGGCATCGTCCGCACGTACGCCACACGCGTCGGCGAAGGGCCGTTCCCGACCGAGATGGTCGATGCCGAAGAAGATATGGCGAACTTGATCCGCCAACGCGGCAACGAATACGGTTCGGTGACCAAACGCCCTCGCCGCTGCGGTTGGTTCGACGCTGTCGCGACACGGTACGCCGCCGAATTGAACGGTTTCGACTCGGTCGCCCTCACAAAACTCGACGTGCTGGACGCTCTCGACGAGATCAGGGTCTGCGTCGGTTACGAGATCGACGGCAGGCGGGTCGACACGTTCCCGGCGGTGGCCAGCGAACTTAGCCGTATCGTTCCCGTCTACGAGACGTTGCCCGGATGGATGAGCGATACGGTCGGAACGACTGATTTCGACAAACTTCCCGAAAATGCCCGCAATTATGTTCAGTTCTTGTCCGACACGATCGGCGTCGAGATCGGTCTCATCTCGACCGGTCCCGAGCGTGATCAGACGGTCATCCTGAAAGAATCGGTGATGGAAGGCTGGTTCAAGAAATAGCTTGCGATGGCGAAGGTGGAGATTGTCAATTTTTCTGAGCGTTGGGCCGAGGAGTTTGCTTCGCTCAATTACGAGTGGATCGAGGCATATTTCACGATCGAAAAACACGACCGCGAGGTGCTCGACCATCCGGGCGAGTATGTTATAGCTCCGGGCGGCACTATATTTATGGCTATCGTCGGCGGCATGGCCGTCGGCACTGTTGCCCTCATTCCGGCCGGTGACGGCGTACTCGAACTCACAAAAATGGCCGTGTCAACCGAATTTCAAGGCATGGGCATCGGCGACAAACTGATGGCCCGATGCGTCGAGTATGCGGTGGAGCACGGTGTCCACACGATGTGGCTCGAATCGCATACCAGACTCGCCCCGGCCATCAGTCTCTATCGCAAACATGGTTTTATCGAAGTTCAGACCGACCCCGATTCGCTCTACTCCCGGGCCGATATCAAAATGCAACTTGCCTTATAATCCGACAATATGTAAAATCATCGTTTCGGCTTCCGCAAGGCAGCCGGTGTGGTCCGATAGCTCAGTCGGTAGAGCAAGTGGCTTTTAACCACTGGGTCGCAGGTTCGAGTCCTGCTCGGATCACCATTATCAAAGGGGAAAACGGCATCCAAAAGGATGCCGTCTTTCGCGGCCGCGTACGGCCGGGGTGGGCGACGGGCGTATTGGTGTTATGGCGTGGTGG
>JAYVUD010000261.1:0-8881 GCA_043788335.1 Chloracidobacterium sp. | reverse complement strand
TCTTTAGATTCCTTGGCTTCTATGCTTTATTAGAATTTCACGTCGATGCCGACTGACTACTTAAAGAAGTACCTCTTTTGTATTTTGAAATCATTCTTCGTTACGATATACATAACGCTTTTGCCTAAGGATGTTTCACCGCCCTCAGTCAATCCCAATCTATCTTCTGCGCTAAGGTGTGCAGAGAAATAGATGAAAAAGTATTCCTTGTCTTGACGCAATTCGACATCATAGTTTTGAATATTTCGTTTGGCTTCAGGAATCATACTTTCGGTTCCAAAGGCCGCAAACGCAATAGAAATAACCTTGAGATGAACGCCGTCAACCTTAAAAACAACAGGCAACTTAAAGGGGTCAACGGATTCTTGGACCCGAAGATCATCAATTTCTATCTTTTTGTTCATGGCATTGCCTTTATTTTCATTCGCGGTATTCACCGGAGATACATTGCCGTTAACACCTGTAGGTTCAGGAGTCGCTTTTTGCCCATCCCGATCTGTGCTATTTCCGCAAGATGAGTAAAAAGTTAAGATAGTCAACAGGCAAACCAAACATGGTTGAAGCATATACTGATACATATTTCACCAGCCTCCTAAAAAGCTCTCTATGGGACCGTGGTCTTTGTTTTAAATAAACGTAACAAAAGTACGGGGTCAAGCATGCGATATTGTGATTCTTTTGATATCACAATATCGCTTACCTGATCCTACTTCTTTCTTTTCGCAAATTACATTGCTCCCAACTCGCCATAGACATCTATTACCGGTTTCCAGGCCATTTGACCGATAATGTTATTTCACCTAAATACCGCCGTCAATCAAGATCAACAAAATAGCACGCCCGACCCATTCTCGATCTCTAGCATCTCCGATACGGGTGGTCAAATTGTTAATATCCGTCGGCTGGGAAGCTTCGAAAGGAGGTTCTCTTTGGGAGAAAGTCGGTTCAGGAGTGTCGGAGCCGATAGTTTACAAAACATCGATAAATGCTCTCCGCCGATCATGTCGATCGGTGAGGGCACATACTAATTCCAACGATATCGTTTCACAGCAATCAATGCAAAGATGAGGTTGTCGGAAAAGTCGGACGCGAAGGTCACAAAGAGCTCAACTGACTTTTTGGACAGCGTCCAATGACAATCATCGTACAAAAAGGCCGCGCCTACGGGGCCAGCATTCGATCGTCCGCCCGAACGGTGAGCGAGTTATGAAAAAGGCCGTGAGCGTTGTGCTCACGGCCTTTCTGTACTATCGGATGAACCCAGTCGCTACGACTCCCGGTTCTGACCGGTGAGCAGTGGCAGCAGTAAATGAACCCAGTCGCTATCGCTCCCGGTTCTGACAACTGATCACCGTTTACAATTCGTCATCGTCGACTTCGATCTTCATCGCTTCGTCGATGTTGAACTCCTCTTCTGCCTCGAGTTCGGCGTCGTCGATGTCGACCATATCATCGTCGTCAAAATCATCGGGTTCGATGCCGGGGACGTCCATCGGGACGGGAAACTCGATGCCGCCGCGGATGTCGGCCATCTCGTCAAACTCGTCCGCCTGTTTCTGATTTTCGGACGGGTCAAACGCCACCTTGACGTTGCGGTAGTATTTCATACCGGTTCCGGCCGGGATCAGGCGTCCCATGATGACGTTTTCCTTGAGCCCGCGTAGGTAGTCGATGCGGCCCGAGATCGCGGCTTCGGTCAGCACGCGGGTCGTTTCCTGGAAACTGGCCGCCGAGATGAACGAGTCGGTCGAGAGCGACGCTTTGGTAATACCGAGCAGCAGCGGTTCGCCGACCGAGGTCTGCCCTTTTTCGTCCAAAACGCGTCGGTTCTCGTCCTCATAGCGGAACCTATCGACCTGTTCCTCGAGCAGAAATTCGGTATCGCCGACCTCTTTGATCTTGACCCAGCGGAGCATCTGACGGACGATCACCTCGATATGCTTATCGTTGATGTTCACGCCCTGCAGACGATAGACCTCCTGGATCTCGTTGACCAGATAGTTCTGCAACGCCTCCATTCCCAAAACACGCAGGATGTCGTGCGGATTGAGCGGGCCGTCCATCAGCGGTTCGCCGGCACGGACGTGATCGCCCTCCTGCACGTTGATGTGCGTACCACGCGGAATGTCGTATTCCCGTTCGCTGTTGTCGTCGCCGGTCACGATCAGTTTGCGTTTACCCTTTGAGATCGGGCCGAACGTGATGTGTCCGTTGATCTCCGACATGACGGCCGTTTCGCCCGGACGCCGTGCTTCGAAAAGCTCGACGACACGCGGCAGACCGCCGACGATGTCCTTGGTCTTGGTCGTTTCACGCGGGATCTTAGCGATGATGTCGCCGGCCTGGACCTCGGCTCCGTCTTCGACGTGCAGGTTGGCCCGGATGGGCATCTGATACGTCTTTAACACCTTGTTGCCGTTACGGATCTCGAGACGCGGCTGATTTTTCTCATCCGAATCTTTGACCACCAGGCGTTTCTGGCCCGTGACCTTGTCGATCTCCTCTTCGACCGTCTTACCCTCGCGGAGATCCTGAAACTTGACCGTACCGTTGACCTCAGTGAGGATGGCGGACGTAAACGGATCCCACGTGACGAGGATGTCATCCTCTTTCACCTTTTGGCCGTCCTTAACGTGGATCTGGGCACCATACACGATCTTGTAGTGAGCGACCTCGCGGCCGCGTTCATCGACCAGGGCAAGCTCCGACTGGCGGCGAAGCGAAACGTCCTCGCCCTCTCGGTTTTTGATGACCTTGAGGTCGTCGCCGAGATATTTTACCGTTCCGTCCATCGCTGCGACGTGCTTGGTCTCCTGCTCGAGACGGGCCGTACCACCGACGTGGAACGTACGCATCGTGAGCTGTGTGCCGGGTTCGCCGATCGACTGGGCGGCGATGACGCCGACCGCTTCGCCGATCTCGACCGTGTTGCCGGTGGCGAGATTACGGCCGTAGCATTTGACGCAAATACCGCGACGCGACTCGCAGGTCAGTGCCGAGCGGATCCTGACGATCTGCAGGCCGGAGAGCTGCACCTGAGCACCGAGATCTTCGTCGATCTCGACGTTGGCGGCGACGATGACCGTACCATCGACCGGATCGACAATGTCGTCGAGCGACGTGCAGCCGACGATGCGGTCACGCAAAGATTCGACCTCTTCGCCGTTACGGATGATCGCCTCGGCCCAGACACCGCGGAGCGTGCCGCAATCCTGTTCGGAAACGATGACGTCCTGTGCGACGTCGACCAAACGGCGTGTCAGGTAACCCGAATCGGCCGTTTTGAGTGCCGTATCGGCGAGACCCTTACGAGCGCCGTGCGTCGAGATAAAGTACTGGAGAACGTCCAACCCCTCGCGGAAATTAGCGAGGATCGGGTTTTCGATGATCTCGCCAGACGGCTTGGCCATCAGGCCGCGCATACCGGCGAGCTGTCGGATCTGAGCCTCGGAACCTCGGGCACCGGAGTCGGCCATGACGAGGATCGGGTTTAGTTCCTTACGCTCTTTTTCACGCGTGTGCATCGCCTTGAACATCTCTTTGGCGACGCGGTCGGTCACGTCTGACCAGATGGCCGTCACCTTATTGGTACGTTCCATATCGGTCATCGTTGCGTCTTCGTACTGCTTACGCAGTTTCTCGACTTCGACGAGAGCCTCGGCGATGATCTCTTTTTTGTTCGGCGGCGTGACCATATCGTCGATGCCGATCGAAACGCCGGCCTTGGTCGCGTAGAGAAAGCCCATTGTCTTGAGATCGTCAAGCAGGGCAACCGTCTGGTCGTGGCCGAGTTTCAGATGGCAGAACGTAACCAGCGACTGCAGGCCTTTTTTCTTGAGCGTTCCGTTAATGTAAGGCAGGCCGTCGCGAGTCAGGCGTTCGTTAAAGATCGCCCGGCCGGCCGTGGTCTCGATGACCATATCGACCTTTTCGCGAATGTTGGCACGCATCACGTCCTGATTATTATGCTCGAGCGTCAGATCGATCAGATCACCGCGCCAACGCAGGCGGATCTTGGTCTGAGTCTCGATAACGCCCGCATCGAGAGCGAGCAGCGTATCCTCGATCGAGTTAAACGCCTTGTTATCGCCCTGCATCTCGTCACGGCCGAGCGTCAGGTAGTAGCAGCCGAGGACGATATCCTGCGATGGAACCGCGATCGGCTGGCCGGATGCGGGCGAGAGCAAATTGTTTGACGCAAGCATCAAGACGGTTGCCTCGATCTGTGCCTCGGGTGACAGCGGGATGTGTACCGCCATCTGGTCACCGTCGAAATCGGCGTTGAACGCCGTACAGACGAGCGGATGGATCTTGATCGCCTTGCCCTCGACAAGCACCGGCTCGAAAGCCTGGATTCCCAAACGGTGAAGCGTCGGAGCACGGTTCAAGAGAACCGGGTGCTCGCGAATGACCTCTTCGAGAATGTCCCAGACGATCGGCTCCTGGCGCTCGACCATTTCGCGTGCCTGTTTGATGGTGGCGGCGTGCTGATCTTTTTCAAGCTTGTTGTAGATGAACGGTTTGAACAGCTCAAGAGCCATTTTCTTGGGCAAACCGCACTGGTGCAGTTTCAGCTCGGGGCCGACGACGATGACCGAACGGCCTGAATAGTCGACACGTTTGCCGAGCAGATTCTGACGGAAACGGCCCTGTTTACCCTTGAGCGTGCCCGAAAGCGATTTAAGCGGTCGATTGTTGGCACCGCGAAGCACGCGGCCGCGGCGTCCGTTATCGAACAACGCATCGACTGCCTCTTGCAGCATGCGCTTTTCGTTGCGGACGATGACCTCAGGAGCACGCAGCTCGATCAGCTTTTTGAGACGGTTATTGCGGTTGATAACGCGGCGATACAGATCGTTAAGGTCCGACGTTGCGAACCGGCCGCCATCAAGGGGAACGAGCGGGCGAAGCTCGGGCGGAATGACCGGAAGCACATCGAGGATCATCCAATCCGGGTGATTGCCCGAACGCAGGAACGAGTTCGATACCTTCAAACGCTTGGAGTACTTGAGCTTTTTCTGCTGCGACGTTTCTTCGCGCATCTTTGCACGCAACTCATCGACGAGCTCGGCAATGTCGATCTTTTGGAGCAGATCCTTGATCGCCTCGGCACCCATTTTGGCGACGAACTGATTAGGATAATCACGCGTCAATTCGCGAAAACGCTCGTCCGACAGCAGATCTTTCTGCTTAAGTTCCGGCACGTCGCCTTCGTCGACGACGATGTAGGTCTCAAAGTAAAGGATCTTTTCGAGATCACGCAGAGTGATGTCGAGCAGATGGCCGATACGCGACGGCAACCCCTTAAAGAACCAGACGTGCGAACAGGGCGAGGCAAGCTCGATGTGGCCGAGACGCTCACGGCGAACCTTGGACTGGGTGACTTCGACGCCGCACTTGTCGCAGATGACGCCGCGATGCTTCATCCGCTTGTACTTGCCGCACAAACATTCCCAATCGGAGACCGGACCGAAAATGCGTGCGCAGAACAGGCCGTCACGCTCCGGCTTGAATGTACGGTAATTGATGGTTTCCGGCTTGGTGACCTCACCGTGCGACCACGAGCGGATCTTGTCCGGCGATGCCAGGCTGATCCGGATCGCTTCGTAATTTGCCGTCAATGTCGTCTTGCTTTCGTTATTAAATCTAAACATAATCTTTTTTCTAATCTAGTTAACCCATCGTCGCGATCTCGTTAATTGCCAATCGCCCCGCCACTGCATCCACTTTTGCCTTGAATTCCGATCCATAATTCTTCATTTCTTTAGTGTTTGCCATATCCTCTCTTTTCCGGTGACCTTACCGCCTTCGGTCAGCGAGGCTCTCGAACCGTTTCATACCTTAACCAATAATCCAGTTTTTGTAGTTCATTATCGCCACTAACCCACTCAAGTTATCAGTCCGATTAATCGAATTAAACGAAAGAAAGTACGGGTGACTCTGTCGAATGCCACACCCTCAATGTTTAAGCCTAACAAACCGGTGAAATGGAATAAATGCCGCTAGTTGACACGAAGGAGTTTTCACCTTGCTCAAGCGTCCTACAACGTTCATCATCGGTCAAGAATTGACTTTGTTCCATCCCGTACTGAAATTCCCCATCTTTTCGACGCAAATTCGCCGTACTCCGAAGAATAATATAGTAGGTCACTGTCGCAATCATGATAATTGTCATCCCAACACAACTTCACTTGCCACTCGAGCTTGCCGTCGAAAGTTAGTCGTATAGCTCCTCCTTCATAGACGATAATAAAACCTCCGTCCACCTCAAGAAATTTCATATGATAGAACCCTTGATCGTCGTCCGCGCTCCGGTTAAATTCGGCAACGGAATTCACTGTAGCTTCGCGTCCAACCACCGAGACGGCCGAATACATGCCGATTATCGTGACCGATGTCGCCGTCTTGTCCTGACGAACATAATGGAGATAAAGCCCGTTCCCGAGTTTATTATTGGGGCCAACGCGAGGCTCAATTTGAGCGAATTTTTTTAAGAACATTGATGTTCCGATCATTGTGACCGAAACGTCAACATAGTTGTATTTATCAACCGCTTCGATTTTCAGATTGATAAATAAGTGCTCAGCCAGCTTCAAAGTCTCGATTCCGTTATTGAAATCTGATTCCCTAACTATCATAAATCTCGCCTAGAAAGTCCGAACCACGCCGCCAAAGGATCTTACCGCCTGAGTGAGTCGACGATCACGCGTTATGAGCGGAAATCGACTCTCAATCGATTGCGCACCGATTATACCATCCCCAAACGTACCACGTCCGCCCTTTCCGTTGTTCACACTTTTGCAAGTTTGACCCCGATTTCCTCTCAATTTCTCAGAAAATAAGTGAAGGTCATGTCTCGTTTGTTAAGATCATCGTCCAATTACTAAAAGAACGGGGTATCGTTTTCCTTTAGCACTTTCTTATAATTTTCCAATCTCCAATTTAGCTCGTCATGAAGCTCGGTTAGTGCGTCCATCGCTTCACTTTTGTCTACTTCAACGAACGCAATTGCTTCCTTAACTAACCCAACTAGTCCCAATAAAGAATCACCCTGAATTAAAACTCCGGGATAATGCCTGCTAGGAACTCGTATCACTGCAAAATTTGGTTCTTCGAAGTATATTTCGACAATCTTCTTCGTTTTCATTTTCTCCTTGCAGAATGGTCAATCAATTTGATCTAAAGATTATATGGGGCTGCGATAAAACTTTTTCGTAGAATTCAGGATATAACGACGGCTTCAAAACGTCTATCCGATTTCGGCCGGAATTTACCGGCCCTCGAGGTAATTCAAATTTCGCATTATTTCGGATGCGATTGTTGGCTTCAATAAAATAATCAAAATCTGACCCGGCATGAGCAGTGCCCCTAGCACGACTGCCGAAGAGCGTTACATCTACATCTCTTTTATCAGCCCAGTTTTGAATTCTGGCTTGCTGACCCTCTGTTAGATTCTCCAACCGCGCCCCGTTCATCGCCTCCGGTGCTCTAAACGACGCGAGAGGCGATTCCTCCGGCACAACCGAAGTGGCAGAACCGCCACCGAAAACTCCCCCGACAACGAAGGGAGCAATGACCGCAGCACCTTCGATTTGAGTTCCCCATCTTCGACCGGCGTCGGACGTATATGGATTCTTAGAAAAGTGGGGAGCTTCGACGATTCGATCCAAACCCGTCGAGCTAAAAACCCCGTCGATAGTTACGTTCGCGAAATTCGGCAGAGCGTTCCGAAAGCCTGTAATGCTTCCGTCCCTTATTTCGTCGAGACGCACATTAACGCCCCCGATCAGCCTTTGAATCGGGTCCGGTTCATTCGCTTCATCTCTTGCTCTGATGGTGGCCAGCCGGGTCGTTTCTTTCCAATTTACCACTGTGACGTTCCCGTCATGGCGACTTTGAACATCAGCGAAATAGATTAAACCGTCGCCCAAATGGTCTGTGCCGATGTAATTTCCGTTTCGCTCGTAGTAGTCACCAACCATTCCAGTCGGATCGGTTTTGCGCATCGGCGAATTCTGGACGTATGTATACCGATTAAAACTCTGCGGATTAGCCGATTTACCAGACGCCAGCAACGGATCGACCGCCGTGAAGCGGCCGAAGCGATTCTCGTACATCCTTGCTTCAGCGAAGTCTAGCGATGTTTCGTTGTCTTTCTGGTAGCCGGTGAATTTTTGGCGGATGGTGTCGGTGGCGGACGAGTACTTCAGGCCGGTGTCACCGGTTCGGGCACCCACGCCGGCGTTTAGCTCTTCGCCAAAGGGCATAAAGTCACGGCGGGATGTAACCTGGCCGATAGAATCGGTGATGACGCGCGGGGTTCCCAGATGGTCGGTCGTCGTGTACGAGACCTTCGCCTGTGCCGCCGGAGCGACGACCGTCGAATACTCGGCGATCAGCTTACCCGACGAATATACAAAGATCGTCGTCTCGCCGGTCGCCGGGACGTATTTCTTGACTCGTTTCCCCTCGCCGTCGTAGTAATATTCGCCTTTTGTCTCGTTGGACGTTGTGTCCCTGACCTTTGATTGTTTGTTGTCGCCGTTAAAGACGAACTCGCGTACATGGCTCGTCACCGGATCGACATCCTGTTTCACATTTCCGTTAGGATCGTAGATAAAACCCTGCCCTGAGTTGAATCTGTTCGTGTTTACATCGACGGTTGGATTTGTCGCGGCCGTGTTCCCGGCAATATTTTGCGAGAATGTCGCACGGTTGCCGTATCGATCGTAACCCCAGTTTTGATTCCAGTTCTGTGTTGTTCCTGTCTTTTCGGCTGCCTGTGTCAATCGATACAGGGAATCATAGGTGTATGACTGGACAAAGCTCGCACCGGGAACAGTAAGTGTCTGCCTGGCGATGTTGCCGGTGTTTTTCGTGG
>JAYVUD010000260.1:0-2074 GCA_043788335.1 Chloracidobacterium sp. | reverse complement strand
GTAAATGCTTTGCTCGGCGACGATAATGCCGATATTGCGACGACCTGTGAACCAATTACCGAGATTCATGACGAGCTGATGAATGGCAATGTCGTCAAGGTTGTCACCAGTGACGCCGGATACGCCGTATATTTTTCGCGTTCGCCGATACCGTATCCCCGTGAAGCGGTTATGAAACACGGCGCTCTTGACAATGCTCTGGCAAACGAGACGGAACTACTTTCCTTTTTTCGCAAACACACGGGTTTGTATGTCTATCGCCGCGAGTATCTATTGAAATTTACAAAGATGCCGCAGTCGAAACTTGAGCAAATCGAAATGCTCGAGCAACTTCGGGCTTTGGAAAACGGCGCGAAGATCAGGGTCGTCGAGGTAAGCGGATCATCAATCGGCGTCGATACAGCGGAAGATCTTGAGCGGGTTAGAGGTTTGTTAGAAAATGGGTGATTGGATAGGACTTGGATTTTTCGTTTTGCTAATCGTCGGAGCGATTGTCGCTCTAAAGGTTCTGAGCAAGCCAAGGGTTAGCACGGCTGAGGAATTTGAGCGGCGTGCCTCGGAAGAAAAGACGATGCTCGGGGCTTCGATGAATGCATTGCAGGAAGCAGTTGATCCCGCGGCAGCGAAAGCAAAAGAGGTCGTGATGCAAATGAAGGATGGCAACTTTCAGAAGAAAAAACGGGAAGGGAAGGCGAACGACAATGAACATAAGCATGAGACTACTGAGGAGACGATAAATGACTAAATACATATTCGTAACGGGCGGAGTGGTTTCGAGTTTGGGCAAGGGACTGGCGGCGAGTTCGATCGGGTGTTTGCTCGAGGCACGCGGGATGAGCGTGCAGATGATGAAGCTCGATCCGTATATCAACGTCGATCCGGGCACGATGTCGCCGTTTCAGCATGGCGAGGTTTTTGTTACCGACGACGGTGCCGAGACCGACCTCGACCTCGGCCATTACGAACGGTTTACTCACGCCAAGCTCTCGCAGGCGAATAACTGGACGAGCGGCCGCATTTATCTCTCCGTCATCGAAAAAGAGCGTCGAGGCGACTATCTTGGCAAGACGATCCAGGTCATCCCGCACATTACGGACGAGATCAAAATGGCGGTGCGAAAGGTCGCGGAGATGCACGAGCCTGACGTTTTGCTTGTTGAGATCGGCGGGACTGTCGGCGATATTGAGTCGCTGCCATTTCTCGAAGCCATCCGTCAGATGGGCAACGAAGAGGGCCGTAACAACGCGATATTTATTCACGTCACGCTCGTACCGTTTATCGCCGCTGCCGGTGAATTGAAGACGAAACCCACTCAGCACAGCGTTCGCGAATTGCGTGAGATCGGTATCTCGCCGGATATTTTGCTCTGCCGTTCGGACCGGCCTTTGCCGGCGGACCTCCGTAAAAAGATCGGCTTGTTCTGCAACGTCCAGGAAAACGCCGTCATCTCCGCCCTCGACGTGCCGACGATCTACGAGGTTCCGCTCGCATTTCACGAACAGGCTCTCGACGATCTGATCGTGACCACGCTGCACCTCGATGAGCAGTTTCCGACCGTCGATCTCAAGAATTGGCGCGAGCTCGTCTCGACTATCAAAGACCCGACCGCCGGAGCCGTTAAGATCGCTATCGTCGGCAAATACGTCGAGCTTGAGGATTCGTATAAGTCTCTCCGAGAGGCTCTAACTCACGCGGGCGTTGCGAATCAGCTTCGCGTCAACGTCACCTGGATCGAATCCGAAAACCTGATGAAGGACGATTACGAGAGCGAGCTGCAGGATTTCGACGCGATCCTGATCCCCGGCGGATTCGGCAAACGCGGTATCGGCGGCATGCTCAAAGCCATCAAATACGCCCGCAAATCCGGCACGCCCTACTTCGGCATCTGTCTGCGAATGCAGACGGCGTGTATCGAATTCGCACGCAGCGTCTGCGGTTTGCGTGACGCCGATTCGACCGAGTTTAACGAAGAGACGCCGTTCCCGATCATTTTCAAATTGCGTGATCTCGTCGATGTTGACGAACTCGGCGGCACGATGCGGCTCGGCAATTATCCGTGCCTGCTCAAAGACGG
>JAYVUD010000259.1:0-13861 GCA_043788335.1 Chloracidobacterium sp. | reverse complement strand
CCGAGATTGCAGACGGCGGTTTCGCCTTCGGATGTGACCTCGATGATCTCTGTGCAGAGATTGGAAAGGTGGACGACGTTCTCGGGCCGTGCGGTCTGGTTCGACTTGCGGTTGCTGGCGTCTTTGAATGTCATCCATCCATTACCGGTCTGTGCCATCGTCCGCATCATCTTGGCATAGAGGTCACGGGCATTGATCTGACGCATAAACAGGCCCTCTTCCTCGGCCTTGACGTACGCCGCTTCAAATTCTTCGCCGAAGAGATCCGGAAAATGTGGCACGACCTTGGGGTCGAACAGCGACCAGACACCGTCGGCCTGAACGCGTTTCATAAACAAGTCCGGTATCCAGTTAGCCAGATTAAGATTGTGGGTACGGCGGGCGTCGTCACCGGTGTTGTCACGGAGTTCGAGAAAATCATCTATATCCGCGTGCCACGTTTCGAGATACACGCAACACGCCCCTTTACGCTTGCCGCCCTGGTTTACCGCCGACACGGACGAATCGAGCGTTTTGAGCCACGGCACAATTCCGTTCGAATGGCCGTTGGTGCCGCGAATGAGCGAGCCCTGAGAACGTACGCGATGATAAGCGATGCCGATGCCGCCCGAAAACTTAGAGAGCATCGCAACGTCGGCATACTTCTTGTAAATGCTCTCGAGGCTGTCGAGCGGCGAATCAAGCAGAAAACACGACGAAAGCTGCTCATGACGCGTGCCCGAATTGAAAAGTGTCGGAGTGGACGGCACGTATTCGAGCGACGAGAAAAGCGTGTACAGCTCGATTGCTTCGTACGGATTTTCCGCCAAGCCGCAGGCGACACGCATCCAGAAAAACTGCGGCGTCTCGATAACATCGCGGGTCTCGGGATTTTTCAACAAATAACGGTCGTACAGCGTCCGCAAGCCAAAAAACTCGAATAGGTCGTTGCGGCTGTGGTCGATCGCATCATTGAGCTTGCGGCTATTCTGCACGACAAACTGCGCGACACGTTCGCCGATCAATCCCTCTTTGACGCCAAACGCGATCGACTGCGAAAAGGAATGGATCTCCTGATTTCGGACCTCTTTTTCAACGTACTGATTAAGCAGACGGGCACCGAGTCGCGAATATTCCGGCTCCTCAAATATCAGGCCGGCAGCGGTCTGGATCGACAGTTTGTCGAGTTCCTGTGTCGTTGCACCGTCGTACAGGCCGCTGATCGTCTTGGTCGCGATGCGTAAGGAATCGACCGATGGCAGATTAACGCAGCACCGGGTGATCGCCCGTACGATCTTATTGATGTCGACCGGTTCTAGTGAACCGTTGCGCTTTCGTACCCGCATAGTCGTCTGAGCCGTGGATTCTGTTTGTCTTGAGGTTGCCGTACCGGCCTGCGAGTAATTGTTTTCCATATCAGTCGTCAAATCTCCCCAACGTTCGGATGGCGTACCCGACGCTTAAGGTCAGTTCCCGTACAAATTAGGGAGAAGATCTCCCGGCCCGAAAGGCATTTCAGCCAAACCAGCGTCGCATTTGTTCCGAGAAAAAATATATTTGTACGCGGGACTTTGGATTAATGATCAAAGGGTTATCCTGCGTGGCTATAGACTATATGGTAGTCAAAAGCCATTGTCAACACAAAATATTGTGGTTTTAAAACTTTCTGCTAAGTCACGTTTTTGCAACATTTAACGCGCGCAGCCTAATGTAGAGCGTTAATTTACACGTAACTATTTCGTAACGCCTTACCACGCAAGGATTTAAGACGGAATCCACAGGTGGAAAACGAAATAGTCAGCGACTTTCGACAACCAGGCCGTCAAAGCCGAACTGCACATTCTCCGGCAAAAGCCGTGTGTCGCGTTCGTGGAGGATGTCGTGGTTGAGGTGCGTCAGGTAGGCTCGTTTGGGACTGAGGTCCTGGATGATCGCAAGAGCCTCTTCGAGACAGAGATGCGTCGAGTGGGGCTTAATGCGGACGCAGTCGAGTACGAGGACATCGAGATCTCGCAGGCCATCCATCGATGCCGGCGGAATCGTCTTGAGGTCGGTCGCGTAGGCAAAATCGTTAAATCGATAGGCGATGACCGGCAGTTTGCCGTGGATGACCTCGAGCGGTGTGATCACGAGGTCCTCACCGATACAAAACGGCGATCCCGGAACTACCGTATGCGGTATTAATTGCGGCAGGCCACCGCCGAAATGGGTCGGCTCGAAGATGTATTTGAAAATGCGCCGGAGATCGGTCCAGGCGATGTCATTGGCATAGACCCCCATCGCACCGTAGCGAAAATTGAGCGGTCTGATGTCATCGAGTCCAAAAACGTGATCGACGTGGCAATGCGTTAGCAGAATCGCGTCGAGATGGCGAATATTTGCCCGCAGTGCCTGTTGGCGAAAATCGATCGACGTATCGACGAGGATCTTGGTCTGACGATGTTCGATCAACACCGAAACACGCAACCGCTTATCCCGCGGATCGTGCGATAGACACGTCTCACAGTCGCACCCGATAGTCGGAACGCCCGTCGATGTGCCTGTACCGAGGAAGGTGAGTTTCATCAGGCAGATTTGCCACAGAGACCACAGAGAAACGGGAGAATAGGCCTACTAACTTTACGTTTCCACACGCACACTCAGATGTACTTTCTCAGTGTGCTCTGTGGCTATCTTATTTCTTGCCCAAAATGTCAGCGCCCGAAAATTTCTGTGCAGCCTGAGCTTTTAGCTTTTCTTCGGTCGCACGGACGAGTTTAACGTACTGCATCCGGAGATCGCCCAGTATGCCGTCGAGCAATCGGCTCTCCTGCGGGTGAAGATTGCCTTTGGTCTTTTCGCGGACCATGGCCAGAACGTCGAGCCAGTATTTACCGGTTTCGAGGTCGAGACTGCGCTGGCCCGTCGCCGGATGCGGAACCGCTCCGAGCGACGCCGCTGCATTTGTCGCAAGCGTCGAAAGAAAATTAACAAAACTCGCCGGATCGTCTGCTCCCGGGATATCCATGTCGTCATCCGGCATGTCAGGGATGTCGCTACCAAGATCCTCAGCCGAGCCGGAATTTTCGACCGTCGGCAGAGCTGCCTGCGTCGTTGCCGGTGCCTTAATCGGGTCGGCAGGTTTCTCGACAACCTTCGCGGGTTCGAGTGTCACCCCGTCCCTCAGCGAGCCGTCCGGATTAAATTTCCGTCTGTCCGCTACCTTAAAATGTACTTCTTCGCTCTCGTCGTCGTGACCGATCATATATTTGTTTTCCTCAAGTGATAGTAGCATTTTGGCTTTGCGACACGGAAGTCGGATGGGTGTATCGAGTCCGTCGTGTCTTTTTGAGAGAGCAGAGCGAACCCGTCAAAATTGCCCAATCTATGAGTCTTGCGTCGAACGTCTCAACGGCCGTACTAGAAACAACGGACTGAACCGTCCGACGAGACTCTTTTGACCCGAAAGACTCTCTTGACTCATGCGACTCACTAGACTCTAATTGATTTATGTCCAAATCTCTAGACGATCTTATTGCCGTAATGGCTCGGTTGCGTGCCCCGGGCGGGTGTCCGTGGGACCGCGAGCAGACCTACTCATCCCTATCCCAGTACCTGCTCGAGGAGGCGTATGAGACGTTTGACGCGATACACGAGGCAACCGAGACCGGCGACACGGCAAATCTGCGTGAGGAACTCGGTGATCTGTTGCTGCAGGTCATATTTCACTCAACCATCGGAGCGGAGATCGGCGATTTTACGATCGACGATGTCGCGGACGGTGTCACGCAAAAGCTGATCCTGCGGCACCCGCACGTATTCGGCGACGCAGTTCTCACCCGGGCCGAAGATGTTCTCGACAACTGGGATCAATTAAAAGCGGACGAGCGCAAGGCTTCGGGCAAGGTCGAAAAGGAACTCGACTCGATCCTCGACGAAGTGCCCGTGCATTTTCCGGCATTGCTCGAGGGCTTGAAATTGACCAAAAAGGCGGCAAAGGTCGGTTTCGATTGGGAAAACGCGGGTCAGATATTTGCTAAGCTTGACGAGGAGACCGCCGAACTCAGATCCGCTATCGAACGCGGCGAGACCGAAAACATTGCCGAAGAGGTCGGCGATCTACTATTCGTCGTCCAAAATCTCGCCCGTCATCTGGATGTCGAACCGGAGACCGCACTCAAGAAAACCAATCGAAAGTTTCGCGAGCGGTTTAGGTTTATCGAGGATAGTTTAAAGAGCAACGGGCGAAGTCTCACAAATGCGGACCTCAAGGAAATGGACGATCTGTGGAATTTGGCAAAGACCCGCAAGCCTTAACGGCTTGGCGCTATTCCGCAAAAAGCTCCTGCAGGCGGTCAAGAGTTACCTTTTGGGCTGACTTTTCGATCTCACCGATCTTTTTTACAAGCCGAGCATTATCGACGGTACGGATCTGATCGAGGACGATCGCACGTTCATTATTAAGGAAATTGACGTGGACGCGGGTCGGGTAGCGCCCGGTCGCGGACGACAGCGGGGCGACGATAACGTTCTTGAGGTTGCGATTCATCTCATTGGGCGAAATGACGACGCACGGACGCGTATTCCTGGCGTCCCTGGTCAACTCAGCATCCAAATTAACCAGAAAAACATCAAACCGTTCTACCATTGCCACTCCTTTTTCTCGAACGCTGTCGGTGCGTGGTCGTCCATCAATTCGTCGTCGTCGTTCTCGGCCATCGCCTTAAACTGAGCATCCCACGTCGCTCGCGGCTTTTGGGCGTTGCGGATCAGGATACCGTCCGCGTGAAGTTCGAGGTCGACCTCGCCTGAGATTCGGCTCTCCTCGAGCAGCACCTTTGGCAAGCGAACGCCCTGTGAATTACCGATCTGGATGATCTGACTTTTCATAATTACACCGTGACCACATCCCAGAGATGTGTTAACCGATCTTGGTAATGCCATTCATATACTTATGGAGCACGTCGGGTATGACGATCGAGCCGTCGGACTGCTGGTAGTTTTCGACGATCGCAAGCCACGTCCGCCCAACGGCGAGGCCGCTGCCATTCAGCGTGTGAACAAACTCAGGCTTGGCGCCGTCGGCACGGCGAAACCGTAGATTCATCCTGCGAGCTTGAAAATCTCCACAGTTCGAGCAGCTTGATATTTCGCGGTAAGTATTCTGCGACGGCAGCCAAACCTCGATGTCGTATGTCTTTCGGGCTCCAAATCCCATATCGCCGGTCGACAAGACAACGGTACGATATGGCAACCCGAGCAACTGCAAGATCCGCTCGGCATCGGCGGTCAGCTTTTCGTGTTCCGCTTCCGAATTCTCCGGCAACGACAGTTTTACAAGCTCGACCTTTTCAAATTGGTGCTGCCGTATGAGCCCGCGGGTATCTCGGCCGTAGCTTCCGGCCTCGCTGCGAAAGCACATCGAGTAAGCGGTGAAATGCTTTGGCAGATCGGTCGCGTCGAGGATCTCGTCGGCGTAATAGTTGGTCACCGGCACCTCGGCCGTCGGGATCAGGGCAAACGCACGTTCGTCCTTGATGTGAAATAGGTCTTCTTCGAATTTGGGAAGCTGATTGGTGCCGAATAGAGCGGTGCGGTTGACCAGGTACGGCGGCATCGTCTCAGTATAACCGTGCTCGACGGTGTGGGTATCGAGCATGAAATTGACGAGAGCCCTTTCCAATCTGGCACCGGCCCCATTGAGGATCGCAAATCGCGAACCCGAGATCTTAGTAGCCCTCTCAAAATCGAGGATCCCATGTTTTTCGCCGAGATCGACATGGTCCATTACCGCAAAATCAAACTCACGTGGTGTTCCCCAGCGGCGGACCTCGACGTTTGCAGTTTCGTCCGGGCCGACGGGAACGTCTGCCGCCGGCATATTCGGCAGGCCCGCAAGGAGTGTCTGCATGGCTGACTCTGCCTCGTCGCGGCGACTTGCCAGTCGAGCCTGTCGTTCCTTTAGCTCGGCAACCTCGTCCTTTTTAGTCTCAGCCTCCTCTTTCCGTCCGCCCTGCATCAACGCACCTATCTCTTTGCTCGCGGCGTTGCGGAGTTGGTTAATATTGTCCGACTCGCCGATCACGTTGCGGCGTTCGGCATCGAGCTCGACAAATTTATCAAGTGACTCAGCCGGAAAATTACGATTGGCAAGAGCAGTGCGGACTGCGTCGAGATTTTCTCTTACAAAATTTAGGTCTAGCATCTTTAGTTCTTCTTCGACGGGCATCCGACTTTTCGGCGTCCGGTTTCGATGTAGCTACAATGTTATCACCTGCCGCGATCTCCGCGGTATCGGACTACCATTTTCGGTCGGAAAATCTAACCAAGAGCGTCGCGGTCATCGGATCGTTCGGCAAACTCTTGCGTTTGGGAGCCGATTGTTTGTTTATCACTCATTTTTAACCTAAAATCTACACCTAACTGAGTCCACAGGACTAATCGAATTTAGCAAAACCGCAATGACAAATAAAATTCGCAAAGCTGTTTTCCCCGCCGCCGGATTGGGTACGCGGTTTCTGCCGGCGACCAAGGCGTCGCCCAAAGAGATGCTGCCGCTCGTCGATAAACCGCTGATCCAATACGCAGTCGAAGAGGCGGTCGCCTGCGGCATTCGGTCGCTCTTGATCGTTACCGGACGGGAGAAAACCTCGATCGAAAATCACTTCGACATTTCGTTTGAACTCGAACATTTATTGAAAGAAAAGGGCAAACACGCGATGGTCGACCAGGTGCGTGCGATCTCCGAGATTGCCAATATCAGCTACATTCGGCAGAAACAGGCGTTGGGTCTCGGGCACGCCATCTATCAGGCAAAGGATTTCGTCGGGAACGAACCGTTCGCGGCCCTGCTCGCCGACGATGTCATCGATGCCGATCGTCCGGCACTGCAGCAGATGATCGACGTTTACGAAAAATACGATGCACCGGTCATCGCCACGATGCAGGTCCCCGGCGACGCGATCTCGCGGTTCGGCGTAATAGACGCCGACGAGGTGGAACCGGGCGTATATCGGATCAAGGACATGATCGAAAAGCCGGCGTTCGCGGACGCTCCGTCGGACCTCGCGATCATCGGGCGGTACATATTCACACCCGATATTTTTGCTGCGATAGAACAGACCGATCCCGGTGCGGGCGGTGAGATCCAGATCACCGACGCGATGCGGATCCTCTTGAAAAAGCGGCCATTTTACGCGGTAAAGCTTGAGGGAACGCGGCACGATGCCGGCGACAAATTGGGTTT
This sequence comes from Chloracidobacterium sp., assembly GCA_043788335.1. Classification (GTDB taxonomy): domain Bacteria; phylum Acidobacteriota; class Blastocatellia; order Pyrinomonadales; family Pyrinomonadaceae; genus OLB17. The sequence goes on along the minus strand of JAYVUD010000259.1, from coordinate 6,657 downwards.
TCTGATAGCTACGGTCGAGTACGCGTTGAAACGCCAGGATCTCGGTACGGATTTCCGGCAGTACCTTCGAACGCTTGATCTCGGGGATTAGACAGCCGGCTTTGCAGTGCGAAAAGCAAGTCCCGCCTGCAGCACTATCAGCAATACGATGCTGATCACCAGCACGTACATTCCCGAGCGGAGATCGCCGGTTTGATTCGACACAAATCCGATCAGCCAAGTCGATGATGCTGCACCGAGCGTACCGCAGACAAAGAGCGGCGTCGCCCGCCGTGTCGATGTCGCACCAAACGTTTTCGAGAATCGCGAGACATTAGTCGGAAATATCCAGGACGTCCCGAAACCCGCCACCGAAGCACCGAGGCCGAGCAGCAATACAGTCGGGGCGGTAACCGTTGCTACCATCCCGACCAGGACGATCACCAATCCGAGCATCAGCATTTTGTTTTCGTTAAATACGCGAAACAACAGCGGGGCCACACCGCGCCCGATGACAAAGCATGAAAAGTACGCGAGCGTCGGCGATAACCAGTAAACAAACGGAGTTTGGCCGAGCCGATCTGTGTAGCTTGTCAGCCAACCGCCCATTCCGCTTTCAAACCCGACGTGAATGAAGTTGAAAAGCGCGATCGCCCACGCGAGCGGCATCGTCCAGATCGGAATATCCGGCTCATCAGGTGTCTCAGACTGTCTAAGCGAGATCGTACGTACAGGCTGAAGGAACAACGTCGCTGCCAGCACGATCATTGGCACGGCCAGAAATGACGTTGTGATCAGGATATTGTTGCCGCGACTCGACAGGTCGACAAACGGTTTGCAAAAGATCGCACCGACACCCCAGAAGAAATTCAGAAAGCTCAGAGCCGAGGCCGTATTTGTCGGACTCAGCTCGAGGACTGTCATATTGATCGCCGGCAGCGTGAGGCCGATGCCGACGCCGTTTACCGCAAAGGCAATGAGGGAGAGCGGAAACGATTCGAGATTCATCATCATCACGCCGGTTCCCATCAGCAACGCACCGACAAACGAGGCAGCCAGAAACTGATTTCGGCGGGCAAAGAGGCTCGTCAGATAGGTTCCGGCGAGCGAACCGGCAAATTGTGCCGGGAAATAGAGGCTCAACTGAAGATCATTGAGGGCATATTGCCGCCCCAGGATCGGTAGCAATTGGCCGATGAGAACCGTTACACTGCCGGAGATCAGAAAAAGAGCGTGCAGTATGAACTTAAGTTTTAGTAAGCCTTCTGCTTTCGAATTAGGCATAAGTACACATTTTCGCAACATAATCGCGAAAGACAAGCCCGAATCTCCGATTGATGCCGGAAAAGGTCATATAGCCTAATTGGCATCGATCCCGATTTTGTTCGCAAAAAGTGCAGTATTTCGTTAAGATTTAGTTAAAGTATTTGGTTTGCAAAATTCCGTTAGTGCTATATAAAACATGTCCCTAGCCTCGATCGATGAAGCCGTTCGCGATATCCGCGACGGAAAAATGATCATCATAGTTGACGACGAAGATCGCGAAAACGAAGGCGACCTCGTCTGTGCGGCCGAAAAGGTGACGCCTGAGATCATCAATTTTATGGCGATGCATGGCCGCGGCCTGATCTGTTTGCCGCTGACCGAGGAACGTTGCGACGAACTACAATTGATACCACAGACGTCGGACAACACGTCGAGTATGGGCACGGCATTCACGATCTCGATCGAGGCACGCGAGGGCGTGACCACCGGCATATCTGCCGCCGACCGGGCAAAAACTATCTTGACGGCGGTCGATCCGGCGACAAAGGCAAATGATCTCGCCCGTCCGGGCCACGTTTTTCCGTTGCGGGCAAAACGCGGCGGCGTGCTCGTCCGTGTCGGCCAGACCGAGGCGAGCGTCGACGTGGCACGGATCGCGGGACTCAACCCGTCGGCTGTCATTTGTGAGATCATGAATGACGACGGCACGATGTCGCGGATGCCCGAGCTTGAGGGTTTTGCCGCAAAACACGGACTTAAGATCATCTCTGTCGCCGACCTCGTCCGATACCGGGTTCAGAAAGAGCGGCTTGTCCGTCGCGTCATCGAGACGGATCTCCCGACCGATCTCGGTGATTGGCGTGTAATAGTCTTTGAAAACGAGATAAACGGCGAGACGCACGTCGCATTTATTCTTGGCGACGTTTCGCTTGCAACGGTTGATACCCTTGTGCGCGTCCAAACGGAGAATATTACGTTTGCGATGTTCGGCTCGATGATGGGCGACGCGTCGTGGGCGATTCAGTCGTCTCTGCGTAAGATATCAGAGGCGGGCCGGGGCGTAATCTTGTATCTCCGGCAACGTGAGAACAATCTTGATCTGGTAAATCAGTTGAGAACATACAAATTGATGCAGGAAACAGGCATCGATTTTGCTGCGGCCAAGCGTGAGACCGGGTACGGAAAGCTGCACGATTACGGCATCGGAGCCCAGATATTAAAAGACCTCGGACTAAAGCGGATCAGACTCTTGACTAACCATCCACCGCGCTTCCAGGCGATCGAGGCATTTGATCTCGAGATAGTTGAGACAGTCGGTCTATAGATCATACGAACAAGCGGGCGATTTCATGGCAGAGGGCGAGATCGAAAAACAATCAGGCGACGAAACGGGCATCCAAAAAGAGGCACCGGTTCCCGCTCGTCGTTTTTTCAACCGTCGAACGCTGCTTCGCCTCGTCGGAGTGACGGCATTGATCCTGCTCACGGCGACGGTGACTTTCTACGTCCTATATCGCGTCGGGGTTTTCGACCGGTACATCAAGGACCAACTTGTCACAAAACTCTCGGATATCGGCATTACCATGGAAGCCGGGACATTTCGCGTCACCGCATCGCCGATGACGCTCGAGATCCACGACGCGACATTTAGAGACAAAACAACCGGCGAGAAATTATTTTTTGTTCGGGATCTGCATCTTGGGCTGACCGTCCTGGACCTGATGTCGTGGCGGCTGTCGCGCGACATCAACGTGGATAGCTCCGATATCAGCGGTGCCGAGGTTTGGGTCAATTTTGACGAGAATGGTCGTTCCAATTTCGCTAATCTAAAATTTGTGGAGGCCGAAAAGGGTGCGATAAATTTCCGGTACGACTCGGTCACGTTCTCACTTAAGGACAGCATTGTCCATTTCGGCGATGTTTCGCGCCGCATCTCTGCGGATGCTAAGAATGTGTCGGTTTCGATCATGCCCGAGACGGTTCCGGTGGTCGAAAACGGCCGATACAAATTTAACCTGACGTCGACCGCCTCGACCTTCAAATACGAGGACAAGCTCCTAGAAAATATAGGGGTCAAGGCAAACGGCATCGTCGGCAATGCGGGTGCAGAGATCACAAGCCTTTCGCTGCTGACCCCGATCGGCGATTCTGTCTTGTCCGGCACGATAACTGATTGGGCAACACCGAAATACGAACTCGACATTGAATCAACGCTCGATATCACGCAGATCTCTAACATCTTTGAGACGAGCACCGCGTTGCGGGGTGTGGGCAATTTCAAGGGCCACGTCTCCGGCACGGGCGAAACATACCACGTCACGGGTACTGCGGACTCGGAGGCTCTTAGGGCTGCCGGTGTCTATCTGAAAGCAGTCAACGTTGAGGGCACCGTCGAGGGCACCAACGCCAACTATCTGGCGAACGGCAAGGCTGTCGCCGAAATGCTGACATTTGACGATTTTCAGATCGATTTTCCCAAGATGGTCGGCAATGTCCGCGGGACTGGAACCGATTTTCGCTGGGTCGGCGAGCTGCAGGCGATCGCTCTCAAATCACCTGGATTGACGCTCGGCGGATTGTTCTTGTCCGACGCGGTCGCGGAGTATAAGGACCGACAGCTTCGGGCGTCGGTCGGCAGCGGCCGCACACAGAGATTTGCCATCGGCGACATAGAGTTCGAGGACCTTCGGGCGCGTGAACTAGCGTTTTCGATCAAGAACGGCGGGTTCGGTATCTCGGCTCAGACCGCCTCGATCAAGGAGCATGTCACCAAAGATTATCGCATCGACGGTGTCACCGGCCGCAATGTCAAGGTCGACCACGTGCCCGGACGGACGACCGTCAACGCTCAAAACGTAAAGTCTGATTCCGCCAAATTCGGAAAGAACAATATTAAGGGCATGTCGGCTGCCGAGCTCAAGCTCAGGTTGGAAAACGGCTCAACCGACCTTTCGATGTCGGGTCTCAAGGCCAATCAGGTGGTCGCAGGCAGCACTCGGATCAGTGGCATCGAAACGCCGCTCGCGACGATTGAAAACGGCAACGGCCGAACCCTGATCTACTCCGACTTGCTTCGGGTTGCTAGCATCGATACCGGGTCAGCCGTTCTCGGCAGTCTGAATGTAGCGGGAGTTCGGCTCAGTATACGTCAGGGCACGATCGAAGGATCATCGCGCGATATCGACGCCGGGAATGTTGCACTCACAAAAACCAAAGAACTGCCCGCCGGTGGCGAATTGCAGTCCGTCAGGATCATCAGGCCGGTATTTATCGTCGAACCATCCGGCCGTTATCGTGCGACAGCCGATATGAGTATTGGCGGCGGTATGGTCGGCAGCGTTTCGCTCGGGGCGGCGACGGCCAAGGTCGACGTCAACAACGACCGCGCGTTGTTCGATCAAATGACCGCGAGAGTAATGGATGGCAGCGTGAACGGTTCCGCAGAGGTGGCCTTCAACGGCCGTGTCCGATCGCGGATCGACGCCGATTTTGCGGATCTCGATCTCTCCAAACTGGCGGCGGTTCAGAGCGGTCGCGTGATGCCGATCGAGGGCAAGGCGACCGGAAATGCTCATCTCGTTTTTCAGGGAACGGACTATCGTACGACGTCGGGAACTGTCAGCATCGCCGTAGTCGCCAGTGCCGGAACGGCCGAACGGGGACTTGTGCCGGTCAATGGCAATATCGATCTCACGGCAGAAAAAGGGCTCTTTGATGTCACCAAAGCACGGCTGTTTACGGACAAAAGCGAACTTACCGCGTCGGGTCGGTTTGATCTTCGCAATGACGATTCGGACCTGACGCTCGCTCTCCGGTCCGGTGACGCCGCTGAGATTGAACGAATCGTCGACGTTACGGGTTTGTTACCCGACCTCGAACTCCAAATAAAGTCGATGCAGGCCAAGATCGCCGGCAACCTGCGGTTCGACGGAACGGTTACGGGCAATCTTTATGATCCGGTTATAAGCGGCAAGGCGGCCGTCGATACTTTAATCCTTCGGGAGCGGGTCGTCGGCAGTGTTTCGACTGACATAGCGGCCGATCCGGCCGGCATCACCCTTACCAATGGCAAGCTTGTCGAACGCGGTGGGGGCCAGGCCGAATTTACTGTCAAAATCCCATACGGCGTGACCAATGGCGTATCGGTCACGGCAACTCTCGACCGCATCAATGCCGGCAACCTGCTTGCCGCCTTGCCGATAGATCTGCCGGGGCAGATCAGCGATCTCGACGGCAAGACCTCAGGCACAGTAAACATCACCGGCCTGCCTAACAATGCCGAAGGCGGCATCGATCTTCAGGCGGCCAAGGGAACGATCGCGGGCCAGAATTTTGACGAACTCAAGGCCAAGGCCTTGTTTCGCGGAACCCGCATCGAGCTCGAAACCGGCTCGATCCGCGTCGGCAACGGCACGCTGTCGGCCAAGGGTTTTTATGAGCGGCAAACCACCGCATTCGATCTCGACGTGAGCGGCAAGGCCGTACCGCTTGCGTTGATCCTGGCGATCATGCCAAAGAATGACAGTGTCCCGTCAATCACGGGCTTAGTCGATGTAACCGCAAAGGCGGTCGGCGAATCTGCCCGGTCGGGCTCGTATAACGTTTCTTTCTCGGGTATCTCGCGTGAGACGATGGTCGGCGACACTCTTCTCGGCGACGTTACGATCAACGGAAAGACCGCCGATCAGATGTTCACTGCGCAACTTGTCGGAAATCTCGAGGGCCGTGCCCAGATCGTTGACGCCAAGCTACACCTTGGCGATGAGAACATGCCGTTTAACGTCACGACTTCGTTCGACCAGAGCCCGCTCTCGCCGTTTATCGCGTTCATTCCGCAGTTGAAAGGGGTGCCGATCACCGGAACGGGCACGGGCCGGATCGAGTTCGGCGGAAACCTGCTAACAAAAAATGACAAGGGCGTGTTCGTACTCAACACGTCGGGCCTCAACGGCACCGCACTATTCTCGCAGCTTGCGCTGAACTTGCAAGATACGCCGCTCGCTGCCATCGAACCAATATCGATCAGATTTGATACGCGAGAGGTCTATTTCGACAATGCTAAATTTGGCGGCGGCGGGTCGAATATGACTATCAGCGGCACCAAGGGCCTTGTGCCGGACGCGGAAAACGATCTCGATATCAACGGAAAGATCAGCCTCAATCTGCTGAATTTGGCCAAGACCGACGTGTTTTTTGCGGGGGTCGCTGATGTCGCGATCCGGCTCAACGGTCCGAATAAGACATCGAGGCTATCGGGATCGGCAACGTCCGAGAATGCAACGATCGCGACGTTTATCGGGTCCGATCGGCTCACGTTTGAACGAGTAAAGACTAAGGTTATTTTTACGTCAAATCAGGCTGAGATCGAAGACACTACCGGTTATCTCGGAGGCGGAAAATTTAGCGGATCCG
>JAYVUD010000258.1:0-12242 GCA_043788335.1 Chloracidobacterium sp. | reverse complement strand
GCGCGCTGCGAAAAGAGGTTGTCGAAAAGTGGAAAACACAGCTAGGCAGTAAGCCGGTCTTCGTCCGCAGTTCGTCGAACTCGGAAGATCTGCCGAATTTCAGCGGTGCCGGCCTGTATTCGAGCGTCCCGAACGTTCGCGAAGAAGACAAGCTGATCGAGGCGGTCAAAAAAGTTTGGGCATCACTTTGGAATTTCCAGGGTTACGAGGCTCGCGTCCGCAACTACGTCAGCCAAACGGACATTTATATGTCTGCATTGGTCCAGGTTGGCGTCGACATGGACCGCGGCGGCGTAATGATCACCAAAGATCCATTCGACGATCGTAACCGAAATGCGGTGTACGTCAGTGCCGTCTGCGGACATAACTCCAAAGTGGTCGACAACGTCGGCATTCCCGAGCAGGTACTTTACAATCCGAAATCGAATTCGGTTATCGTCATGACCCTGTCAAATCAGGTAAACGCTCTTCGCTTCGATGAAAAGGGCGACTTAAAAACAGTAGACACTTGTGCCGGGCCAAAACGGCGAGTCCTGACCGACCTGCAGACGCGGGCCCTCGCTAAAGTTGCCGTGGCGATCAAAAAAGCTTTTGGCGGCACCAGGGAACAAGACATAGAATGGGGTATAATGAACGGACGGATCTACATTGTTCAGGCCCGTCCCTATATAGATAAAAAGAGTCCAATATGAAATCACTAACAATATTAGTTTTTGCGCTCGCGGCGTTCGGCTGCGGCACGGCACCTCAAACGGTTCAGCAAAATGCACCGATGGCAAATTTATCGGCCAGCAACGAACGTCCGCAGACAACGATCGCCCACTCGACGGCAAACCAGACGGTTGCGCCGGCAGATAGCGGTGAGAAATCGAAATGGTCGCAGGGCGGCGAACCCATCGACACCAAGGATCTCGATGCGGCGATAGCCGCGGCGAATAAGGACGTTACCGCTAAACCGGCTGACGTGGCGGCGAAAAAAGCTCTCGGCACAGCCTATTTCAAGCGTGCGGTAGCCCTGACAGACGCCCGCCAGTACGCTTCTGCTCTCGGTGATTACCGAAAGGCCCTTAAGAATGACCCTGAAAATGCTCAGGCGAAAGATTGGATCAGCCAGATCATCTCGATATACGAGAGCATGAACAAAGATTCTCCGAAAGAAGGCGAAGAGCCGGCGGCGCTCCCGTTCGTAAAGAAATAGGGGTATCCCAATGAAGAGAATATTGTTGTTTTCGGTCGTACTCGCAATTTTTGCTGCCTTTGCCATCACAGCGAACGGCCAATGCTCGCAGCGGATCACCTTCAAAAAAGGGACGAAAAAAGCCGTTGTCACCGGATCGCTCACTGGATACAAAGGCCATAAGACCTTTGTCATCCGGGTAAAGGCGGGCCAGACGCTGACGACCGAAAACGCCGGTGGCCCCGCCATCACCGTCAGCATCGAGGCGCCTCCCGGCTCGACCTACGAACAGGACATGGCCGCCGATTGCCACGACCGGAACGAGGTGACGCCGACCGCCGCCGGTGACTACAAGATTATGGTTACCGAGTGCCGGAAAGCCCAGCGGTGGAGAGGCAAGTTTAAGCTGCGTGTAACCGTTCGCTAGACAAAAGCGGCGGTTGGAAACTACACTATCTCTTTTGCGTTACAGAGCAACCCGGTTACATAACGAAGTAGCGTTTAAGTTTTTATGGCAATTTCAGCAAACGATATAAGAAAAGGGATGGTGATCCTGCACGAGGGAGCCCCGGTAAAGGTGATGGAGTTTCATCACCACACGCCCGGCAACCTGCGGGCAATGGTGCAGGCTCGCCTGCGTAATCTATTGACCGGCAACTCGTTCGAATACCGATTCAGGTCGAACGACACGCTAGACAAGATAACGCTCGAGCAGCATAAGATGGAATATCTGTATTCCGATGGCTCCCACCATCATTTTATGAATACCGAAACCTACGAACAGGTTGCCCTCACCGAAAATGAACTGGCAGATGCCGCTGAGTGGTTGATGCCCGGCCTCAAGATCGAGGTCGAATTCTACAACGGCACGCCGATCGGTGTGGCGTTGCCTTCGACAATGGACTTGACGGTCACCAGAACCGATCCTCCTTTGAAGGGAGCAACAGCCTCCAATTCAAATAAGCCGGCCACGCTCGAAAACGGCGTAACGCTCTCGGTTCCGCCGTTTATTCTTGAGGGTGAAAAAATACGCGTCAATCCAACCGAAGCCCGGTATATGGAACGCGTTAAGTAACGTCAAACCCAAGTCCCCGGGTCTCAAAGTATAGGCATAGCGGCCCTGGGGACGTAAGGTTTGGGACTATGTACTTTCTTTACAGCCTCATCTTAACTCTCGGTTTTTTTTTGCTGCTTCCGCGGTTTATATTCGACGCGATATTTAAGGGTAAGTACGCTGCCGGTTTCTTTCAACGTCTTGGTTTTGTACCCAGATTCGATGTCGGCGATCATCCGATAATCTGGGTTCACGGCGTTTCGGTCGGCGAGATCAATGCCGCGAGGCCGCTGATAGCTCGACTGATCGCCGAATTTCCCGGACATCGGGTCGTCGTCTCAACGACTACCAAAACCGGACAGAAGTTGGCAAAAGAGGTATTTGCTGATTCCGCTGCTCTCGTTTTCTACTTCCCTTTCGATTGGAAATTCTGTGTCCGCCGGGCTTTGCGGCACGTCAAACCGGCTGCGGTCCTGCTGATGGAGACCGAGATCTGGTTCAATTTTGTCCGTGAGGCCAACAAGAGCGGTGCCCGCGTAGCGATCGTGAACGGCCGTCTGTCCGAGCGTTCGGCAAAACGATACGGCTATATCAAGGGGTTTATGCGTCGCGTGCTCTCCTACCCCGACCTAGCTATGATGCAAACGAACGTTGACGCAAAGCGCATCATGGGTCTCGGAATGCGTGCGAACAAGGTCAAGGTCACCGGAAATCTAAAGTTTGATCAGGAGGGCGATGGTTCCGAAGAGGCAGTGACCCGCGAACTTCGCGACCGATTTGGGATCTCGCCGGATGCCCCGCTGATCGTCGCTGCGAGCACCCACGCTCCGGAGGAAAAATGGTTACTCGAGGCCTTTCGTTCCGTTTGGAAAAGCTCGGGCGACACTCTCCCGCGGCTGATGATCGCCCCGCGGCACCCGGAACGGTTTCAGGCGGTGGCTGAAGAGATCAAAAAAGGCGGATTTGCGTGGGTGAGGCGATCGGAAAAAGAATCGTCGCGGGACAAGACCGCCGAGGTCATCTTGCTCGACACCATCGGCGAACTGCGGGCGGCATATCCGCTGGCTGAGATCGTATTTGTCGGCGGCAGCCTGATCCCGCACGGTGGGCAAAGCGTACTCGAACCGGCCGCCGCAAGCCGGGCGATAATCACGGGTTCATCCGCACACAATTTTGCCGCGGCGGTTAAAGAGTTCCTCGACCACGACGGCCTGGTCCAGATCGCCAAGACCAGAAACCGCAATGTCAGCGATGTTCTCGCCGAACAATTTGCCACGCTGCTTGGCAATGACGAACGCCGCCGGAAATTAGGTGAAAATGCCGGGTCCGTGATGGCCGGCAATCGCGGAGCGACGGCCAAAACCGTCGAATTTCTGCGGCATCTGCTCGGCGGCGAGGTTGGCGGATGATCCTGGTTTACTATCCGCTCGCACTGTTGCTTATTTATTTTAGTTTTCGGTCCCTCACCGGCGGAATCGCGTACCTCAGATATTTCCGCAGCCAACTGGCAAACCCCGTCTCGGACTTTACGCCGTATGTGTCGATCATTGCACCGTGCCGCGGGATCGACCAAGGCATCGAAGCAAATCTCGCGGCGTTGATCGAACAGGATATGCCGGCCTATGAGGTCATCTTTGTGGTCGATGACGAGGCCGACGCCGCCGTCGAGATTATTCGAAAAGTCACCTCAGATCGATCCCGGAAATCCGTTCAAACAAAATTGGTCATCGCTCCCGCCGCCGTCGGCTGCAGCCAGAAAGTGGAGAATTTGCGAGAGGCCGTCCTCAATGCGGATGACCGGTCACAGGTATTCGTCTTTGTCGATTCGGACACGAGGCCGATGCGAACTTGGCTGCGAAACATCATTTCCCCGCTTCGCGACGATTCGGTCGGTGCCGCGACCGGGTACCGTTGGTTTATTTCGGAAGTTCCGAGTTTCGCCTCCGAACTGCGGTCCGTTTGGAACGCCTCGATCGCGTCCGTTTTAGGGCCGGACACCAATTCCAATTTTTGCTGGGGCGGTGCGATGGCGATTCGCCGCGATGTTTTCGACAGGCTCGAAATGCGTGACCAATGGCGAGGCACTCTGTCGGACGACCTTGCGATGACACGGGCGGTCAAAGCCGCCAAACTGCCGATCGTTTTTGTGCCGCAGGCAATGACGGCGTCGGTCGAAAACTGCACCTTCGCGGAAATGCTCGAGTTTACAACCCGTCAGATCAAGATAACGCGTGTCTACGCTCAGCCATTGTGGATCTTGTCATTTGTCGGGTCGGGCCTATTCAGCTTGGTAATGATCGCGACGGCCCTGATACTTTGTGTCTGGAATACAAGCACATTTGCCTTTTGGTCGGCCGTAACGACGCTTGTGCTGGTATCGGTGTTCAGTATCGGTAAGTCTTTGCTCCGGCTTTTGGCGGTTGAGTTGGTGTTGGTAGAACACCTTGTCGCCCTTCGCCGTCAGCGTTGGACGCAATCGACTCTTTGGCTGCTATCGGCCCCGGTGTTGCTTTTCAACTGTTCTGCGGCTCTGATCTCAAGACGGATGACCTGGCGGGGGATCAGGTATGAATTGAAATCACCGACCGAAACTGTCATCATAAGTGGCAATTGACCTGACAGAGGAATCAAACTTGGAAGACGAAATACTCAACCAGCAGGAAACTGCACCGGAAAACGGTGACGATCTCAAATTTTCCGAGCCCGAGATATCCGGCGAGCAACCGTTTGTGCCGGTTCCCTTCGATCCGCCCTCGGTCGAAGAAACATTTCGGCGGAGCGGTTTGGCGTGGTCGACCGGCATCGTCTTTTTTGGTTCGATCGTGTTTATGATGGGTCTCGGGTGGCTTGCCGATTGGGTGTTCGGAAGTTCTCCGTGGGGCCTGGTCGGCGGCATCATTATCGGTTCGATCATTGGGTTTGTACAGTTTTTTCGTATTTCCTCGCAGATATTTCGGCCGAACGAACCTCGTGAGGAAACTCACCCGCTTTTTTCAAACCGTGACGACGATGACCGATAGGTCAGACGAAAAGGCCTTTTTTGTCTGCGTCTTTGAGTTTTCCGTGATTTCTCTGTAAAATTTAAGTTTTGTAATGGGCGATGAACCCGAGTTGTTGACAGTCCCGCCACCTCTGCCGCCGACCTTGTCGCACCGGCGGTTGCTGGTCAAGATGATATGGGTCATCGCGGTCGGTGCGATACTCGGAACGGTCTTTGGTAATCTCGGCTTTGGAATTGGAGTTGTCATCGGCGGATGTGCTTCGTTCGGCAATTATTTTTGGCAGCGAAACTCCACGCGGGCCATATTTGACGCGGCCGTGTCCGGAGAAAAGCCCGGTTATTTGGCAGTTAGATATTTACTGCGTTACGCAGCCGTTGGTTTATTTGTAGCGTTTTTTTATTTCACATCCCTTCTGCCGGTAACGGCGATAATTTTGGGTCTCTCGGCATTTGCTTTAGCCGTCGTGATCGAAGGGGTATCAGGTATATTTACAAGTTCTGGTAATTAGGAATTTAACGATGTTTTTATTTGCAGAAGGCGGAGGAGAGCACCAGCCACTGATAGTCGAGTTTATCAATCACTATCTCGGCGAACCGATGCTCCATTTCGAGTTGAACTATACACGAAAGGCGTGGGAAGCGATCCTCACCCCAATGGGTGTCAAACCGGAGGACCTTTTCGGTGCATACACGGCTGAGAACGCGATCCCGTGGTACACGATCATGTTTGTGATCGCCTGCCTGCTAACGATCTTTTTTGTCTGGTTGTTAAAGGGTAAGTTGTCCGAGGACGATCCGCGACCGGGTCAGTTGACGCTCGAAGCAGGCGTCCTGGCGATCAAGGGTTTGATCGTGAGCATCGTCGGCGAGCACGGGTTCAAGCATTTTCCGGTTATCGCCACGTTTGCCATCCTCATCCTTGTGTCGAACCTGATGGGCCAGTTCCCGATGTTCATGTCGCCCACGGCGTCCGTTAATGTAACCTTTGCCCTCGGCATCTCGTCGTTCGTCTATTACAACTTTGTCGGAATGAGGGAAAACGGCATTCTGAGCCATCTCGGCCATCTTGCCGGACCCAAATTGCCTTTCTTGATGGCGATCTTTATCACGCCACTGATCTTCGGCATCGAATTGATCAGTAATCTGATCAGGCCGCTGACGTTGGGCGTTCGGCTATTTGCAAATATGTTTTCGGATGAGCAGGTGTTTGTGCAGATCACTAATCTTGCACCGCCGTTTACCCACTATGTGCTGCCGTTGGTCCTGACCTTGCTCGGTGTTTTCGTCGCCTTTGTACAGGCGTTCGTCTTTACGCTGTTGTCGACCATTTACCTCGGTGAGGTTTCGCACGACCACGGCGACCACGACGACGAGCACGCACACGGTGACGCCGCCGCGGCTCACGCTTAAGGATTTGGCGCCTGTGATTCAGGCGTCCAATTAATGCGAAGATCGAGATCTTCGCGACGATCTTGAAGATCCACGGATCGAATTATTTGAAAACCTGCGTTTTATAGCAACTATGCCCGCACGCAACAGGAGCCACGGACTCTACGGAGTATAAAATCCGCGAGCATACCGGAAGTGAGGCGAACTTATACCCCGCAAGCAGGTGATCGGACGGTCGAAACGAGATCTTCTATTTAACAAAACAGGAGATAGAAATGAACAAATTGAAATACATCTTTTTCGCAACACTTTCGTTGGTCTTGGCTGCGGTTCCGACAATGGCTCAGGCCGGAGCGGCCGCAGGCGACAACAAATTTACCGTCAATGCTTATAAGGCGATCGCTGCCGGTATCGGATTCGGCCTGGCGGCCGGCCTTGCCGCTATCGGACAGGGTATCGTCGGTTCGCGTGCCGCTGAGGGTGCCGCCCGCAATCCGGGAGCTGCCAGCCAGGTTCAGACGCTGATGATCATCGCCTTGGCTCTGATCGAATCGCTGGTCCTATTTGCACTGCTCATCGTATTCGTCGTGATCAAACCGGTCGTCGCTGAATAATGGGTTTCTAAAGGTAGACTTCGGAGGATGGGGCTGGCAACGGCCCCATCCTTTTATTTTTCTGTTGATTACGGATCGATGACGCACTATTCTTTAGTTGCAACTTTAGACGACGCTTAGCGTTCTAATAGTCAGATATGAATGACCTCGTAGGAAAGAATATTGCCGGCAAATATCGCATCGATTCGCTAATACGCGAGACGGAGCTTGGTGATTTTTATCGCGGAACCAACATCTCGACCGGTGTACCGGTCACTGTGAAGATACTCGCTCCGGCGATGGCGATCGACGTCCGGTATATCGATAGATTTCTGGCCGAAGCTAAGCGGGCGGCGGGCGTGTCGCATAGGAATATTCTAAATTCCATCGATGTCGGCACGGACGTTCAGGGTCTGCCCTTCGCCGTCTACGAAGGCATCGAGGGCGACACGGTCGCCGAAACGCTGCGGCTCTACGGGCCGATGACCGAGGCACGGGCGATCGGCATCGCTCAGCAGATCGCTTCGGCACTCGCCGCGGCAAATCTCAGCGGAACAAACCACGGCGGACTAAATAAAAATAAGGCACTTATAAACAACATCGACGGCATCGATACCGTCAAGGTGTACGATTTTGGCGTGCGACCGCATGCCCGCAATTCGATCTCGGCGGTGCCGTATCTGGCACCGGAACAGTGCGGCGACCCGGCAAGCTCGGACGAGCGTTCGGATGTGTATTCGCTCGGTGTGATGCTCTACGAGATGATCGCCGGTGAACCGCCGTTCACCGGTGCGACACCCGCCGCGATCATCCAAAAACATAATAGCGTACCGCCCGCACCGCTTTCCGCATTTCGACAGGATCTGCATCCGCAGGTCGAACCGATCATTCTGAGTGCGATCGCCCCGGACGCGACCCGTCGTTATCAGTCAGTCGCCGATCTCGAAGAAGATCTCGGACGTCTCGGCACCGAGACCGGAGCAGAGATCCCGCCCACAAACGTCATCAAGGCTGCGGCAGCAACGGCGGGAGATATCGGCCCCAAACGCAACGTGTGGCAAACGGCATTTATCGTTTTGGCGGGAATCGCCGTTCTCTCGGGTGCTCTCATCTACGCGACCTACACGCGGCAGACTAATCCGACAACCACGACTCAGGCGGACGCCAACAGTTCGCCGGTCCAGCCGATCAATCCGGCGACCGGAGCCCAGGAGGAAGCGATGTTGCGAATGGGCGACCTCGGTGATGCGTCAACGTTGCCGAATGCAGGTATGGAGGTTCCGCCCGGAACGCTGCCGGGCGGCGACGGTTATAACCCGTGGCAGAATGGCGGCGTGCCGCCCGCGGGTGCTCCTCTGACATCGGGGCCCGCGACCAACGGCGTTCCCGGCACGGGGCCGTCGATGCCGACGTACGTACCTCCACCGGGGCAAACCGTGACGGTCGACCCAAACGGCGGCAGCGTATTTATGCCGAACGAGGGCGGCGTGATCCTGGTACCGATCCCGGCCGCAACCGAGCCAGTGGTGAAACCGTCACCGACACCAAAAAATCCGGCGACAAATACCGCCGTAAAACCGCCGACCGATGGCAAGCCGGCGACGACGGCAAATCCGCCCGTCAAGCCGCAACCGACGCCGACACCCAAGACCAACCCTGCCAAGCCCGCCAAGAAAACAAACGGCCCGGCGGGCGAAGCCGCATCGAGCCGTTGATCCGTGACTCTTCCCTTCACCGGTCCGCGCAAATTACCGCGGCACTTCGACTGTCTTAACGATGTCTGCAATGGCTGCGTCGGTTGTCGCTCCGTCGAGTTCGGCCTCGGCACGCAGGGCCAAACGGTGCCGCAGTACCGGCAGTGCGACGTCGCGAACATCGTCCGGCGTGGGAAAATCGCGGCCGCGTATGGCGGCCAGAGCCTTGGAACACAGCAAAAGAGCGACGGACGCACGCGGACTTGCGCCGTAGAGTATCGAGCCGTGACTTCGCGTTTTTCGAACGATATCGACGATATACTTTTGCACGCCGGGTTCGGTCCGCATATTTCGAACCTCCATCCGGCAGTGCTGGAGAGCGGCGGGGTCGGCCAATGGCAGTATCTCGACTCGATCAAAATGCCGCGAGTTGAAACCTGCATCCCAACGGGCGACGATCTCTGCCTCCTCGGCCTCCTGTGGATAGTCGATGATTATCTTAAGCAAAAAGCGGTCAAGCTGCGCCTCGGGCAGCGGATATGTGCCCTCGTATTCGATCGGGTTTTCGGTTGCAAGCACGGTAAAGATCGGTGAGAGCGGATACCTCTCGCCGTCGATGGTGGTCTGGCGTTCTTCCATCGCCTCGAGCAGGGCTGCCTGCGTTTTCGGCGGCGTCCGATTGATCTCGTCGGCGAGCAGAATGTCCGTAAATATCGGCCCTTGCCGCAAGCTGAATTGCGACGTCTGCATATTAAAAACGTTCGTGCCCGTGATGTCGGACGGCATCAGGTCGGGCGTGAACTGGATTCGCGAAAATCCGGCTCCGACCGCCGCGGCGAGCGTCTTGATGATCAGCGTTTTGGCCGTTCCCGGAACGCCCTCGAGCAAGGCGTGGCCCTCTGCCAAAAAAGCGACGAGTATCTGCTCGATCGCGTCGTCCTGTCCGACGATCGTCTTTCGCAGCTCGTTCAAAATATGTGCAACTGTTGAGGGTGTGTAATTTAGCATCCTTAGTTATCGTAAAAAATCAAAAAGTGTCTTGATCGCAAGCAAGAACACGACGGTCAAAAATATCCGTTTGAGCCACACGTCGTTCAGTTTTGTGGCGTAGTGTGCTCCGATATAGGCGGCGACAAACATCGTCGCTCCGAGAATGATGCCCAATCGATAATCCACTAAACCTTGCCACATAAAAACAGCGGTGGCAATCGCCGATGAGACGACATTTATCAGTTTGGTCGACGCGACCGCCTCGCTGAACGTCATCCCGAAAAATGCCACGAGCACTGTCGTCAGCACGGTCACGTAGCCGCCGCTAAAAAGTCCGCCGTAGACCCCGAGCAGAAACGTCAATACAAACGTCACTGCCAGCGAACGGCGTGATAAATGCTCTTGCTTTTCGACGCCGGCTTCACGCTTTACCAAAATGAAAACCGCAACCGCGATCATCGCGATCGAAACGATCAGTTTCAGGCTCTGATCCGTGATCAGCCCGACGAGACCCGCTCCCGCTGCGGACGCAAAAAGCGTTATGATCAACAGCGGAGTGATCCGCCGCACGTCGATCGTGCGTTTTCGCAAAAATGGTATCGTCGCTCCGGCCGACATAAAAACCAGTGCGAACATATTCGTCGCGACCGCCGTTTTCGCCGGAATGCCAAACTGGAACATTGCCGGCACCGCGATCAGCGAATTGCTCCCCGTGACGACCCCCACGAAACTGGTCGCAAAAAAGATCAATATCAGCGGGATCAGTTCGGCTATCGTCATTTCTTATTTCGATGCCCGCCGCCTGAGACCCAGTGCCTGCTCGAGCTTTCGGATCCTCGTAACTAGTTCAAGGGTCTCGCGCTTGTTGGTCGGTTCGCCCGCGATGATCTCCTCGCACTTAAACATCAGGTCGTCCACGTCGTTGCGGTCCGCTTTGGCACGTTCGGCGATCAGCACGGCAAACTGCTGTCGCCAAACGCTCATATTATCGACGCCCAAAAGCCGGGCGGCACGCCGCCGAAAGTCGCGATAGATATTCTCGATAGCGAGATCGTACGATCTGGTCCGCTGCTGCAGTTCGGCCATCGCCGCGACATATTCCAGCTTCGAAAGCCGGTCAGGCTCATCATTTGGCAACGCCCGCCCGAAACGCCTGCTCCGCGATAAGAAAACCAGGCCGACAATGAGCAGGCATTGGAAAAATATCGCCACGACGGGTGTTCCCGCAAAAAACTCGAGCAGCCGATTATTGTTGCCGCCGTAACCGTGGTGATATTCGTCAAACGCGATGAGTCCGTCGCCGTTCGACACGATATTTATAGCAAGTTGGGCGTTATCGACGAGCGTGACTCCGCCATTCGAAACCACATAAGGGTCGGACAGGAATACGATACGGCCGTTTCCATACGCCACGTCCGCGAGGATGACCTTACCTTTTGAAGATAGATGTGCGACCGGAGCAAGTAGACTCGGGGGACTGGCCTCATCTTCGTAGTATTCGTCCTCGGATGTATCTGGGTCCTCGGCCGGAACGGGCGTCGGCGTGGCGACGGGGGCCACGCGTCCGGTCTTTCTAACGCTAACCGGCGGCGGCGGGGCAGTCGTCGTAACCAGGACTTTTCGGCTCGTTACATCTCTCTCGAAATCGATCGCGGAAGCAAACTGCGAGGTCTGCACGGCGTTCACTCCGAACGAAAACAGGCTCGGCTGGCCGGGTTTCGCCGCCGGCGTGTCGGCGATCATCTGCCTCTGGTCGGACGGGTCCGTCCGGTACTGTTTCATGTTCTGCTCGGGAACGACCGAAACTTTCCATTTAGCCGTAGTTTTAGCCAGTTCTCCGGGCGGTTCTCGGTCAATGATGACGAGTCGACCGCCTGCCGACACCCATCTCAGCAGCGACGCGTACTCAGCATCCTTGAAATCACGACGCATCGGCCCGATGACGACAAACGTCCCGGGAGCACTCTTCCGCTTGATCTCGAGTGCATCGGCAGGTTCCTGCCAACGGACAACCTTGCGTCCGGTCTCGGAAAGCAAAGTGTAGAAAGCCTGCGTGCCCGTCGGGCCGGCATTAAAAGTGGATCGGTTCGGGCTGACCTCGCTTTCGGGGTCTTTTTGCCGTTGCGTGTACGACGCGGCATTGAGGCCGACCAAAATGGCCGCCATCAGCAAAAAGACAAAAACGATGATGAGTTTCTGTTTCAACCCTACCTCTCAAACTCCGCGGACCGTCTGTTGATACAACACACGAAATTCCTCCCAGTCGCTTTCAGCCGACGCCTCGGAACCATACCAATGCCGTTCAAAGCTCCCGGTCAGGCCGCTCACATTTTCAAGCAGGTCC
>JAYVUD010000257.1:0-13702 GCA_043788335.1 Chloracidobacterium sp. | reverse complement strand
ACTGACAGCCAGACATTCTACATGTGTAAGAAATGCCACCTGACGACATTCATGTGGGATTTCGACAAACTGCCGAAAGACAAGCTGCCCGAGATCAAGAAGATACTCGAAAGCGTCAAGGTGTCCAAGGCGTTTAAGGAATACAACGAGATATCGATAGTCGAACGGCTCGAGGTTTTGGAAAAGGTCTACGCCGTGCTCGGCAAAGACGAGATGTTTTGGGAGGATTTCTACCGTCTCAAGGGTTACCATTACGGTAAGATTGGCGAGACCGCCAAAGCCGCCGAAGCCCGCGGCAGATCGCTCGAGATCCTGAAACGAAAGCTGGCCGACGAAAAAGACTCGTCACCCCGAAAATTGATCCTTTATATTTCGGCGGCGATGAAGCACTTTGTAAACGATGACGCCGGTGCGATTGCCGATCTCGAAAAGGCACTCGTTACAAAATACGCCGAAAAGGACGCCAAGGCCGAGGACCTGACCAACGCCGAAAACGGCCTCAATGAACGTATCAAAGAATATATAGCCCGGATCAAAAGCGAAAAAGACAAACCCAGGCTCTTCGACAAATATTCGACCGATGATCACTAAGCGCTTGCCGGTTGTTCTGTATGCACGCTTTGTACTGGCAACCCCCTGGTCTCCCTAGTACACGTAAGCGTTCGCCACCGGCCGGTCCTCGGCGATTCCCCACGGGATGGCGGTGAAGCCGCTGGTCGTGCCCATGATATAAAAGACGCTTTGGGTTCCGGGCCGCCATACGGCTAGATCTGCTTTGCCGTCGCCATCGTAGTCACCCGGGGCGGGAAGATCGCCCGTGGTTCCGAACGCACCACCGTAGAACGAATTGTTCTCGCTTCGCAAAATGTACCACATCGAGGTCGATGGCCGGAAAATGGCGTAATCTGTCTTGCCGTCACCGGTGTAATCAGCCGGCACGATCTGGTCGCCGGCGGACCCGAATTGAATGCCGTAGAACGATCCATTATTGCTGTTGAGCCTGAACCATTGTCCTTGCGTAGGTCTGTACACCGAAATGTCATTCTTCCCATCGCCGTCATAATCGCCGGCGGCCGGCACATCGCCGCTCTGACCAAACTGCACCGCATTGAACCCGGCCGTCGACTGATTCAAATACCAAGTCCCGTTCGAAGGCCTGAAAACAACAGTGTCGGCTTTGCCATCACCATCGAAATCCCCTGGGCTAGGAATATCGCCCGATGAGCCAAAACCTGCACCGTAAAACGTATAATCCTCGCTTCGCAGCACATACCAGATCCCGCTCGACGGCCTGAACACCGCCATATCCGTCTTGCCGTCGCCGGTATAGTCAGCAGGAGCAAACACATCGCTCGGAGCCCCGAAATGGAACGCCCCAAATCCGGCCGTCGATCTATTCAGATACCAATTCCCAGCCGAAGGCCGGTACACGGTCGCATCGGTCTTGCCGTCACCGTCATAGTCGTTCGAAGTAGTTGTCCGCCCATAGCGAAGTATCGAAACTATATTCGAATTCGGTCTTGCGACAACCATTTGTCGGTTCCTATAGTCGTACGCAAATTTCAGGGAATCATAAGGGGCATAAGAATAGGTCGCGAGCACGCTGTTTTGGGAGGATATCGGGCCAACCAAGCGTGTACCAGGCTTAGAAAGCGATACGGCACCGGCCCGGGATATGTTGCCATTACTAAAATAACTGCTCCTGACGATGTAATCGCTATTCAAAAGGGGGTAGATGCCTCCGCCCAAATTCGAATTATGGCCATCGAGGCCGGCCCCATCGCCACTTTGAATACCAACCAGGCTATTCGAAGATGAAATGGCTGCCCCGGCTCCGCTTTGTCCATTCCGAAACGTTACAGCTCCCACTATAACGGAGGACGGATTGGTCCAGTGCGGGGTCGCCACTACATAATCGCCACTAGGCAAAACGGCGACGCCCTCGGTACCAACATAGTCGCTTGCGGTGCTTCCAACCAAACTGTTCGATACATCAACGATGCCTGATGTTCCGGTTGTGCCATTACCCCAGGTAACCGCACCCCGGTTTAGGTTCCAGTTTTCGCTGATCACTACGTAGTTTCCGTTTGCGAGGGCTTTTAGCTTCTGGTACGAATTGCTTACGAGGTCTCCGGGGGTTGATCCGACCAGGCTATTTTCGGAGGTTATGGCGGTGGGGCAACCCGTCATGCCGCTGCAAAACGTTGCGGCACCTCGATTTTCATTCCAGCGGGGCGTTGCGACTACATAGTTGCCATTTGTCAACGGGATCGCATATGAGGCATAACCGTCGCCTGGATTTGCTCCCGTCGGATTCACTCCTAAAAGACTATTATTTGTGTCGACCGAACCGATACATCCGTTGATACCGTTGCAAAATGTCGACGCACCCCTGCCTTGGCCCCATTCTTCCGTATTTACCACGTAATTTCCGTTGGTCAGTTCAAATATATATCTAGAACCAACATGGTCGCCCGGAAATGTTCCGACCAGACTGTTTTGATCGGTGACTTGTCCCACCAATGGCTGGTCGCCTCTCCGAAACGTAACGGATCCACGTCCGCCGTGCCAATAGGTGCTGATCACGAGAAAATTCCCATTACTTAAAGGAGTGACCCA
Organism: Chloracidobacterium sp.; assembly: GCA_043788335.1. Taxonomy (GTDB): domain Bacteria; phylum Acidobacteriota; class Blastocatellia; order Pyrinomonadales; family Pyrinomonadaceae; genus OLB17. Next base: position 11,083 of record JAYVUD010000257.1, on the reverse strand, counting down.
ACCGATCCCATCGCCTGCCGCACTGCCAGTAAGACTGTTTTCGGCGGTAAAACCCCCAACGCATCCGCTGGTACCGCTACACATGGTCACCGCCCCCGTACTCTGAGAAAATGCCCCGTTTGACGCTACATAATTCCCATTTGGCAAAGGTGTCACGAACCCAATTCGTTCGTTAGTCCCGCTTCCGACAAGGCTGTTTTCCGCAGTAACGATTCCATGGCACCCCGTATTCCCATTACACCATGTCGATGCCCCGAGATCGTTGGTTTCCCACTTACTGCTGCTTACAACGAAATTGCCGTTACTTAACGGCGTTACTCCAATATGACCGGCATCGTAATATCCCACCATGTCGCCTGTTTGTTGGTCACCACCCGTGGACCCGACCAAGCTGTTCTCCGCTGAGACGACGCCCGCACATCCGATTGTGCCGGAACAGAGAGTAACCGCTCCGCGATAGTGGTTCCACCTTGTGTTACTCAAAACGTAATTTCCGTTCGTCAATTCGACAACTCCTCGCGGAGATGGGCCTACTGTCCCGCCGACTTGATCGCCGTCGTTGTCTCCGATGAGGCTATTCGACGCAGAAATTACTCCCGTACAGCCCGAGTTGCCATTGCAAAAGGTCAACGCACCAGCATCGACGATTGTTCCGTTGTCCCAATTATTACTGATGACGACGTAATTGCCATTCGTTAACGGATAGGTGCCCCCGACGTAATCATCCGGCTTGTTCCCCACTAGGCTATTTGCCGCGGTCATCGTTCCGCCGCAGCCCGTTACACCGCTGCAAAAACGAACACCGTTCATAAACGCGGAATAGGCGTTACTCCAAACTGAAGCGGTCACGACAAAATTTCCGTTCGCCAGCACGTCAATTCTAGAACCGATCTTCGCGTTCGCTCGCTCGCCGGTCATCATATTGATCAATGCAAGCGTTCGGCCGTTATAAAGAAATACCGCTCCAACTCCATTTATTGGGACTGGCCCGGGTATGTCGTAAAATGGATCGGTAATGACAATGTTCCCGTTTGGCAAGACAGCCACTTCGGTGCCGAAATGGCCGTTGATTCGCGGACCGTCAAGGTTTATCTGCGTCGCGGACTGCCCTGCCGCCGCCGCTTCGCACAGCAACAACAACAATACAATCCGCACAACTCCGGGTAAGTGAAAGATCGGCAGTCTCATATCCCGACAATATACCTCGGATCGAGGCTTGTAAAGTTCAAAGTCAGAGGGTTTTCCCCGATTGATCCCCGTCAGGAGACGTCGAAATCATTACCGGAATTTCAGGATTCCATTCTCAATGCGTATTGTGTTGGCCTTGTCATGGTGGATGTATTTGCCGTTCTCTTCGGTGATCAGTCGCCCTTTCGCAACTAACCGTTGACGTTTTAAGCCCATTTCAATTAAATCAGAGAAGTGGTCAAACGTAAAAGTAGTTCGCTGATTGAACGTTCTCGACCACCGCAGAGAAGAGAACAGTGCTTACATTCAGCTGATAAATACAACAAAATGGTTATTAAGGATCTCGTTGGGTGTTCGAAAGCCGAGGTCATCGTTGAGCACTCTCAGGTCTTGTGCTCCTGCCGGGCGTTATGCCGCCCGCGATCATGGAAAGAGTATGTTTTTGAAATCGTCGTCCTGATTAAACTCTCTCGCCAGCTTGAGAGCGCTCATTACGTCGGCTGGGCCGGTTGCTGCTTTCAGAGCCCTTTCGCAGTCTAACATCCCCTGCAGGATCGCCTCGCGGCCGCCCGGTTTCGCGAGATGGGCGGCCTGCGGCCCCTTAAATCCGACCCCGCCGTACGCATTTAAGAGCGATTGTTTCGATTTTATCCCGCGTTCGTACATATCGCGAACGAGGGCACACGATACACGGACAGCGGTATAGTCGTCGAGCGTGCCCAGCAATGCCTTGCCGTTTCGTCGCGGCAGATTTTCGACGAGGTAACCGCCCGCCTGTGCCGCGCCCGAAAGGCTGCCGTTTGCGTCGAACCGGTAAAATTCCGCCGGTTCGACCTGCCCGAAACCAACGGCGTGCCCCGCCCCTGTTTGGGCAATGTTGTTATAAAACGTTTCTTCCCAAAAGATCGATAAAAACAGCTCTTTCGTAAACGGCGTCCGCGCAAAGACCGATGCATTTTGATCGATAAGGCCGCCCATATACGCGAACGATTTACCCGGTAAATTTCCAACTGCCATTAGCGATAACTCCTCTGATAAAGCATAACGAATTAAGGACGGGCTTTTCTCCAAGAATTTGCGTTATAGCCGCCCGGATCACATTGGGAACATATCAAACACTACGAATGTACGCGAAATATCGACCTATGTGCCCTATGTTACTATTCGGTGAATCTACCACATAGAAACGTAGATCACATAGAACAACGGAGCCTGCCGAACGCCACGCGGAAGCTGAGCAAGGATCGACACGTCGGCAGATCTGCGAACGATGTTGCATAAATAATACGTTGTCAGGCACACGGCACTGGTGTATAATAGCAGATAGCCCTTTTGACCTCATCGTCAGACGGGTGTGATCTTTGAAAATCTGGGTATCGGAGAACGCATCGGCAGGCCCGGCGGATGGAATTTTCCGGGCAAATCGTTCCAAGTTAGGGCAGATAAATTAATTTGGAACGATTTTGGCAGTTAAGCCTCCTAGATAGAATACTTAACCCGTTCCAAATTGTTTGCGAATGTGGAATCAGGTTGGAACGATGCCCCGCGTAACTAAACCATCTAAACGGCTTACGCCTCCAAACGGTTTCGAAACAGGAGACGGCTAATTTGGAACGATCGTCCGGCAGTTTAATCGACCAATTAAATGGTTTTACCGACCCCGGAGCGGCAAATTTCGCAAGATCTGAACGGAGTTCGACGGCCGCTCGTACGGCAAAAACAAAAAATTTTGTCGAAATCGCGGGACAAATGAGCTAAACCTAATGGCTTCAATAGTTTCCCTGTCCCGCAGCTGTCCCGTGGGCGTTTGGGACAGGGGTTGTAAAACGGGCTTAAGTGGTTGAGTAGTCTACGCTTACACCGTCGAATGGGTTGTCCCGCTGCTTGTCCCGCAGGGCCGTCCAGTTATGAAAGTTTAATAAATATTGATAACGGTTCGTAAATGTCATGAAAGTCTATGGCGGCAGAACGGCTTGAAGGGAAAAGGAAAAGAGGCCCTCGCGAGCCTCTTTTCCATCCCCCTTGAAACGATCCGGTTTAGAAATTGAACCGGAAACCGAATTGGATCTGGCGATTAGATCCGAGGCCAACCGTGCGGCCGACGGTCGAGCGGAGCAGCCCGAATGTCGACCCCGCCGCTGCCTGTGTAAACGCCTGGCCGGGCTGCACGACGTTTGAGGTGGATGCAGTGTAGGCGAGCGTTCCGGTGTTAAATGCCAGCGTCGGCAACGCGTTGTTGATCGTCGTCGACGGATTGGCAAAGTTCGCCTGGTTGAACACGTTAAAGACCTCCGTGCGAAATTCGGCATTCATCTTCTCCGTGATGCGGAAACGCTTGGAGATGATGACGTCAAATTGTCTAAAGATCGGGCCCGAGAGAGCGTTGCGGCCGAGATTGCCCCATTCGCCCGGATTGGGCGTCGCGAACGCCGCCGGGTTGATCATGTCGCGGTCGTTATTAAGGTACGGGCTGACACCGGCGACTAGGTTAGGCCGGCGAATGTTACGCGAGTTGCCTCCGCCCGGCGTGTTGACCACAGCGATAAACCCTGTCGGGAGTGCCGGGAATGACGCACCGAATGACGGCAACTGAGCGGTGAAACCGTTGGCAAAAAAGCCGCCGGTACCATTTGGGCAGCCGGCCGCCAGACGGCACTGGACGACGACGTCCGGACGGACGATCAGGACCTCGACCGGAACGCCGCTGCGGGCGTTGACGATGCCGCCGACTTCCCAGCCGCCGAGCAGCACGTTGCCGGTTTTGCCAAAATTGAAACGTTTGCCGTTGCCGAAGGGCAGTTGGTAAAGAGCCGACAGGTTGAACGTATGACGAACGTCAAAATTGTTGCGTCCCCGGTCAGCCTCAAAATTGTCGAGCTGTGCGGACGTTCGTGCTTCGTTCGAGCCGCTGCTCAAACCCTGGCTCTTTGAGAACGAGTACTGAGCGTTCATCGTCAGGCCGCTGCTGTAGCTACGCTGCAGCGAGACCTGCAGTGCGTTGTAGCTGTCGTCGCCGCCGCTCGTTTTATAGTCGATCTCGGCGTACGGGTTCTGGACCGTCGTGCCGCTCACGATGCTGAACTGTCGAACCGTGTTGACGCCGATGACCTGTCCGGTAACGGAGTCGGTACGGTTGACGACGCCGACACCCGTCGGGATGTTGGTGCCGTTAACGATCGACGTCTGACCCGGCAGGATCTGGTTGGCAACGCTACGAAGGAACAGGTTGCGGCCCTGGCTGCCGACGTAGGCGATGGTCGATGTGATGTTGTACGGTAGCTGCTGCTGCCACGAGACCGTGTACTGGTAGATCCGTTCCGGGATGGAATAGCTGTTTGAATAAGCACGCGGCTGATAGTTTCGATTGCTCGGCGTGCTCGTAAATGCTGACACGATACCTGCGAGGTTTGCCGGGAATGCGAGTAGCGAACCGCTCGTGATGGTTGAGCTTACGCGGTCGCTCTCGATCGGCTGGATCTGATCTTCGGTCTGGCCGGGCCCGTAGTAGATGCCAAAGCCGCCGCGGATCACTGTCTTGCCGCCGCCGAAAAATCCGGTGCCGGATTGGTCAGGCGACCAGGTGATGGCGACACGCGGGCCGAAATTGGACTTTGACGTCTTGTACGGCTGTTCCGTCACGGGACGCAGCAGGCCGGTGTCGATGTTGAAAAAGATCTGCTGGTTATTAGCCTCACGCAGCTGCGAGTAATACTCGTAACGCAGGCCGTAGCTCAGCGTCAGGCCGGACCTGAGTTTCCATTCGTCCTGAGCGTAACCGATGTAGTACGCCTGCTTTGCCAGACGAGTACCGCCTGGCCCCGATGTGAACGGGCTCGGGGCACTGACATCGCCGAGGTACTGTACCGAGGCCGGCGTATTACCAAGGAACGCCGCTAGATTTGAAAACGTGTACGTCGTGCCGCCCTGACGGTCCGTGTACATACGGATGAGGCGGAGTTCGCCGCCAAATTTGAAGTTATGATTGCCAGTTACCCAATTCAGGCTGTCGATAAAGCCCAGCGAGTACGGCGTGTACGGCTGTCCGCGGCCGTTGGTAGCACTGTTGGCGCGGACGAGGCCGCCCGGGATCGAGATACCGGACGACGTGCCCTGGCCGGCGATACCGGTATTGGCGACGCTGCCCGAGATATTGAGCGTGATGTTTGTAAAATCCAGTCCGTTGATGACCGGTGCCGAACCGTTGATGCGGGTGCGAGCTCCGTTAAAGCCGACCTTAAATTCGTTGATGAGCGAACCGCTCTTGGTCAGGATCGATTGAATACCGGCGACCGCATTTTGCGGAATGGCGTCGATCGTGACCGAACGGCCGGAGACGCCCTCGGGTGCAAAGTCCTTGCCCTGGTCGCGGAAAAATCGCAGGTAGAGCTTATTCAGTGGGTTGATCTGATAATCGAGACGTGCGGCATACGCCTGCTCGTCGGTCCGCTCCAGTGCCTGGAGTTGGACAATATCAAAACCGGCAACGGTCGTACCACCTGCGACTGTGGTCACACCTGCAGCACGGAAACCGGTTATGTAGGGCTGGATCAGCGGATTGACGGGCGTCGTCGTTCCCGGGATCAAAGCACCGGGTGCCGCGAGGCTCAGGCTCGGTGCCGCCTCGACAAAATTCAGGCCAAAGCGGCCGCGGTATCGCTCAAAGCTGCCGAAAAAGAAGAATTTGTCCTTAATGATCGGACCGCCGATCGAACCGCCAAACTGGTCGAGCGTCAGTTTGCTCTTGGCGATACCGGGCGTGATGTTGTCAAAAAAGTTGCGTGCGTCGAGCGAATCGCGGCGGAGGTATTCGAACACCGAACCGTGAAACTGGTTGCCGCCCGATTTGGTAACGACGCTCACCTGGCCGCCGGTACCGGTACCGAACTCAGCCGGAAAATTGCTCGAATCGACGCGAAACTCCTGCACGTTTTCGAGGCTCGATTGCAGGCGGAATGGCGACGGAACCTCTCCGTTCAGGTTGCCGGGACTGGCGTCGATGATCGCCGACCCCTCGACACCGTCATAGCGGATGACATTCTGCTGATTGGCACGGCCCGAGAAGCGGATATCGGCAAACGTACCGCCGCCGCTGTTGAGTGCTCCCGGAGCCTGCAGATAGAGTTGCGAAAGCTGGCGGCCGTTGATCGGCAGGCCCTCGACCTCACGCTGATTGACATTGGCACTAAGGCTGGCCGACGAAACGTTTACCAGCGAATCTTCGCCGGCGACGACGTTGACCTCGACCTTTGCACCCTTGGCCTGAAGCTTGAGATCGACATCGACCGGTTGTCCGGCGAGCAGCGTGATGCCGCCGCGGGTCAGCGTCTCGAAATTGGCCGACGCAACCACGATCTTGTAGCTGGACGGCTTAAGAGCCGCGACCAGGAAAGACCCGTCAGTCGAGGTGGTCGTGGTGCGTACCTGGCCCGTAATCTCGTCGGTCACCGTCACCGTCGCCCCCGGGACAACAGCACCGGTCGCGTCCGTGACACTACCGCCAATGCGGCTGTCGGACTGAGCCTCAATATTAATGTAAAATGCAAATAATAAAATTGTTATCGCTGAGAAAATTCGCACGAATTTATTCGTTTCCATCCGTTACTCCTGTTAATGCTGTCTCTATCGATCGGGGCGGCGGCTCATACGGCAATAGCCGAAAACCGTCCCCCTTGGTTTCTAGATCTGTTAAATTGCCTGCTGCAAGAAACAGACTATTGAGCCGACGTTAACGCGGAGTGAATTGGGTGTTAAATGGGTGTTAATTATGCGACGGAGGAAACATCTAGGCGGCTCGCCACCCTATTTGGGAAAAGGCTTGCCGTTCCGTAAGCGGATGTTTGTTCATGCGGCTTTGCCGCGAATTACGGCGACGACGGGGCAGTATCAAGGTTCGACGCGGCGTAGGCATAATCGCCAATAATCAGTTACCTAACGTCCGCCTAGTTGGACGATCTCAAGAGATCTTTGAAATCCGGGTTCATCTTCCGATCTGCCATTCATCGTCCAATAGTCGACTACGACCTCCCAAACGGCATCGGTACAAGTCTCTGACGTGAGCCCGGCCAAAATTGAATATCGAATTCCCGATCCGGCCGCTCGCCAAACCGCGAAAGCCGCGTGACCATCGTCCGACTTTAAGTATGGTCGTGGTCTCCTGCGCAGCTCTATTTTATCGCCGCTTTACATGGCTTTACTGGGCTCATTGCTTTTCGATTTCGCCACAATCTCGCCGAGATTTTCGATTTTGCCGAGCGTTGGAGTTCGCGGTCGTCTGTTATGGGTGAGCAGATGGCGGTTCTGGCACGGCGAGACGAACCAATAGCCATCTCTAACCGTTTCCTTTTAGCCTATATGCGAAATATCAAATGATAGGCTTTCCCTAAGATTCTCCGTTCGGTATCGGCAAGCTATGCAACATTATTTATATAGGTCCTTGTCTTATTGCGGATATGACACTGGTCGCCATTTTTCTTGGATACCCTTAACCATCCATGCGGGGATCTTTCCTTGATATTTCTTGCCGAACGTATCGATCAAACTATCACCTGATCTACGAACTTTGTCCAATTTATTCTTGACAGCCTTGGCAAACACCCCGCCTGTGGCGATCGCGAGTCTCTCGGACTTGACTATTCTATCGCCTTCACGGAGTTTTGCGTCGAGCTGGTCGAGCAGTTCGTTGTAATCAGATTGCATCTGCGCCGCTATGCGTTTGGCTTTTTCCTGCGGAGTTATGAGAGCTTCGCGTGCGGCCTCGGCGCGTTCGGTTTCGGCTTTCGCCTCGTAATTCATTCCTTGCCGGATGTTGTAGGCGACCAATTCCGATGCAGTGCGGTCTCGTTCGAAATTAATAAACGAAAGCTCGCCGCTCCAAAATTCCATTTTAATACCGTCAAAATCAAGGTATTCATTTGTAAAACGGGAGTATTTACCCTGTCCGTATTTCTCTTGCACTTTGGAAACTTTGTCGCCCCATTTGATATTGTCAGCAGGTTTTTTGCCGAAGCTTTTATAAAATTTGACTTTGAGCACACCGCCGCTGGATGGTTCGACCGAAACCTCAAACCCTTCGCCCCTATAAAAGTCCGCCGAGCTTTCCCGCAAGGTAAATTGCGAACGAAGATCGTTGATCGTCGCCTGCATAAAATAGTTGCGACAACCATCGGAGAGGATGATCTTACAGTCGGCAAGAGTACCTGGTTTTTTTGCGATCGGAGCAGAGGTTGGCTGAAAATTTCCAAGTAAATTGTTCAATACGGTGAGAAGCTCGGTTGTTTTAGAAACACTATTGGCAAAAAACCTATAGTTATCGACCGACTCTCTCGTATTGTCTGAATAATTGACGCATCTTTTTCCGTCTTTGCAGAAGAGACTAACCCAATTGGCATCGCTCGGCTTATAAGGCAAACCCACGTTCGATATATCTTGCAGCCTCAGACTTCGGGAACTACCGTCTTTGAATCGGAAATAAAGCCTTCCGTCGATAATATCCGCCACACCGTTGTCATCACCAATGTTAATTGTTTTGAGAAGCTGATTGAGTTTTTGCAGATTCTCCTGCGCTTGCGTGGATATCGGCTCAGGCGTTTTCGTGGGCGTTGGCTTGCTCTCATTTTTCTCATCTTCGTCGAGAATGTCACCGATCGGATCGGATTTGCCCTGGTTGGCAATTTGAGCGTTGAGGTCAGCTAGCTTTTTTTCGAGGGCCTCTATTTCATTGACCCGCGGCGTATTCTTGTGAAATTGATAGATCTGTTTTGCTGTATTAAAAGCTCCGAATGATGCTGCTAATTCCGGAAAAAGACGAATCGCATTGGCCATATCGGCTTCGGCTTTGGGGACATCATCCTGCATCCCGTTGAGGGTTCCGCGTAACGTCAGAGCCATCACATCAGATCTATTAAAATCGACCAAGTTATTAGACACTTGCCACGCTTGCTCATAATTTTTTTGGTTGTACAAACAAAACATTCCGATCCGAGCAGAGGTTGGATTTTCTGAAATCTTGTTCGCTTTTTCCAACAAAGGAATTGCCTTATCACATTGCTGACTATTGAAGACAAGCAACGCAACTTTGCGATTTAACTCCATTACCGTTTTGGGATCGGCAAATTCCTCGGCTGCTTTTAAGGCGCCACGGCGATCATTTTTGACTTCGGCGATCGGTTTCAGCGATTTATTTGCAGCTTGGCGGATTCCGGCAATTTCCGTCAAAAATGCGTCAGCAAAATGATACTCGCCCATCATGTCAAACGCCCCGGTGATAATTGAAAGAACGGGCCTGAAATCCTCTTCGCCGGTTGAGGCCAGGACGCGTTTCGCCAGATCGCGGGCTTCGTAAAACTTATACTGGCCGGTAAGGCACAAAACGAGTCTCAGATTCACCCAGCTCGGGGCTTTACTTTTCGGCAGAGCAAGTTTGAAAAGCTCCTCAGCCCGGGCAAATTCGGCCGGGCTCTGCGTGGCATATTGCCCTAAACTCAGATAAATATTAGCCGAGGATGAATATGCTCTGTTCAGCTCATTTATTTCACTCTCATTTTTTGGCGGCTTTTGCTTGTACGAATTTATAACTTCGCCATAGTTTGAGATCGCCGATCTAAGTTTCTCTATTGCTTCGGGCGAATATTTGAAAGTGTTTTTATTAAATACCGTCAGGCCTTTTTCAAAATAGTCCTTGTTGAGCGAATCAGCTTTGGCGGCGTTCGTTTGCATCGTTTGGGAGATCATAGATGTCGGCAAAATGGTGGCCAAAAAAAGCAAAGCGATGAACAGAACAAAGGGATTTTTCAGAGTTCTCATAGTTAGTTGAGTCAGGTCAAATAATGGTCGTCACGATCTCGCGGATGCTGCGCTGGAGCTCGCGGTCGTCGGTTATGGGTGAGCAGATGGCGACGTTGGCGGCGTCGATGGGTGAGATGCCCTGGGCGATCATCTGGGCGGCGTAGATGAGGAGGCGGGTCGAGACGCCTTCCTCGAGGCCGTGGCCGCGGAGGTTGCGGACCTTTTGGCCGATCTTTACTAGGTCAGCGGCCGTCTCGGCGTCGATGCCGCCTTCTTTGGCGACGATCTCGGTCTCGGCCTCAGGCTGTGGGTAGTCGAACTCCATTGCAACGAAGCGCTGCCGCGTCGATTGCTTGAGATCTTTGAGGATCGACTGGTAGCCCGGATTGTACGAGACGACGAGCATGAAATCGTCTGGAGCTTCGATGACGGTGCCGCGTTTTTCGATCGGCAGGCGGCGGCGGTCGTCGGTCAGAGGGTGGATGATGACGACCGTGTCTTTGCGAGCCTCGACCACCTCGTCGAGATAGCAGATCGCACCGGCACGCACCGCGGTCGTCAGCGGCCCGTCGTGCCAGACGGTCTCGTCGCCCTCGAGCAAAAAGCGTCCGACGAGATCGGTCGACGAAAGGTCCTCGTGGCACGCGACCGTGATCAACGGGCGGTTGAGCCGAAATGCCATGTATTCGACAAAGCGCGTCTTGCCGCAGCCCGTCGGCCCCTTGAGCATTGCCGGCAATTTCGCGGCATACGCAGCCTCAAACAGCTCGACCTCGTTTCCGACCGGTAGATAATATGGTTCGCTTGCGACGCGGTATTTCTCGACTGCTAATTCCATAAAGATTAGATTTTATAACAAATGCACGGGTTGCGTTATCGCGCATGCGGATTTTTGAGATATTGTATCGTTTAGATGGCTGTCATTAACATCATTCAGGCTGAAACCGAAGAACACATCGCCACCGCCAAGCTGCTCTTTCGCGAGTACGAAGCGTGGTTCGGCGTCGATCTCTGCTTTCAGAATTTCGACGGCGAGGTTGCCGGTCTGCCGGGTCGATACGCGTTGCCGGACGGGCGTTTGCGGCTCGTCTACGTCGATGACATTGTGGAC
>JAYVUD010000256.1:0-7220 GCA_043788335.1 Chloracidobacterium sp. | reverse complement strand
CCAGTTGAGTTCGGGCAGCGGCGGTTCACTGCAGGCCGGAACGTCATCCGGTGGATCGGGCGGCGGCGCCAGTTCCAGCGGCGGCAGTTCGGATCAGGGAATTCTCGGCATCATCCAGAAACGACTTTCGCGCCGCGGAACGGTCGAGGTCGATGGCCGCAGCAACACGCTGATCATCACCGATGTCAAACAAAATATCGACGCCGTTCGTCAGTTGGTCGCTTACCTTGACCAACCGGAACCCCAAGTCGAGATCGAAGCCCGCATCGTCGTCGCATCGCGAAACTTTAGCCGCGACATCGGTGTCCAGTTGGGTGCTATCCTGAACGGAGCACGCGGCAGCACCGGCACGGGCGGAACGCTGCCAGGGTTTACACCCGCCATCACGCCAAATCCCGGAACACCCGCCGCGAACCCGAGCAACGACATGTACTCCAAGATCGCCAATACAGTCATTGGGCTGACCACCGGCGTTTTCGGAACAGCACAGATCAGTGCTCTGATCTCAGCAGGCGAACAACAGGGCCAGGCCAAAGTGATCGCGACCCCGCGTGTCACCACCCTCAACAACCGTTCGGCCGAGATCAAGAGCGGCACCAAGATCCCGATCACTACGATCCAGGCATCAGCCGGTGCAACCCCGATCGCGACCACGACGTACATTGACGTCCCCTTGCGGCTTTCGATCACGCCGCAGATCACAGACGTCGGAACCGTTATCCTCGACGTTACGGCCGAAAACAGTTCGACCGCGTCGATCGTCGGCAGTGCAAGCCCCGCTATCAACTCACAGAGTATGAAGACACAGGTGACGGTGCCCGATGGCGGAACGACCGTCGTCGGCGGCGTCCTGTTCGACGACGAACGCGAGTCCAGCGACCGTACGCCGGGACTATGGCGAATTCCGCTCCTCGGTAATCTCTTCAAACGAAAGGGAATCACGCGTAACACGAATGAGATCCTCTTTTTCATCACTCCGCGCATCACGCGTCCGGATTACACCGCAACGGTACAGAACGGTGTGGCTCCGAAGCCGGCATCGATCTTCCAGCCGGTTCCGATGGGTAATCCGCCTTCGAACTCCAACCCCCAGCCGATCGAAACGACGCAGCCCGTCGCCCTGCCTGGTCCGGCACTTACCCGCCCGGAGGCAACTCCGGCCAACCCGGCCAATCCGATAAAGCCGTAGCCCCACGGCGTAAGCGTGTTTCTTCCTATTTGCCCGTCAGAGAATATCTGACGGGCTTTTTATTTGAATTTTGGTCAGTTTACCGATAGATGTAGCCGGACGGAACCGGAATGTCGCCGTTGGAACCAAATCCGCCAAAGATGAGCGTTTGATCTGTTGTTCGCAGCCCGTACCAGTTGCCCTCACTTGGCCGGAAAACGGCAATGTCGGTTTTGCCGTCTCCGTCAAAATCCGCCGGGGCAGGGATATCGGTCGATTGGCCAAACTGGGCGGCCCAAAATCCGGTCGTCGAATTCATCTGATACCAAGCACCGGTCGACGGCCTGAAAACAGCTAGATCGGTCTTGCCGTCGCCGTCATAGTCCGCCGGCACGGGTTTGTCCTCGGCCACGCCGAACTGCGTCGCAGCGAACCCAAGCGTACTTCGCAGCGTATACCAGGTCCCGGTCGACGGCCGATAGACCGCGACGTCCGTCTTGCCGTCTGCGTCGTAGTCGCCCGGAACCGGCTTGTCGCCGCTTGCGCCAAACTGAACCACCGCAAAGCCGAGGGTGGTTTGGTACAGGTACCAGGTCCCCGTCGACGGGCGAAAGACCGCAAAGTCCGTCTTCCCGTCACCGTCAAAATCACCCTGGGCCGGAATGTCGCCGGTCGTACCGAACCCTATCGCCGTAAACCCGGCAGTGCTCCGCAGCACATACCACGCACCGGTCGATGGACGATAAACGGCGTTGTCCGTCTTGCCGTCGCCGTCGTAGTCGCCCGGAACGATGATGTCGCCGTTCTGCCCGAACTGCGTCGCGACAAATGCACCGTTCGAACTGTTAAGGCTGTACCAAGTGCCCGTCGACGGGCGAAAGACCGAAAATTCGCTACGTGTGTCGCCGTCAAAATTAGCGATAGCGGTGCCGGTCAGTGATGTTCTCGACGAGGTGTAGATGTAGTCGCCACCGGGCGTGCCATCGCCGTTCGCAGCATTGCCGGCCGCATAAAAATCTATTTTCCCGACACGCTGTGCCGGTGCGGTCCACGTAAATGACCAGGTATTGTAGCCGAAAACTCCGGACGACAGCCCGGCTGATGTGTGTTCGACATATTCGCGGGTTTTGCCGCCGACCGATCCCGTCTTGATCTGCGTCTTTGCCGGCGTGCCGGACGGCACCGCAAAGCTCCCGGCTTTTCGCCCGAGACGATCGACGGCGGTCATTTCAAATCCAAATATCGAGGCACTCGGCCCTGAGTCGGCCGTTGTCACGGTCACCGTAACCTGTTGGTTAGGCAAATAGTTGGCAGGAATGCCGCCGATCGTTACGCTGCCGACGCCTGTGTTCACCTGATAGGTATTGTGGCATGCCGTACAATTGTCCTCGCCCGGAGCATTTGTATACGATGGCGAGGGTCCCGACGACGCGGCGGAGGCCTTTGAGCTTGAAAAATATCCGGCCAAGCCGACTACGCCAAATACTGCTGCGGCGATAACAACGAACAACTTGAGCTTCAGCGTTTTGTTTGAATTGATCTTCATTTGGTGAAAAGTCGCCGTATCTTGCTCATAAACTATTTTGACGCTCTTAGCCGCCGGAAAGTCTGCGAATACTGCTTGATTAAAAATAGAGTGTTGACCCACGAGGTGTCAATGAAAGTGGCTACTTTCAGAAAAGACAAGGACCGGTTGATCTGCGTCAACCGGCCCTTGGTTAGTTAGTTTTGACGCGGGCAGTTGCCCACATCTTTGTTCAGGTTACGGAATGTACTTTGCCGGAACGGCAACGTCGCCTGCGGTGCCGAAGGCAACAGCCGCAAATCCCGATGTCGAACGGTTGAGGTACCAGACGCCCGCACGGTAGACCGCGATGTCGTCTTTGCCGTCGCCGTCATAGTCGCCCGGGACCGGAACATCGCCTGCCTGTCCAAACTGCATGTACGTCGTGCCACCGTCTGTACTGCGGCGGATGTACCACGTGCCGTTCGACGGACGGAACACCGCGACATCTTCTTTGTTGTCGCCGTCATAGTCGCCCGGAACATAGACGTCACCCGCGAGGCCCCACTGCACAGCGTCAAAGTTCTGTGCCGGCGTTCCCGTCGGTTTAGCAATGTACCAGGTGTTGTTTGACGGACGGAAAACGGTGAAGTTAGACTTGCCGTCGCCGTCGTTGTCCATCGCCATCGGAATGTCGCCGGTCGAGCCGAACTGTGCCTGGGTCGTCGTCTGTCCCTGCGAACCGAAGACATACCAGACGCCGGTCGACGGACGCCATACCGCAAGATCTGTCTTGCCGTCACCGTCAAAGTCGCCCGAAACCGGTTTGTCAGTCGTCAAGCCATGCGAGTAGCCCGATACCGTAAAGCCGTTGCTGTTAAGCACGTAGTAATCGGTGACATTCGCTGTGTCCGACGGACGCCATATGGCGTAGTCAGCCTTGCCGTCGCCGTCATAGTCGCCCGGTACGATCACATCGCCGGGGGCACCGCCCCAGTGGATCGCAGCAAAGCCCGCCGTCGAGCGGTTGATGTACCAGTTACCATCACTCGGACGATAGACCGAAACGTCTGTCTTGCCGTCGCCGTCAAAATCGGCACGCGACTTGAGCGTGAGAGATGCACAGGTAAAGCTACTGACGACCTGTACGTCATCGACGTTAACACCGGTCGATGCGACGGACGTGTCCGAAGCCATTCTCCAGCGAAGCTGAATGCTCTGGCCATTGGCCGCCGCCGGTAGATTGGCAACGGTATCGACGTAGCCGCCCGCTGACGTTCCTGACCAAGCCTGACGGCCTGCGATCGGACTCGAGAAACTGGTGCTGATCGTTGCGTTATATCCGCCTGAGACCCAACTTCCGCCCGCCGTGATGATGTCGGCATAAGCACCGGCACCGATCTTGATCTCAAGCACCATACCGTCAAAGGTTGATTCGGTAATGTACTTGTTCTTAAATTTGACCTGAGCCGTCGGCGAGGTGATCGGTATCACCGGTGATTCGAGCGTGGACATGTTGACCGTTGCCGGGTCATTGGCAAATGCCGAATTCGGAGCCGAACTCGGTCCCGTCGCCGTGGTCGTCCATGTGATCGCGGTTCCGCTGTCCTGGGTCGTCGTCCAACCTGCCGGCAATGCCGGTGCGACCACACCATCAAAGTTCTGAACGATGCCGACCGGTGTGCCGAGCACAAATGTGCGTACGGCCGGGGTCTGCGTACCTGCCGAGCTAGTCACGTTGATCGTGACCGACTGGGTCGATCCGCAAGCGACATTCGGGATGGTGAACGGGATCTGGTTGGTCACCGTTGCACCATCGCTGATCGTGCCGTAGCTGACATTGGTGCCGCCATTGACATTGACCTGAACATTGGTGATCGAAGCACCCGTACTCGGGTTGATCACCGGGATGCTGAGCAGAACGTTTTCGCCCGGTTCCGGCACGCCGTTGTTATTGCCCGGTGTGTCGATGACCGCAAACGGGCTCGAGACCAGGACGTTCGGCGTATCAAACGCCTCGACGACGGCCGTGCCGGTGTCGGTCGCACTGAATCCGAATCCGCGGATCCGGAATCCTTCGCGAACGTCCGCCACGTCTACCGAAGCTTCCGGTGCCAAAGGTGCCGCTGCCGCTGCCGCGATGATCGCGTCACGCGACTGGATGTACGTCGGATTGAGCGGCGAGAGCTTCATGCCGTCTGTATAAAGCTGCATCGTCTTGAGCGTGCCCGCAGCGTTGCCGAGACGCGTTGCAAATTTGCCCCAGACCTCAACACCCGTCACCGCCCAGATCTCTCCGGCGTTGTGGACTTCGGTTGCCGTTCCCGGGCACGTGATCAGCGTGCTGCACGGATATGCTGCGTCGGTCGCTGTCGTGGTGCCGATATCGGCAAGCGTCAACGGGTTGAACGGCAGGTTGCTCGGTCCGCCAGTGTACGATTTGACCGCGTACGGCAGACGGCGGATGCCGTAGAAGTAGTTGTCGACGTAGGTCGCCAGGCCGCAGCAGCGATAGGTCGCGTAGCCGCCGGTCGTGAACACCGAGTTGACCGGGTCGGTCGTCTTGACAGCCAAAAGGAATGCGTAAAAGTCAGACCAACCCTCGCCGCTGCTGCCGGCACGGTTAGAGGTCAGCCCCGATCCGTTACCGACAAGGCGGTTTGAAAGGCCGTGGGTATGCTCGTGCCAGACGATGTCAGCGTCGAGGTCGCCGTCGCGGTTCGGCGTCATGCCGGTGAAACGGTACATCTGCATACGTCCGCGTCCGCCGTCTGCCGGCGTCGCAAAGTTGGCGTTGTTCGTTCCCGATGAGTCCTGTGCCTCACCCGAAACACGGTCGGCAGCAACGCCGCCGCGGCCAAAGTTATCGTTCTGGAAATTACGTGCCGGTTCCGTAAAGCCGACCTGGTAGAGAGCATCGTGGTAGCGATTGTTCAGATAGAACAATTGCGTGACCGCTCCGTTGCGATAGACCGCACCGGTCGGATCGTCGCCGCCGTCCACGCCGCCGGTCACGTTGCCCGGGACGTATGCAAAGTTGAATACACGGGCCGTTCCGTCAGCCTTGCCGGTCGGGTCGACGCCGTTGGTGCCGTCGATATCGAGGCCCGCTTCGATGGCGTTGCCATCGGTCGTGCCGTTGACGCCGTTGGTGCCGTCAGTCATCCAGCCGAGATTGTTGAATGACAGGGCACCTTCGTTACCGATCAGCGATACGTTCGAACGCGTGCCGAGCGGTGCCTGAAAGTGCAGCGTCGGATCAGTCGGCCCCGGGACTCCCGGTGCCGGGCTGTTCATCGCCTTGCCGAGGTTTGTTGTCGCCGAATAAACATTGTACGTCGCCGACTGTGTCTGGTCGTTCGAAATGTTCTTGCGCCAGAGCACCGTGCCGGTCTCGGCATCGACGATCACATAGTACGCACTGACCGGTTCCCAGATCAGGATACGCCACGAGGCGACCGCTACGCCTGGTTCGGTCGGAAAGTACATTCTCTCGGCCGTCGGGTCAAAGTCGCCGCCGTTGCCAAAACGGACCTTGTTCTCGGTCGAGGCAGCTGCGTTCGGCGTCGTGTCGATGTCCTTGAGCTTGAAATTGATGTTGTCCGACGCCATCTTCAGGGCGTTGACCGGATTGCCAAAGTTTGTCGAAAGGCTCGCATAGTCGAGGCCCGGAGCAAAGTTGTTGATCACACGGATCATCTCACCGTGCTGCGTAAAGCCCGCCTTGACCTCGCCGCGGAAAACCGGAACTCCGTTGATCTCCTGGTTGAGCTCGACAAATGAGAGGTTGCCGTCCGGATTGGTATAGTCAGCCGCCACTTTCAGGTTGCTGATCTGGTCATCGGTCGCGCCGATGAGGCTATTATTCTCTTTCAGAAAGTTGACCAAAATGCCCGCGCGTTTGTCGCCCGAACGGCCCACCGGGCTCGTCAGGAATGCACGGCGGCCCATCGCGTCGGGGCCGATCACTTCCGGTATGCGGATGTCGTTGTTAAATTCAACCTTGAGCGTTGGAACCTTCGAACGAAGTTGCTCTTCGCCGCGGGCAAAGCCCGAGCGGATGTCATTAACCACCGCGTCGCTTGCACCCGTCCGCTGACGAAATCCAGCGACCACCGCCGCCGTCTCTTTCGAGTCGCCGTCGCGGATATCAAAATTCGGTAATGCCGGGTTGTCGACGGTCGTTCTATTGAACAAACCTTTCTTCGACCCCGCCTCGGACCTGAACCGGCCCGGCAGCACGATCAACGCCGTCACTAGCCCCATAACAAATATCGTTGCGAGCACACCCCAACGAGTCTTACCCTTAAAACGTTCAAACATTTAACAGCCCTCCTGAAAGCCTCGAGAATTAAAAACTGATTCACTTCGAATTGCGAAAAAAACTCTGACGGTCGGAAAACGCACGGAGGCGAAACCTCATGCAGCCACCTAACTCAGATCTAAAATGAAAGGGATCACGAATTGGTCGATGATACACAAGTTCTACCCGAAACACAAGAGAAAATCGCCATAAACTACTGCTTCGTCATTTTTCCTGCCATTTAT
>JAYVUD010000255.1:0-2354 GCA_043788335.1 Chloracidobacterium sp. | reverse complement strand
GGTGACAGCGGCGGAAAGTACAAGATCGTCAAGGTCGATACCGACGACCAGCAGGCACTCGCCGCCAAGTACGGGGTGAGTGCCCTCCCCACCCTGCTGACCTTCAAGGCCGGTAAGATGTCGGACAAAAAGGTCGGGGGCCAACCCAAGGCGAAATTGCTGGAGTCCCTGTCATAAAAATGGTCTACGTCGTGGCCGACGCCGGAGGCAAACTCCGGGCGTTCACCGCAACGCCAGTCACTTCGGGCCGAGTGGCTTGAATAAGCTGACCGCAAAATTGCTGGAGGAATAAATGTCGGACTATTTCTTCTTGTACTACCGTCGTGCGGACTCGATCACGCTGGACGAGTTGGAGAACGGTTGCTATTGGAGGAAGGTTCCAGAATTACCGGAGCCATTTTTCAGTCAAGAAGAAGCCCTGGCGTGGCTCAAGGTGCTGGTCGGCGACGACGAAATGTCGCCCGCTCCCGGCTACGGGGGCGAGAAGCAATGGCATTTCCCGTGGCTGCATTACACGGCGAGGACGATGGGCGTCATGTACCTGGGTCCGATGGTGGACGTGAATAACCCGTGGTATGTCGGCGGTCTGCGTGGCGACGAGCCGCGTCCCCAGGGCATGTGCCCAGGCCAGCCGTCCAAAATAATCAGAATAATGGGGAAATATACGGAAACCTGTAGATAAATTCTACATAGGGCAGGAGAATATATGCGAACATTCAGACAATATCTGGTGGAGACTCATGGCGTCGGCACGATAAGCGAGAATTACGCCATGTATTCCGAGATTTTCGAGAAGTTGAAGGGCAAGACTATACCCTTCAAGCACTCCAGCGGGCAGACGATTACCGGGAAAGTGACGGACTTTTTGAGCGAAGGCGTCTTCGTCGTCCAGACGCAGGACGGCGAGGAGCATGACGTTGATCCCCAGGATATCGACTGGAATACCGTCAAAAAGATGTACGGCGTCTCGCCGCAGCAGAGTTTGCCCAAGGGCGTGACCCCGGCTGGCAGGCCGACACCCAAACCTTCTCACGGCGACTTCGGCGGCTACGGCGGTGCCGAGCCGTTCAACCCAGGCAATGAATACGGTAGATGATTTCCCAGAGGAATGACGCTGCATCAATAGTCACAAGAAAGCACTACAGAAATCACTTGACAACCTCGGCTAATCGGGGTATAATAAAGGCCAAGGACGCTCCAGGCGATTTTCGCCGGGGAGTTTCCTCACAGGAGAAAACTGCAATGACCCACTAGGTATCCGCCCCGCTGACCGAGTCTTGGATTTACGTCTTCGTCCGCAAAGACCTTCCCCTCGAACAGATCGTCGTCCAAACGGCCCATGCCGGTATGGAGATGGTCCGCCAAGGCTTCCTGCCTTCACATCTCGACCACCCCAACCTCGTCGTCGTGGGCATCGACAACGAGGCTAAATTGCATCGCACCCTCCAGAAGATCCTGGAACAGGGCGTCCGGTGCGTCCCCTTCATCGAACCCGACCGTGACGACGAAATGACTGCCTTCGCCACTGAACCCATTTTCAGTGACCGGAGGCACTTGTTCCGTCGTTTCAACTGTTTCCGGGTTCCCTCGTGCGTGGAAATTAAACAATGAAAAACGAAACGAATCTGCTGATATCCAGCCTGGAAACCTATTATGCCGAAAACGGTAAAAGGGAAATTTATCACAAGGAGCGTCGAGATGCCATTCATCAGGAATTCCCGCATGTCGTTGTTGTAGAGGGCTGCTGCCCCACTACCGACAACGCCCACCGCTGGTGTTGGGATCATTTCGGTCCTCACCACGGCAAATGCGAGTGGGAACACAATTCGGAGTATCCGGGGTGCCCGCTGGTGCGTGCCACGGAGGTCGTCACGCACGGCGAGACAATCGACGACGGCAAGTCGTGGCCGTGGGCCGACAAGAACTACCATGCGGTGCCGCCGCACGATCACGAAGGCCCGTGGTCCTCCTTCTGGCTGGGGAAGACGGACTACGACTACGGGTTCACTGAGTTTTGTTTCAAGAATGAGGCCGACAGGGACGCCTTCGTCGAGGCGGCACCGGGAATCGGCCTCGGTGATCGGTATGACAAGGAAAACAAATGAACGCAACCGCTACGATCAACGTGGGGGCACTGCTCCCGGCTCAGGTCTTCAAGAGTCGATTCGGGTATCACCCCGTCTCGAAGGAAACCGACAAGAAGCTCCGCTACCTCAACGCCGTCCACCAGAAGGCTCTGCACCTGGCCGGGGCGTGGCGGCGGTGGTACGCCAAGCAGCTCCAGAACCGGGTCCACAAGACCCGCCTGCGGGACGCCGACGGCAAGGTGACGGGCTACGGGGAGTCGGTCCCCT
>JAYVUD010000254.1:0-21722 GCA_043788335.1 Chloracidobacterium sp. | reverse complement strand
TTCTGCCGCCGGCGGTATCATAGGCGTACAGGTTGAAAATGCCGTCTTTGTCCGAATTGTAATAGATCGTGCCGCCGATCCACATCGCGTCGCGTGCGGAACGCGGGCTCTCGGATATCTTTTTGGCGTCGTTGGTCGACAGGTCATAGATGTAGAGCGTGTTCGCCTGACCGCCGCTGTAGCGTTTCTCGGGACGAAAATCGCGAAAGCGCGGCGAATAGACCATCTTGCTGCCGTCCGGCGAAAGGTCGCCGGATCCGGCCTCGGGCATCGGCAGAGCCTCGGCGGGACCGCCGTTCGGCGAGACAGTAAATAATCGAGCGATCGGCAACGACCAAGAATCACGCTGTGAGCGAAACACGATCCGGCCGTCTCTGGTCCAACCGTTTACCTGATTATCGAGGCCCCAACGCGGAGCCAGAGGGCCGCGCGACGGATAAAACGTTAGTTGTTTCGGTTCACCGCCGCTCGACGGGACGACGTAGACCTGTTCGTCACCGTCATATTGGCCGGTAAACGCGATCCATTTGCCGTCGGGCGAGAATTTCGCGTACGTCTCGACGCCCGGATGTGCCGTGAGGCGGGTCGCATTGCCGCCCGACGTGCCGGAGACCCAGAGATCTCCGCCGTATGTGAAAACGACCTTGTCGCCGTAAATGTCCGGGAAACGGAGCAATTTGGTCTGGGCTCCAATCGCCAATGTCGAAACTGAGACGAAAAATAGGGTGATAAAAAAACGTTTGAACATATAGGCTCTCAAAGGAAAACAAGCAGCAAATTATTGTGAAAGTTTAACCTAATTCGATACGCCGCGAAAGGATGCGTAGTTTCAAACTTTAGTTTTTAACAGGGCAACCAATCCTGTCGCTTTTTCCTCAAATGGATGTTATTCTCTCTTGAGCTCAAATACACGTGGGCAAAACGTGGCAACCGGGGGTTAATTATAAGTGAAGCAAAGATTTAACGCTTTCCTGTTACCGACATTCATATTTGTACTATTTTCCGTTTCGTTCGGCCAGACACCGCCGGCTTCGACCAGTACGGCAAGTGTACGCGGCACCGATAAACCGTCGGCCACCGCCAAAAAAGTCGTAAAGGTCGAGGATATCGAAAAGGATATCGCTGAGGCTCTAGCGGTCATCGAAAACAATTACGCCGGCACAAAGACGCTGAATTATAACGACCTGTTCAAGTCCTCGATCGACACGATGCTGCACACGCTCGACCCGCATTCGAACTACTTCGATGCGAAAGAGTTTGAACAGTTTCGGACGGATCAGAGCTCACGTTACTACGGCATCGGAGCGACCATTGGCGATCTTTCCGACGACAAAGGCACGGTCATCGCTACGTATATCAAGGCGACGTTCGACGGAGCACCGGCACATCGCGCGGGCTTGCGTTACGGTGACAAAATACTCGAGGTCAACGGAACCTCGATGGCGGGAAAGCCGTTTTCTGAAGTTAGAACATTTTTACGCGGACCGCGAGGAACGCCGGCTAAGCTGGTCGTTGAGCGTCTCGGCACCGGCAAAAAAGAGACCGTCGAGATAATTCGCGATGCGGTTTCGCAGCCGTCGATCAGCGAGATCTATATGATCCGCCCGGGCGTCGGCTATATGAATATGAACGGTGGTTTTAATCAAACCACTTTCGGCGAATTTGAAGCCGGAATGCGTCAGCTAAAGGCCCAGGGAATGCAGCAGCTCGTGATCGACCTGCGAGGCAACGGCGGCGGCCTCGTCAATCAGGCTTACAAGATCGCAAATTCTTTTCTGCAGGACGGACAAACCGTATTCACACAGAAAGGCCGCATCGATGGTGTTACGCTGCCTTTTCGTGTGCGAAACGACGGACCAGACAAATCGCCGGTCGTTATCCTCGTCAACCGCAACACCGCGTCGGCGTCCGAGATACTTGCCGGAGCGATGCAGGATCACGACCGGGCTCTGATCGTCGGCGAAAACACTTTCGGTAAGGGGTTAGTGCAAAATCCGTTTCAACTCGATTATGGTTCGATGCTGCTGCTGACCATCGCCAAGTACGAAACGCCCGCCGGACGTCTGATCCAACGCGATTATTCAAATGGCGAACTCTACAACTATTACACCGAGGGCGGCAGTTTCAGGGATGAAAAATCCGAGGACCCCAAACCCTCAGGCCCTGAAAGCAAGACCGATGGGGGCCGGGCAGTGTTCGGCGGCGGCGGCATTAACCCTGATGTGGTGGTAAAGCCCGACACGATTCCTATCGAGCGCGCCCGCTTCCGGGCGAGATTAGCAAGTCCTGTCTTCGCATTTGCGCTTGAGCTCGTAACTGGCCGCGTCAAGGGCCTCGAATCCTACAAGATTAGTACTCCGATCACTTTTGACTACGACATCAAGGCGACTGATTTCCCGATTACGGAGACGGTGTTCGAGACCTTCAAAAAATATGCTGGGAATAAATACAAATATACATCGGTCCAGATCGACCGCGAACGCGAGTTTGTGGAACGGGAGCTAAGAAAGGAATTGATTACGGCCGCATACGGCTCGCAGACATCAAACCAGGTTCTAAATGAGTATGATAACCAGCTCATAAAGACGATTGAACTCTTGCCCCAGGCCCGACGGCTTGCGATGCAGGGCGAACGAGTCAAGCCCGGTAGCGTCCAATCGAAAAAGTCGGTCAATTAAAGATTCGTCACGATATCCCAGCGGATAACATCGGAGTATTGAGTGCCTTTTAATGTTCTAGACAAGCAGCATAAGAACGACTTTTGCGGGTAATAGCTATGTTACGCAGTCACCAGCATTAAGTGGGGTCGCCACAATGTAAACCGTCTTCAGGGCGAAAAAGTGAATTTGCGAACGTTGGATTGACTTTGCATCGTTCTTGGTATATCGTCGTTTCAATTTTCGGAGGAGGGTAATTTTTATGAATCGCAAAAAAGTTCGGTTGAGCGTTTTTCAAACGTTGATTGTTTCGATTGTTGTCGGAGTCGTGTTTGGCGTGCTTGGTTTGCCGAATTATATTACTCGGGGAGCATATGCAAAGCTCGATTCTTCGAGGAGCGCGAATCCCGATCCGTGTGAAAGCGGTCCAATCTGTCATAACACAGGATGTATTGCTGGTGGTGTTAAATACCCGTACGGTACTTGTACTTATTCTCCTGCCAGTTGTCCCGATTTCATTCAGTGCGACAATGCGATCAATCAAAACGTCCAAGCACCTTAGTTTAAAATGATTAGGAATATTGCGGTTTTAGCGCTTGGCTTCGGGGTTATGGTTTGCGTAGCGATCGGAACTGGACTTGCGGCTGACTATTTTTTTGCTAATAGGCCCTACGATCAGATCAAAAACAGCAATGTTTTTTGGAAAGGTCCCTCTACTGGACAGTTATTGGATTTGACGAAATTCGTAAACGTGTCCGGAGAGGTGTTGCCTACTCTAAAGCAAGACGACCTCATTCTACTGGTGCTTGTGGACTCAAATTGTCCAATGGTTTCAGCGTCGAGCGAACTCATTTCGACGGTTCGATCGTTCGCTGAGAAGAAAGGAATAAGGACATTTCTTATCTCAAATACCGCGACGTTACCTTCGGACGCGCAGGTGCACAGTGATAGCGTTTTTGAGGGTGATTCTGTATACGGATGGGTAGATACGGACATAAATCCCTCGCCACTAAAAGGGATGGTCGCTCCCTCCCATTTGCTTGTAGACGGCCGTGGAATAGTGTTGAACACATTTCCGGGTGGCTCAAGGGATGAAAAGACTCGCCGCGATATGATGAATGAAATTGTGACGGATCTAGAAGTTGTATTGAAAACCAGACACGCAAAATCAATCGCTCAAGAGAATCGCTAGCATCTCCTTCGCTGGAAAAACATTGTTAGCAGACACTATTCTCGTTTCGTCCAGTTCCTATGGAAGAACGTGGTTCCTGCTTTCCTACCAGGGACTTGCGAGATTCTTGCAGGTGTGCTTCATCGGCTTCGTGCAAACTGGTTTTTACAGAAACGAATTGCTAGATTCGCGACACCTCGGATCTAAAATAGCCAGCGAACCAGATAGTAGATGCCAAAGCCGGCCGCCACCGCAATAGCGATGAGCAAAAGAATCAGTCCGGCGACGACAAACTTGAACTTTCGATAGCGGTTCTCGTCCGGCGGCGAAAGCTGAGATTGCGGAAAATAGGGCGGCGGTCTATTGAGCATAGGTATCTCGTCTAATCAAGAAATAAAAGTAAAGTATAGCAATTCTGGGAACGACTTTCAAACGACGAACGAATGGCATCGAAACGGTTGATCATTTCTATCTCGGCAACGGCTGCTCGAGATTGGCGAGGCCATACGCGAGGACAGCCACAACGGATCCGACGTCCGATATCTCCTTAGGATTAACTTTGTCGAATGTGTCGGCGGCATTATGGTGATAGTTGAAATACGTCCGCTGATCGAACCATGGAGCGAAAGAAGGCACGCCTTTCTCGGTGAGCGGTCCGACGTCAGCACCGACGCCGCCCTGTTGCTGGACGAGGCCGGCTCCCTGGGCGTTAAGAATGTTGGAGATGGGCGTCAAAAACGGCAAGGCTTCGGCCTTGCCGGCGAAATAGAGACCAAGCGGATGCGATGCTCCGAGGTCGGATTCGATGGCGGCGAAATGTCTGGCGATATTTCCCTTTTGCTCCTCAAAATAGACTTTTGAGCCCGAGCCGCCCTGCTCCTCGTCCATCCAGGCGATAAAGCGGATCGTACGTATTGGTCTGAGGCCGAGCGTTTTCAGGAGAAACGGAACTTGCATCGAAACGGCGACGCCGGCACCGTCATCGATCGCACCGGTACCGAGATCCCATGAATCGAGGTGCCCCGAGACGATGACAACCTCGTCGGGCTTTTCGCTTCCCTTCAGATCGGCGATCACGTTGTAGCTGACGGCATTTGGTAGAGTTTGCGGCGTCAAAGTGAGTTTAATGCGAACCTTGCCCATTTTCGCGAGCCAGGCAATGGTCTCCGCGTCTTCAAATGAGACAGCCGCGGCAGGGATCTTTGTTACGCCGTCGGTATAGCCCATCAAACCGGTGTGGGCAAGACGGTTCTGAGAGCCGCCGGCCGATCGGACGAGAACGCCGATCGCACCGAATCGCGCCGCCGCAACCGCACCGCCGAAACGGTATTGGACCGCCTGGCCGTAAGCCGCCCCGCCAAATCCCGATGCCGCCATCGTCCGGTCAAACTTGTAATTGAATAACACGATCTTGCCCGCGATCTTGTCGCGGCCGAGAGCGGCGAGATCGTCAAAGCTGCTGACGACGACAATATCGGCTGTGATGCCGTCGGCCGGCGTGGCTATGCTGCCGCCGAGTGCGGTCAGGACGACCTTTTGCGTCGTACCGGGAGCCATACCCATATATTCGATGAGTTCGCCGTGTTCGAGACCTCGGACCCAATGCGGGACCATTACTTTTTGAAGGCGGACTTCGAGGCCGAGAGACCGCATTTCATCTGCCACATACTGGACCGCACGCTCAGCTTGTGCCGAACCGGCGAGCCGCGGACCGATGTTGTTCGACAGATAGCCATCCTGGCGATATGCATAATCGGTGGCGGTAGCGGCCTTCTGGATCTGCCGCATTTCGTCGATCGTCGCGTCAGAATAAAGTCGCGGCGTCGGCGATGCCGAAGGAGCCTGTCCAAAGCCTGAGATAGTTACCAACAGCCCTATAAGAACCAAAATGCATGATTTCATAACGTCATCTTATCCGATGCGGTGAAAGTTCCAAAATTGTATGCGATAATGGTGTCGTTTTTAACATCCAACACTGGGGCCAAACCTATGAAACGAATTATCTTTTCCGCTTTGATCTTAATCGTTGCGGCGTTTGCCGCTTATCCTCAACGCCCGTTCGGTATCAATGATCTCATAAACATGAAACGGGTTGCCGATCCGCAACTATCGCCGGACGGGCGGACCGTGGCGTTCACGATCGGCGTGGTGAATAAAGAGGCCAATAAGACGCTAAATCAGATATACACAATGTCGGTCGACGGCACCAATCAGCGTCAGATCACCGACGGCAAATCGTCGAGCAGCGGTCCTCGCTGGTCACCCGACGGCAAGCGTATCGCCTATATTAACGGCGGCCAGATCTGGACGATGAAGGCTGACGGCGGCGGCAAGGATCAGGTGACAAATATCTCCTCAGGTGCCGGCGGGCCGGTCTGGTCACCGGACGGCAATTGGATCGCGTTCGGATCGGACGTCTATCCGGCGTGCAAATCCGACGACTGCAACAAGGCTGAGGACGAACGTCTCGAAAAGAGCAAAATGCAGGCGCACGTTACTGAACGCCTACTCTTCAAGCACTGGGTCGAATGGCGTGACCGCAAACGGTCGCACGTCTTTGTCGTGTCTGCCAAGGGCGGTCCGGCGACCGATGTAACGCCCGGCGATTTTGACTCACCGCCGGTGGCCGCTGCAACCGGCACTGATTATACCTTCTCGCCGGACGGCAGCAGTATCGTTTTCCTTAAGAATCCCGACAAGGTCGAAGCGACATCCACTAACAGCGATATCTACATCCAGCCTATCCGCGGCGGCGAAGCCAAGAACGTGACGGCCGGAATGGGCGGCTACGACGCCTCGCCGGTCTACACGCCCAACGGCAAATATCTGCTCTGGCGCTCGCAAGCAACGGCAACATTCGAGGCCGACCGATGGCGAATAATGCGGTACAATCCGGCCAACGGCGAGATCGTCGAACTAACTAAGGGGTTTGACCAACAAGTCGAAGACGTCGTCATTTCAAACGACAGCAAGACCGTCTATTTCACAGCCGGACAGCGTGGGCACTCGCCTATTTTCAGCGTTCCGGTCGAGCCGGATTTTAGCTCGAAGGCGGCGACGCACGTCAAACAGGTCGCTGATATCGGTGCCGCCGGCGGGCTGAATATTTCGCCTGACGGCAAGACACTCGTGTTTTCCTGGACCGCGATGCACTCGCCGGCCGATATTTACCGTATCAATGCCGATGGTACCGGCCTTAAGGCTCTGACCAGTGCAAATGCCGACGTTCTGCGTCCGTTTAATCTGCAGAAAGCCGAGGACGTCGAGTGGATGGGTGCCCTGAACCAGAAGATCCACGGATTCCTGCTCAAGCCAGCGGGTTTCGACCGAGCCAAGAAATATCCGCTGATCGTGCTTATCCACGGCGGGCCGCAAGGAGCCTGGAGCGACAACTGGGGTTACCGCTGGAACCCGCAAATTTTCGCCAACGCAGGATACGTCGTCTTTATGCCGAATCCCCGCGGTTCAACCGGTTATGGGCAAAAGTTTGTGAATGACATTTCGGGCGACTGGGGCGGCAAGGCGTTCGTCGACATCACAAATGGCGTGGCAAGCATCGCCAAAAAACCATTTGTCGATAGTTCGAATATCGGTGCTGCCGGTGCGAGCTACGGCGGATATATGGTCGATTGGCTGCTCGGCCACAACAACGATCCGCGATACAAGTTTAAGGCGTTTGTCTCGCACGCCGGGGTCTACAATCTCGAGAGCATGGCGACCGCAACCGAAGAGCTTTGGTTCGTCAATTGGGAGTTCAAGGGATTTCCGTGGGAAAACTCCGTGCTTTACGACAAATGGTCGCCACATAAGTTTGCTAAAAATTTCGCGACCCCGACGCTCGTGACTGCCGGAGAACTCGACTTTCGTGTGCCGGTGGACCAGAGCCTGCAGCTGTATACGACACTGCAGCTCAAGAAAGTGCCGTCGAAACTCATCATTTACCCTGACGAAGGCCACTGGATACTCAAGCCGCAAAATTCCGAATTCTGGTACAACAACGTTTTGGATTGGTTCGGTAAATATTTGAAATAGTTTTTCTTTAGCGAAATATGAAATTTGCAAAACTTCGATCGATGATCTTTTTGGCCGCGATACTCACTATTGCGGCCTCTTTCGCTGACGGACAAAAAACCGGCCGGCCTGATTTTAACCGGACATCGACGTACGATGTTCAGCATTACGTAATCCGGGCATCGTTCGACCGTGCCAAAAAGATGGTGTTTGGCGACACGAGCGTGAGCCTCAAACCACTGGCGGCGGGCTTTCGCGAGTTTGACCTCGATGCCGAGGACATGGTTTTTGAGTCGGTCAAATTGGAACCCGCCGGCACCGATGTCAAATTTGCGGCGAAGGCGAAGAGCGTTCACTTGACACTCGACCGCTCCTACGGTCCAGACGAAATGATCACGGTGCGGCTCAAATATACCTCGACGCCGAAGAAAGGCGTTTACTTTGTCGACGGGGAGAGCGGCGAGGGGCAGGTTCCTCATTCGGCCCAGATATGGTCGCAGGGCGAGGCCGAAGAGGCACATCACTGGTTCCCGTCCTTCGATTTTCCGAGCGACAAGGCGACGACCGAGGAATATATCACCGCCCAGACCGGCGAGACCGTTATCGGGAACGGCGAGTTTTTGGGCAAAGCTGACAACGGCAATGGTACCGAGACCTGGCACTATAAAATGCCGATCCAGCATTCGACATATCTCGTGTCGTTTGTGATCGGCAAATACGTTCGCGTCGATGACAAATACGGTGATATTCCGCTCGGGTTCTACGTGTATCCCGGCAAGGAAACCACCGCCCGCAACGCTTTCGGTACGACCAAGAATATGATCGAGGTGTACGAGAGCCTGACGGGCGTTAAGTTTCCGTACAACAAATACGACCAGACGATCGTGGCGAAATTTCAATTCGGCGGGATGGAGAACATAACGGCGACAACGATGGCGGACACCGAGATCTTCTTCGGCGATTTCGAATTTGGAAAAGATATCGTCGTTGACCTCGTTTCGCACGAACTCGCGCACTCGTGGTTCGGCGATATGCTGACGTGTAAGAATTGGGCGGAGCTATGGCTAAACGAGAGTTTTGCGACATTTATGGAGGCCGCTTACCGCGAACGCATTAATGGCCGTGCCGACTACATGCGAAAGATCCGGGCTGACGCGAACGAATTTCTTACTGACGACGCGACGACAACCAAGCGGCACGGGCTTTATAATTTGCGGGCGGGCGACCCGGAACGATTGTTTGACACCGCAGCAGTAACTTACAACAAGGGCGGCGTCGTCCTGCATATGCTGCGTGAGCAGATCGGGACCGAGGCTTTTTGGAAAGGCATCAATCGCTATCTGAACAAGCACAAATTTGGAAATGTCGAAACCACTGATTTTCAAGCGGCGATGGAAGAGGCGTCAAGCCAGGATCTCAACTGGTTTTTTGACCAATGGGTTTACCATGCGGGTGCACCGCGCCTGACGGTCAGTCCGACATACAACGCGCGGACAAAAACACTAAAGGTGACAGTCACCCAGACGCAGAAGGCCGATGCTCTAGTACCGGCGGTCTTTCAGATCCCGTTGGATCTTCACGTGAAATACGAGAAGGAAACCCAGGGCGTTGCTAAGACCATGACGAAACGTGTAGAGACTTTTTCGATCAAGGTCAGGTCGCGGCCGTCGAAGGTTACGCTTGGGCCGACCGAAACGGATCCGGAAGACAAGGTGCCGGCCAAGACGGTCAAGGTACTACCGATCGTCTACCTCAAATAGTCATAAGCTGATCTCAGACAAAAAAAGTTCCGCCACCAGAAGTGACGGAACTTTTTCCTTTGAGAAGACCGGATGTCTGCTTACTGTTGAATCGCGATGCGCGAAGCACATTCTAAACCGCGCCGAAACCGGCTTGAATCTATTATTGTAACTTCTTTGCCACACCTACGAGGTTAGCTGCCGGGCTAGGAGCGAAAGATTACCCCCGCATCTTTTGGACAAGATGCCTCGCCCCGGATAAAACGAATAAACGAATTATCAATTGGTTCCCCCGCGTCGCCTCGCAATCGAGACGGCTTCGGTGACTACTTTTCAACAAATAAATGATACCACTATAAAGCTCGGTATTCAAGGTTTTTTTTTGTAAAGTTACGTCAACGTCCGGGATAAATCTGATAAAGCAGAAAATATACGACCACACCCGTAAAAGATACGTAGAGCCAAACCGGATAAACGAGACGCGCCAGTTTCTTGTGGAGGTCGAATTTGCCTTTTAACGCCCGGCGAAGCGTCCATATGATAAACGGCGCGATCAATGCAGCAAGGATCGTGTGGGACGTCAGGATGGTGAAATATATCGGGCGAATTATACCCTCGCCGGTAAATTTTGTCGGACCAAGGCCAAAATAGTAAGTTCGGAGCGAGTGATAGGTAATGTACGAGATCAGGAACAACGCCGAAACCGTGACCGCCGACAGCATACAGAACCGGTGGGCAGATATTCGGCGCTTCATTATGAAATAAAAGCCGAACAATAGAAATACGGCACTAAGACCGTTAAGCGCAGCGTTGAGATGGGGGAAAACGCCTAGTAGGTCGTTCATTTCATTTCCAAAAACCGAGGACTAAAAATAGAACGATCCATAAACCGCCCATAAAATGCCAATACCAACCGACAACGCGTGAGAGCGTCTTACGACGGACGATCCTTGGGGCGTCCTCAGTGTTGATCCAGGAACGGTAAATCACCGTACCGAGAGCGATCAGTCCGCCGAGGACGTGCAGGGCGTGGACGACGGTCAGCATGTAGAAAAAGCCGGCGTACGGATTTCCCTTCAGCACCATTCCACGCATCGACAGGGCGATCCACGCGAAGACCTGCGATATCACAAACCCGATTCCGAGCCCGCCGGTAATCAGGAACCATTTCTTCGCACTTTTCTGATCGTTGACATCGGTCGCGCGGTTGCCGAGGACGTAGGCGACACTACTTAACAGTATGATGATCGTGCTGACCCAGAGTTCTTTCGGGAGGGCAAACGGACGCCATTCATCAACCTTGTTTGACGCTATAAAAACATACGCGGCAAGTAGGCCGCCAAATGTCATGACCGCGACGACCAATACAAAGCCCGTCAATATCCTTGATTTTTTGTCGGTAAAATCGTCGCGGTCATCGACGTACTCATCGTCGTTCCCATCCGGACCGTTGCCCCCGCCGCCATTACGTCCACTGCCGCCGCCGTCGGACGCGGACATCGAGAGACTCGTCGGACGCGTTGTGTCCTTTTCTTCGATTTCGTCGATTATCTCAGCCGCACCAATATTCATAGGCCTATCGCTTATCAATAACCATCAGGAGAAAGAGGATCGGGAGATAAAACACCGAAACGAGGAGCAATCCTCTCGCCGCCGCGTTTGATTTGGTGCGGGCTGCACGGACGCTCGCCCACAGGAACCAAATGCCAATCAGGCAAGCTCCAACCAGGAAGATAAACCCCGCATGAGCGAAAAAGAACGGTGCGAGACTGACCGGGAGCAACATTATCGTAAATAATACGATCTGACGAAACGTTATGCGGCCATCAGGTTCGATCGCCGGGAGCATCTTGATGCCCGCCGCCCGATATTGATCGCGGTACATCCAGGCGATCGCCAGAAAATGTGGAAACTGCCATAGTACCTGCATGACGAACAATGCCCACGCTGCCAAGGTTATCTCGTTAGCCGCGGCCGTCCAACCCATCAGCGGCGGCAGGGCTCCCGGAATCGCTCCTAATGCGGTACAAACGCTCGTACGCGTCTTGAGCGGTGTATAGACCAACACATATCCGACAATGACGATCATACCGAGGATCGCCGTCAAGGCGTTTACTAGGACGAGCAGGTAAATTTCGGCCCCGACACACTGGATCAAGCCGAAAACCAGAGCCTCGGTTGGAGACACTCGGTGCGAGGGCAGCGGACGGTTGGCAGTTCGCTCCATCAGCGGATCGATATTGCGTTCGATGAACTGGTTCAGCGTCGCAACGCCGAACGCCAGCAACGTAATGCCGATCATCGAATGTGCGAACAAAAGGACATTAAAACTGCCGGGCGAGCCAAGATAGAATCCCGCGGCCGAGGTCAAAACTAGGAGAAACGCGATACGTGGCTTGGTCAGTTCGAAATATGCCGCCAGCTTTTCGCGTACGCCGGCGGCCTTTCTTTCATCGATCTGAACCGTTAATGTGTCCATTAAAATACAAAATCAAGTGCAACTTAAACATCAAGGATAGCGTCTCGAAAATGATTCTCCAAATTTGTTTTTTATAATGACGCATTTTTTACCTCGCTTGCCTAACTTATTTTTGACCAGGGTGACAAACGATTTTCGCTAAGTTATCCTTTTTATAATAGATGTCAGCAGCAGAAGAGTCGCTAAAGCCTAAAGAGGCGTTCAAGCCGAAAACGGCGCCGGTTTTGAATCGCATACTCGATTTCTTGAGTTCTGTGCGTTTTGGTGTCGTACTATTGTGCGTCCTGGTCGTCCTCGCGATGGTCGGGATGATCATCCTGCAGCAAAATGTATCGGGCTTCGACGCCTACTACGTCTCGCTCACACCGGCAGAAAAGACGATCTTTGGCGGCCTCGGCCTGTTCGACATTTACCACACGTACTACTTCAACGCCCTGCTGCTCATCCTTTCGCTGAATATCGTTCTGGCGTCGATCGACCGGTTTGGCTCATCGTGGAGTTATATTGCGAAACCCAAGAAAACCGCGACAAAACCTTGGTTGCTCGCCAGGAAATCGAACGCTCAGTTCGAGATGGCTGCCACCTCGGACACAGAGGCAGTCCGCCGAATCGAAGAGGCGATCAAGGCCAACGGCTTAAAGACGAGCGTCGTCGAGAACGCGAGCGGTACATACGTTTTTGGCGAGGCGGGCCAGTACAATCGTATAGGAGCATATATCGTCCACGTATTTCTGCTGACGCTGTTTCTGGGTCATTTTGTCGCATTACAGACCGGATTTGACGCCGATGTCCGGATGACGCCAGGCGAGAAGACTGATTCGATCCAGATGATCCAATACAATCTCGACAGAAAGGACAAGTTTAACGTCAAACTTCCCTTCTCGATGGAGTGCACGGATATCTCGCAGACGCTGATCGACCCGACGGGTAACATCGATGTCTCGAACACACTCGACTGGGCGACCAAGATAAGGATCGACGACCCGGCGTACGGCGTGATCGACGAGAATATCAGTTTGAACAAGCCGCTCAATTACCGCGGATACAGATTCTTTCAGGCACAGACGATCCCGGTTGGAAACGCCCGCACGATCAAACTCGACCTGACCCCGTCGACTGGCGGCGACGTCGTGGAACTCAAACTTGACCGTGGCGGATCGGCGACGATGCCTGACGGTACCAAGGTAGATTTCGAGCAGTTTATGCCGGATTTCACGATGGGAAAAGGCGGCCAGCCGGATACCAAGAGCGGAGAATACCTAAATCCGGTAGCTGTACTCGGCGTGACGCCGCCGCAGGGAGCGAAAGTGCGTATCTATGCGTTTGCACAAAAGCTGCCTGACAATGCTCCGGTGGCTGCCCCGAAACTCGGTTACAAATGGCACCTCTCCGAGTACGAAAAATCGCCGCTGGCACACGTTCTGTCGATCAAGTATGACCCCTTCGACGCGGCATTTGTCGCGTGGTACATTGGCGGGTTTGGGCTAATTGGGGCTCTGTGTTTCGTTTTCTTCTACTCGCACAGGCGTGTTTGGGCCCTAGCTACGAAGCAGTCGGACGGCCGATACGATGTCGTTATGGCCGGCGAGGCAAACCGCAACCAGTTTTCATTTCAGGATAAATTTGATCGGATCGTTCGTCTGCTCCACGGCGTAAAATAGAAGTACAAAAAATGGAAGAACTCGATAGATTAGAAACAGACAGTAAGCTGACGTCGTTTTTGCCCGCCGTTCTCGTTTTCGGCGGTTCGTTTGTAATGCTCGGCCTGCGGTTGCAGATCGGCGCCGGGTTTATTTCTGACACGGCGTTTATGATGCTCGCCCTCGCGTGCTACATCCTCGCGGCATTGTTCGCGCTTACGAACCTATACGCCCCGTCCTCAATGGCCGAAAAGATAGGTTTTTGGGGAGCGGTACTCGGCGTATTCTTTAATCTAACCAGTTGGCTGACGCGCTGGGTCGGAGCCTATGACCACGAGATCGCAGCGATGCGGGCGGGTGGCAATATGGCGAAACCGTGGGTGTTTCGGTATATCCCTTTCGCAAATCTGTATGATCTGAGCCTTGCCTTCGCCTTTGGGGCGGGGATCGCCACGCTACTATTTGCACGTCGGCGCAATTTCCGAATCCTGACCGCATTCACGCTCCCGCTCGCTGCGTTGATCTTGACGCTTGCGAGATTCATTGGCGGCGAGTTTATCGAGCTGCCGCCGGTACTCGACTCATATTGGCGCCCGATCCACGTCGGCGTCGCGAGCCTCAGCTATGGTGTCGCACTGGTGTGCTTCGCCGTCGCGGTCATATATTTGTTAAAGGACCGGCTCAAGGTTGAGGCAATGGCGTTCTGGTCCAGCGTTTTCGGCATCGCCGTCATAGCCACGGTGAGCAAGTTTTCGGTGTTTACTGCATTTGTCTATCGAGCCGGCATTTTTGTTCCCGGTATGGAGGGCAAAAAGCCATTTTCGGCGCCGTTTAGGCTCGAGATCCCATTTGTAGGTCCAGCGTTGGCAATTGCGGGCATTTTGTTGTTTGGAGCTATGATTGCGTTCGCGTATTATCTTTACCGCGACAGCCGGCAAGCAAAAAGGTTCGGCCACATCCTACTCAAACTTGCTTTTGCGGCTCAGATCGTCTCCGTTGGGCTTTTGGTCTCCGGCATTGGGTCGACGACAGACGTTTACACAAAGTTACAATCTCAATTAACCAAAGACCCGAGCCAATACGTCACCGCCGGGATGGCTATCGCAGAGAATCAGCAGATGCAGGCGAAAGAACTCGCAGCGATGACGCCGTCGCAATACGAACAGATGGGCAAGCAGTACGTCCAATCGGTCGGCCCCAAGATGTTCCTCAGTCTGAACACCAACCCGGTCGAGGTCGCCGCTCTTCTGACGGCACTAGTTGCGACGTTTTTCGTGATACTGTTCGGGTTTCGCACTGAGGCATTGATCGACCGCCTACCGAGCCTCGATTCGCTCGACAGTTTGATGTACAAAACGGCATGCCTGGCGTTTGCCGGCCTCGCAATGTTGCTGATCACAGGAGCGATATGGGCGAACGAATCCTGGGGACGTCCATGGGGCTTTGATTCAAAAGAAACGGGTGCATTGGTAGCGTGGCTGACCTATGCGGCGTTTTTGCACACGCGTATTTCCCGTGGGTGGAAGGGCCGAAGTTCAGCATATTTTGCGGTCGTCGGGTTCCTGCTGGTGATCTTTACGTACCTCGGCGTCAGTTATCTGCTCAAAGGCCTTCACAGCTACGCCTAGAGCCATCTATTCGATCGTGACGCGGGCCACGTTGCTTAATTGATAGCGGATAATGTTTCCGCTCTTCAAGATCAGCGTGACCGCGTCTCTGTCAGTTGAGAATTTGATAACCTCACTCATCGACTTTTGGATCTTTTTCCCGTCCTTGAGAATGATCGTCAAAAATACAGATGCAAGCGGGTCGATGCCGTTCGCCGGGGGTCGCGATCCGGTTGATGATGTGCGGGCAGGTTCGACCGTGTCCTTTGCGTCTGCTGCTGAGGCCCGGTCGATCTTCGCCGGACGTTCCTTCTTGGGAGAGGTGTCTTTCGCCGCGGGATCGACGCGAACCGGAGGTTTCTTCACCTCAGTTCTCGGAATTACGGCACCGACGGAATTGAGCCGAACGCCATCCGAGGCGGCGACCTGTGGGCTGCTGTCGTCGGTTTTTCGGGTTGACGGCGTGAGAGCTACGAAACTGCCGGCAAATTTCACCACGAACGTAGCCGCATCGTCCCCGGGCGTGCGGCCTTCGACCCTTAACAGCAAACGTTCGCCCTTTCGAAGGTAAATGATGCGCCCGGTTTCGGTAACGCCTGCATCGGCGTAAAGCACAACCTTTGTCATCGGCCGCAGATTGTCTGCGGTGAAGACGTCGATATCACCGTCAAAATTCTTAGTTTGAATATTGACGAAGATGTCGCCCTGTTCCCCATCAAAGGCGTAGAAATAGGTCGTATTTCGCGAATCGCCGACATCGCGCGCCCGGATCGTCCCGCGGATCTCACTGCTTGTGACCGGCGTCGGAAAATTCTGATCCGAGGATTGGGCAAAAACGAAGGGTGATGCCGCAAACATGCAGATCGCGGCGGCAAGGGGCAAAAGGTCAAAAATGGAGCGTTTCACAATTCAAATTAGGTCCTTTCGGAAATGCACGAGCCTTGAGGTTTCGCGGTAGCCGAGTTCGTCGTGGGCGGCGATGCTGGCCGCATTGTCGATCTCGGCGTCGGACGCCATCTCGGTACAGCCGTGGCTGAGAGCCCATTTTTCAGCAAAAGCGACGAGTTTTCGTCCGATTCCCCGCCGGCGATAAGGATGATCGACGAACCAACCCTCGAGATAGCCGACGTTTTCGGTGTTGCAATCATCAACAAACGGCCTGATACTCGCCTCGAGAAACGCAACGATAACCCCGTCACTTAGTTCAGCAACAGCCACAAATTGTGAGTCAGGATGTTCGATGATATCGACCATCTCTTCGTGGTGCTCGTCCTCGGGAGTCTCGTCCCAAAGTTGGCATCGCAAACGATACCATTCGTTCAACTCAACTTCGCGGATAGGCCTGATGGCGTATTGTTCGTCACTCATTAAAAATTGATATTACCAGTGTTGTGGTATATCGACAACAAATTGCAATTGAAAAGGCCGGAGAAAATTCCCCGGCCGAAAGTAATACGAAACCGAGAGCGAAATTCTATTCGGTCGTATCGGATTTGGCGGCATTGGCCTTGTCACCGAGCAACTCAAGAGCCTTTTTCAATTGTATGTCCTCAACGGCGGCAGGCGTTTTGGGTTTGACCGGCGTCGGCGTCGCCTGCGGATCTTTGTTTTGTTTCTCCTGCTGATCGATCAGATCCTCAGGGTCGATGGGTTCGGGCGTGTCGGGCCGTTTGACCTCGACTGACGGTTTGATCCCCATGCTCGCACGGTCTTCGCCCAGGAAAGGCTTACCGCTCGGGCTCGCCCATTTCGCGACCGTCAGCAGCAATCCGTCGCCGCTCTTAAGCGGAATCAACTGTTGCTCGGTGCCGGCACCGAAACTGCGTTCGCCGACCACCTCGCCGCGCTTGCTTTCGAGAATAGCGGACGCGACAACCTCGCCGGCGCCGGCCGTGCCAAGATCGATCAAGACCGCGACAGCTCCGTCAAAAATCGCTTTAGACGGATCGGCGGTAAATGTTTTGGTGACCTTGTTCTCGCGGCCGATGACCTTAGCAAGGTCTCCATCTTTTACAAACAGGTTCGCCACGGAGGCAGCTTCGTCGATCTTGCCCGCGGCAACGCCGCGAATGTCCAAAACGATCTTTTGTACGCCCTGTTTGGCAAGATTCGATACCTGTGTCTTAACGTCAGCGGCTGAGCCTTCCTCAAGGCTGTAGATCTTGATGACGCCGATCTTGCCGGCTTCGACACGCGATTCGGCGGTTGGGACTTTGTATGCCCCACGTGTAACCTTGATGGTCTGCGGCTTTTCTCCCGATCTCAGGACGCGGAGAGCGACGGTTGAACCGGCATCGCCTTTGATCAATTCTCTGGCGTCATAGAGCGAAATGTCGCGACTTGCCTTGCTGTCGACATATTCGATGATATCACCGGTTTTGAGCCCGGCACGTTCTGCCGGTGCCCCTTTGGTGACGGAGATAACGTAGAGATAACCTGAGACCTGAGAAAATTCGGCTCCGACACCCGCTCTGTTGGCATCTTTGTTAGCCTGAAAGTCACGGACCTGATCGGCCGTCAGGAACGATGAATACGGATCGAGGCCGTTTGCAAGGCCGCGAAGTGCTCCGACGCGGACCTTTTCCATATTGGGCTCATCGACGTAATCATTCTGGATATGCTGTAAAACCGACTCGACGATCCTGAGTTGAGCTCCGGGATCATTGACCGTCTGCTGTGCCTGAGTCTGGAGAACGCTACCGACAAACGGCAACCCGCCGACAACGGCGTAAACTGCGATCGCTCCGGAGAGCAACAGAACCCAAAATTTTCCGCGAATTGACATATAATACCTCTGGCGATCACAACCCCTTATGGGACGCTGTTAATTATCCGATATCGAAAAAAATCGTGCAACAAATAGATACAACTAATGACCCGCAGTTTACAGATCTCTCCGCTATCCCAGCTTCTGGGCGGATCGTCGCACTCGATCCCGGCACAAAACGCATCGGCGTCGCCACTTGCGATGAACTTCGCATCACGACCCGGCCACTCGGCGTTATAACGCGTGAAAGCTGGAAAAAGTTGCTTGAACGGGTCAAGTCGATCATTGCCGAGTTTGATGCGGGTGCCTTGGTAATTGGTTTGCCGCTACAATCGGACGGGTCAGAAAGCCCGATGTCCGCCGAGGCACGAGATATGGCTCGTAAATTTGCCCTGTCGCTCTCGGTCCCGATCTTTCTTCAGGATGAACGGGTAACCTCGTACGAAGCCAAATCCCGTCTATGGAAACGCGGCATCGACCCTCGAGACGCGCGGCAGATGGTCGACAGCGAAGCCGCGAGCATTATTTTAGCGGATTTTCTCGCGAGATTGTGAACCGAAATATACAAGTGAAGGCCTTGGCGTGTATCTTCCGTCGGAATGAAACAGGGCAAAACCTTCACTACGAGCTCTATCGGTTCGGTGACATTACGACAGTCTCGACCGTCGCCTTTTCCACTGCCGCTTTCGTAAATGGGAAGACCACCGGTGCTCCAGATCGCCAGGCGTCGAACTGGTCTCTGAAGTGCGGCGATTGAGGGTTACCCGATTGACCGAGCGGGATGACGTGGCGGGTCGTGTCCCAGTTACCGGGCGTGGCGATATGCCTCATGGAGACGTTCGAACCGACGTTCGGGGTCTGGCTGCTGCCGCTGATCGCAATCGCGGGGATCGTGAATTGTCCGCCGATGAACGGTGCCGAGGCCAGAGGGTGCGGGAAACGCGACTGGAAAACCTTGCCCCAGACCCACCCGCCGGCGTCCACGCCGTATCTTTCGGTCAGGCTCGCTCTGGAGTTGCTGTCGCACGATCTCAACAGGTCATCATAGTTTGCAAATCCCGATGGCAGCCAACGGGCGACATTTTCGCGAATTGCCCAGTCCGTGATGCGCTCTCGAATGAGAAACATCGTGAGCGGCTTGTTTTCGTCCACCATCTTGTTGGCGACGCAGGTTCGGATCTCGTTCGTGAGTGTCGAAGCGCGCGAGGTGGTCGTCATTCGTCCGTCCCAGTCCTTTAGCACGGTAAGCGTCTCGGGCGAAGCCGCCTGATCCCTAACGATGCGCTTGGCAAGCGCGTCCATCGGGATGTTGAAAACGCTGAGCTGCACGTCGCGGACGTCGTCGACCGTGATCTTTTGCCTGGCATTGAGAGCGTCCAGGATTGAACGGGCTCGCCACGGCGGTGCTACGTCCCGGGACATCTGCGGATATTTATATGAGGTCCCGACGATACGCTGGTTAGCCGTTACGATCAATCCGTCCGGCGGATTGTAGAGGTTCGGCAGTTCGTCGAAGGGTATCATTCCTGTCCAGTCGCCGGCGTTTGTCGAACCGTCGTACGGCATTGCACCATCGCCCGTCCGGCGAATCGGTATGCGGCCCGCCGCATACCATCCAATATTGCCTTTGGTGTCGGCGTAAACAAAATTTTGCGTCGCCCCGCCGTACGTTTTCAAGGCGGCTTTGAAATCGTCCCAGCTCTTCGCGCGGTTCAATTGGAAAAACGCCTCGAATTCGCTGTTTTTCGGATCGCGAGCGGTCCATCTCAGAGCGTAGAGCTTTCCGCCCTCTTCGCTCACGATCGGGCCATTGCGGGTTACGCTCACATCAAAACTAACGGCCGTGGTATCCGTTTTCATCGGGCTCGTGCGAACGCGGATCTCATTCTTTATTATCTTGACCGGTTCCCATCCGTTTGGCGTCTTAACCTCGCCCTTATCGTTGAACGTTTCGAGATAGATATCCTGAACGTCAGGCCCGACATTGGTCGCTCCC
The DNA here is from genome assembly GCA_043788335.1 of Chloracidobacterium sp. Lineage (GTDB taxonomy): Bacteria > Acidobacteriota > Blastocatellia > Pyrinomonadales > Pyrinomonadaceae > OLB17. Next base: position 1,655 of record JAYVUD010000254.1, on the reverse strand, counting down.
CACGCAAGGTTTTCGTTATGCCCGAGAACGATGCCCGGAACGCCCGGAAAGGTAACGCCCGAAACACGCATCGTCGGTGTCGAGAGATGCGTCAGGTACCAGATACCGGGTGCGGACGGTGAAAGGTGCGGATCGTTTGCCAGGATAGGTTTGCCGTCTGCAGTCCGTTTGCCCGAGATGACCCAATTGTTGCTCGCGGCAAGGTCCTCGGCATAGAGGCCCAGCATTTCGAGCGACTCACGACGGAGATCGGCCTGACGGGCGGCGGATGCTAGTGTCCTGTCATCGACCGTGGGAATGCTCTGAGCGACGCCGCCGTTCTTCGCCGGCGCGTCTTTTCCGAAAAGGACAACGTCATACGGCGTTACCTGATTCGTGACATCGACGTATTTCTCTTTTGAGAGATTTGCGAGCGAGGCCCGCATAAGATCGTTTTGCCATGTGGTGCTGAGCGCGTCCGCAAGTATTTTTCCGACGACGATCGTATCCGTCGGCGTCCATTGCCGCGGCTTGTATTGAAGGATGCGAAATTCGACGGGCATCGTTTTGTCGTCCAATGTGGCAATGTAGGCATTGACGCCCCGGGCATAATTGTTGAGCGCCTCACGGAGTTCGGGCGTAAGTTGGCTGACGCTTTCGTTGGCTATCTCGGCGAAACCGAACCGACGCCAGCGTTTGTCCTGCTCGAGCGAAGCCGTTCCGAATATCTCGGCAGTCTCGCCCCGTGCGAATCGCCGCATCAGATCCATTTGCCACAACCGATCGCTCGCCGTGACCCATCCCTGGACAAAATATAGGTCCGCGTCGTTTTTTGCTTCGATAAAAGGTATCAAACGGCCATCTCGGCGGACTGTTACACTGTCGGTGATACCGGAAACTTTCATTTCGGTCGGCGTCACCTGCGCAAATGCGTCAAGACCGAAAACAACGAGAAACACGACGATCAGATGAATACTCTTTTTCATAATGGCAAGGTGCACCGTGATGCGAAGGCTAGCAGTAGAATCTCCGTTAAATTATTGCAAAATTACGTGTTCATACGTTAAACTCTTGTGGTTTTCATATCAAGTTGATGGAGTGAATGTTAATGCGAGAATTGAAATTATTTATTGTTATCGCCGCAATGGTGATATTTGTTGCTTGTTCCAAACCGACGGAGAACACCGCTATTACAGCATCTGCGAACGCGAATAAAGCGTCTGCCAATGCAAACGTGACCCAAGCAAACGCCGCGAATACAAATGCACCGACGTCTAACGCTAACGGCGCGACAAATTCGAATTCGGGAGCGGGCACGGTAGCTATGAACGGAACGGAGTTGTACGCGAAACACTGTACCGAGTGCCATCGGGCCAACGGTACCGGCGGCAAAGTCACCATCGACGGAAAGGAGATCGAACCGGATGACCTGACGACGGCGAAAATGGCAGCAAAGCCGGATGCGAAGTTCGTCGAGTACATCGCCGATGGATTTCCGGAAGACGGCATGCCGCCGTTCAAGGATAAAATGAAGCCCGAGGAGATCAAAGAAGTTATCAAATACCTCCGGTCGAACATCCTGAAAGCCGGTAAGTAAGCAGAAACCGGTTTGCAAAACCGTGGCCCGGAATCTAGTATTGTAAGAGTCCACGCACCCGTAGCTCAGCTGGATAGAG